>JAVLBT010000003.1:0-60249 GCA_031580945.1 Gracilimonas sp.
CTTGATGAGCTCATGGATGAAGTCGGTGCCGATGTAACCCGCTTCTTCTTCCTGATGCGATCACCAAATACACACCTGGAATTTGATATTGGTCAGGCTAAAGAAGCAGGCGAAAAGAATCCGGTGTTTTATCTCCAATACGCTCATGCGCGTATCTCCAGCATCTTACGAAAAGTGGAAGATGAATATGACTTCTCCCAAGATGTTGATCTGAGTTTATTGACGCATTCAAGTGAGATCACACTGATCAAAACCATGTTAAAATTTCCTGAAACTATCGGCAATGCTGCCCGGCTTCGAGAACCTCATCACGTAATCACATTCCTGAATGAGTTGGCTTCTGCTTTCACCACATTCTACCACGATTGCCGCATTTTAGGAGAAGATAAAAACCTGGCTCAAGCCCGAATGGAATTGGCGAAAGCCGTATCCCAAGTACTTAGAAATGGATTAGGAATTTTGGGAATTTCGGCTCCGGATCAGATGTAGAAGAAATTTTAAATGTTGAATTTTGAATGTTAAATGGCGTTGAACAACACATTTAACATTCAAAATTTATAATTCAACATTCCGGCTATGCCGGCTTTAGCTTTGTAAAACAAACAATCCCCTTCACTAACTGCTCTTCTACTTCAAATCCTGCTTGCCTGAAAAGCTTATTGCTTTCATTCACCGTCCAGAAGTTGATGCCACCAATAGCGGCTGATTCTTGAAGTAAACGGCCATACCAAGCATCCGATTTGATGAGATGCATCATGAAAAAGACGCCATCTTCTTTGATAACTCGTTTGGCTTCGTAGAGTACTTTGAGTTCTTCTGTGAGTTCATTGAGGGTTCCGCCCATCACAATTCCATCAAATGTTTTGGAGAAAAAAGGCAACTCACACCCATCAGCGCGCAAAAAATACATGTCTGTTTCATCCGCTTCTGCTTTAAGCCGGGCTTCTTCCAGCATCTGTGAGGAAAAATCAAGCGCTACAATATTGGCTTCTTTCTGTGCTGCTTTGAGTGCTCTCCCGTAAAGAGCGGTAGAACATCCCAGGTCTAAATACCATCCGTTTTTTTGTGGAGCGGTCCAGTCAATTAAAAGCTCGTGTTCTTTCTCAATGGGGAATTCTTCTCCGGAAAGCAATGAAAGCGAGCGTTTTCGCCAAATATCTTCATAAATTGCAGCGGTAATCTTCCAGTGGTTGGTACTTTGAGCTATTGAAGTAAATTCAGGCTCTTTACCCAGTAGGTCAACGATATTATTTTTCACTTGATATTCATCCCCTTCTTTGGACCCAACTGTGCCATTAAAAGGTTTAGAGAGTCGGGCAGCTTCATCCGGAACGTGAATTCCAGCTCGCTCATCAACCGGAGAACGTAGTTCTAATTTCATATTGATCCATTTTTTTGAGGAATACGCTGAGCATCAAAATGTGTTACAGTAAGTTACCCCTGTTTGGTTGAACTACTTCTGTAATACAATTGATATTTGTGCGCCTTTGTCAACACTAAGCATTCGGGCAGCATTTCCTTTGTTGATCCCGATCTCCAGATTGCCAGAACTACCTATAAATGCGGCCGGTTCTCCTTCTTCCACATCACCAAAAGTAGAAACGACCTTATTTAGCATGGTATTACCAACGTATATTTTCACTTTCTTTTTTTTAAGATGATCTTCGATCAGGTTTTGGGTAAGATTCGTGACAAGATTTCCAAATCTATCGATATGTAATACCCAGCCCTGTAATCCATCTTTATCGGCTATAGGAACGGCCCAATGGTAAGTCACCAGTTCTTCAATGGGTTCACCAATTTCATTTAAAGAAACGCCATTACTTAAGTGAGCCGAAACAGGAGCAAAAACATCCCGCCCATGAAAGGTATTTGAAACAGCTTCTTGCCAAAATTCAGCATTATTCAGCTTACAAGCCTCGTATTCAAATTCATTAAAGAAAAGCGAAAAGATTCCATTATCAGGCCCTACAAAATATTGATCCCTGATCTTCAATGCGACCGGATGACGAGAAGTTCCTACTCCCGGATCTACAACCACCAAGTGCACCGTTCCCGGAGGATAAAGAAAAGCTGTATTACGAATCACCCATGCACCCGCCATGATATCCTGTGGGGGAATATCATGTGACACATCTACAAAACGAACATCCGGAGCAATGCCAAGCATGACCGCCTTCATGGCACTCACGTAATAGTCTTGTGTGCCAAAATCAGTTGTGAGGGTAATTATTTGACTCATCAGGCATAGCTGTTGAGCATCACCGGCATCACCAGCATCAGAATATCTTCGTTCTCGTTTTCCTCAGATGGTTTTACAATACCGGCTCGGTTTGGTGAAGAAAATTCGAAGGTGACTTCCTCATCGTCAATATTGCTGAGAACATCCCCCAAATATTTTGCATTAAATCCTATTTCCATCTCTTCATTTGAATATTCGCAGCCAATGGTCTCTTTAGCTTCACTGCTCATGTCAAGATCTTCTGCACGAATCGTAAGTTTGTCTGACCCCAATTGAAGTCGAATCTGACGAGTCGTGGTGCTCGAAAATATAGCAACACGCTTTACCGTGGAAAGCATTTGATCTTTACTGATCGTCAGGAATTTGTCGTTATCGCGCGGTATAACTGAATCATAATTTGGATATTGCTCATTGATCAAACGCGTAATAACAATCGTACCTCCGCTTTTAAACCGGGCATGATCTTCAGTGACTGTTAAATCACAGTTTTCCCCATCAATTGTTTTTTGAATAAGGGAAAGTGCTTTATCCGGGACGATGAAATTAACGTCATTTTCAGCCTTTATATCACGACTCGTATATTTTACTAAACGGTGACCATCAGTGGCCACAAACTTACTTTCATCCGTACCAATTTGGAAATAAACGCCCATCATTGCAGGCCTAAGGTCATCACTGGAAACAGCAAAAAGGGTTTTATGGATGGCTTTATGCATTAACTCCGAAGTAGTGGTAATGATCGTGCCTTCCGATAAATTTGGAACTTCAGGAAACTCATCAGAATCTTCTCCTACTAACTTATAAGTCCCTTTGTCGGTTCGGAAATTAATGTTCATCCGATCGTCAACGTCAAAGAAAACAGGAATATTAGGAAGCTGCCGAAGCGTCTCCAATAAACGACGTGCCGGAATAGCAATAGCTCCTTCTTCTTCAATATCAGCGTTGATATATTCAATAATAGAGATCTCAAGATCAGTTGCAGTTAGCTTCAGTTTGCCATCTTCACTCTCAAATAGAATGGTTTCGAGAATAGGCAGTGTTGCCTTGGAAGGAACGGCTCCAATAACGGCCGAAAGTCCTTGGTTTAGTTCATTACTCGATACAGAAAATTTCATATACGCAAGATTTAAAATGATTTAAGGGCATTTTTAAAGCCGCAGTTGCCCTTTGGTTTCAGTGTGCTTATACTAAGAAATACTGACTCTCTCTGCAACCGCTGAAAGAGCAAATTTATCCCAAACAAGTCACTGATTTTATCGTTTTAGCGCTACAGTAATTTAAATTTATCACTGTTTTAAGATGAACCGCTATTCTTCAGCGCTTGCGATTTTTTTATTGATTCCTGTAATATCCCTGGCTCAGTCCTCACAGGCTAAATATGGTAACGACTTTTTATCCACTGGAAGTGGTGCGAGAGCTCTTGGCATGGGATCTGCACAGGTCGCTTTGGCAAATGATGTTACAGCTGCCTACTGGAATGTTGCAGGTCTTACCGAAATCAAGTCACCACAAGTAATGTATATGCATTCCGAACGTTTCAGCGGGATTGTTGGGTATGATTACGGAGCTGCTGCAATGCCCTTAAAAAATGAGAAGGGAACCATTGCAATTAGTTTCTTTCGGCAGGGCGTGGACAATATCGCCAACACATTAAATGCCTGGGACAGAGAGCGAAATCAACCCAAAGGAAATGTGGAGAATTATATTACACGGTTTAGTGCCGCTGATATGGCCGTCTTTTTTTCCTATGCAACACAGCGAACAGACCAACTCTCCTACGGCGCATCTGCAAAGGTTATTCACCACAAATTAGGTCCCTTTGCTGAGGCTTGGGGATATAGCCTGGATGTTGGCGCCAAATACAAGACAGATTTCGCTATTTTGGGGGTTTCCGTACAAGATCTTACCACGATGCAGAAAATGTGGGATGTTGATGAAGGTGCTTTTGGTGACTATGAAACTCAATTTGACAGCCTTGGTGCTACATTGCCAACCGGACAAAATGAATACGTACTTCCCTCATTAAAAATGGGAGTAGCCAAATTATTCCCTATCGGCGAAGATTTTTTGGTTACGGCCGCAGCCGACATAGATCTTTTGTTTGAAAACAGACAAGCCTACTACATCAATCTCGGACGTATGAGTATGGAACCACATATTGGAGCAGAAGTCACCTATAATGATGTGATCGCTTTAAGGGCCGGTTTAACGGATTTCATTACCGATCCTGTATCAGGTTTCACGGTTTCCCCTACTTTAGGTCTGGGATTGAAGGTCTCATCGTTTATTTTGGATTATGGGTTCGCCAGCTTTGCGGGTGCCTCAAGCGATTTAGGCTTTACTCATCGAATTTCTCTACGTTTTGATATTTAATGTGTTTAAGTGTTAGTGCGTGAACGTATTATTATGTTATGGTTATATTGCGAGGTAATCACGTTCACACTTAAACACGTTATTTTTTGCGCATCATAATTTTAGGCCCTACAGCATCCGGTAAAACAGAGTTTTCCATTCGCCTTGCAGAGGATTTGAGCACCTCTGTTATCTCTGCAGATTCCCGGCAGTGTTATAAGCACATTAATATTGGAACCGCTAAGCCTACCGAGAAAGAACTAAATCGCGTTCCTCATTATAACATTTCGAATCTTGAATTAGAGGAAGAAGATAACGCGATGGCATTTCAGAAACGTGCCGAACATTGGGAGCATGAAATTTTGAAAACATCCAGTCATGTGATCTATACAGGAGGAAGTACCCTTCATATTCAAAGCTTGATTCAACCCTTCAATGAAATGCCGGAGGCAAATGAAGAAAACATCGCTCAACTCCAAAAAGAGGCCGAACAGGATGGGATATCCTCATTATATAACAAACTTTCTGCCGTTGATCCTGTGTATACGGATAAAATGGATGGTATGAACCGACAGCGAATTATCAGAGCACTGGACGTTTGGATGCAAACTGGAAAACCGTTTAGCAGCTTTCATCAACAGGGGGAAATTCGGCCCGGTGAAAACACCATCGTATTTGGTTTGAAATGGCCAAGACCAAAACTCTATGATCGTATTAATCAAAGAGTCGATAAAATGGTGGAGTCGGGATTGGTTGAGGAAGTAGAAACAATTCTTAAAAAGTATCCCAAAGATCTCCAATCACTGAATACAGTAGGATATCAGGAGATTATTAAATATTTGGATGGAGAATGGACGTTGCAAAAGGCGATCGAGAAGATCAAAACAAGCACACGCCGTTATGCAAAACGGCAGATTACCTGGTACAAGCGTTGGGATTTTGTGCATTGGCTGGAGGCGGATGAAATGAATGTTATGGAGATGAAAGAGGAGGTTTTAAATAGATTAAACTGAAGAGTTCCTTATAAATAGGTAATCAGAACTCCTGATTCTGTACTCAGAAGAAAAATTTAAATCCTGGGTTCTGACTACTGTATTCTCAAAGAGAAGTTAGCAGCTAAGTTACAGAAAGGTTAACTTTGACCCTCACTTAAACGAAGCTCAATTATGTACAAAGCGAAAGTAAACGTCACGCTCCGTCCATCTATTTTAGATCCCAAAGGTAAAGCTGCACATCATGCTCTTCAAAATCTTGGGTTGAAGGAAGTTCAGCAAGTACGAATAGGTAAATTTATTGAACTTGATGTGGAGGCAGAAGATGAGGTTGCTGCTAAAGAAATTGTGGAATCTGCCTGCACACAACTTCTTGCCAATGAAGTTATGGAAGATTTCGAAATCACGATTGAATCGTAACCTATGATTTCCTTCTCTACACATATCGACGTCATCGAATTGTCTGGGTCGGAAACTGAAGAAATCACAAAAACTGAAACAGAACAAGAAGTCGAAGATTCGGTTAACACCCCGTGGCGACTTATCCTCTATGATGATGATATACATACATTCGAAGAAGTAATTTCACAATTAATGAAAGCTACCGGATGTAGTCTTTCCAAGGCAGAGGACATGACATGGAAAGTACATAACGAAGGCAAAGCCACCGTCCACGAAGGCGAATTCGAAGAGTGCCTGCAAATAGACGGTGTCCTAAAAGAAATTCAACTTGTTACCGAAATAAAAGGATAAAAATATGGCCACATTTGGCGTAATCGTATTCCCCGGTTCAAACTGCGATCATGATGCTTACCACGCCCTTAAGCACGTGATGCACTCAGAGGTAAAATTCCTTTGGCATAAAGATACCGACCTAACGGGCATAGATTTTTTGATCGTCCCCGGCGGCTTTTCTTATGGAGATTATTTACGTTCAGGAGCTATCGCTCGTTTTTCTCCTGTAATGCAAGAAGTCGTAAAATTTGCAGATAATGGAGGGCCGGTTTTGGGAATTTGTAATGGTTTTCAAATTTTATTGGAAGCCGGACTCATCCCCGGTGCTATGATGCATAATGAAAAACTGAAATTTGTTTGTAAGAATGTCTTTATCCGCACTGAGTCAACGAACAGCCTTTTTACTTCTGGTTTAACTGAAGGGCAAATTCTTGATATCCCTGTATCACATGGAGAAGGAAATTATTTTATCGATGATGATGGCTTAAAGTCTCTTCAGGATAACGATCAAATTCTTTTTCGTTACTGTGATGCTAACGGAGAACTCACCAAGGAAGCTAATTTCAATGGTTCTGTCGACCATATCGCTGGTATATGTAATGCTGAAAGAAATGTTTTAGGTATGATGCCTCACCCTGAACGGGCCATGGAAAAACTATTGGGCTCAGAAGACGGTAAACCCATTTTTGAGTCTATCCTCAATTCACTATCTATGGCCTAATATCATTTTATGACTACCGAGCCTCAACCAGATTTAATGTTACATAGCGAAGGCTTAGTTAAACGCTATCGGAAACGCACGGTTGTAGATGATGTATCCATAAATGTTAAACAAGGTGAAGTTGTTGGATTGCTGGGTCCCAACGGCGCCGGAAAAACCACAACCTTTTACATGATGGTTGGATTGGTTAAACCTAACGCCGGGAAGATCTTTTTGAATGACAAAAACCTGACGCGGGAGCCAATGTATAAAAGAGCCCGAATGGGAATAGGTTACCTGGCGCAGGAAGCAAGTGTATTTAGAAATTTAACCGTTCGGGAAAATTTAGAATCGGTATTGCAATTCTTATCAGTACCAAAAAAAGAGATTGACCTTAAAGTTGATAAACTTATTGAAGAGTTTGGGCTTCATAAAGTGGTTCATAGTAAAGGGTATAGTCTTTCAGGGGGCGAAAGAAGACGGACAGAAATTGCTCGTGCTTTGGTTACAGATCCTAAATTTATATTACTGGATGAACCCTTTGCCGGTGTTGATCCTATTGCCGTGGAGGATATACAGGAAATAGTTTCTGGCCTGAGACATCAAAACATTGGTATTTTGATTACAGACCATAACGTACATGAAACACTTGCCATTACAGATCGGGCCTATTTAATGTTTGAAGGGAAGATCTTAATGGAAGGCTCGGCAGATGTACTCGCCGAAGATGAGAAGGCAAAAAAACTTTATCTTGGCAAACAGTTCAAATTAGATCGATATACTTCGTAATAAATAACGAATTGAATTATGAAATCCATTACGGTTCAGCAACTTAAAGATCGAAAAGAAAACGGAGACCCTTTTTTCTTGCTGGATGTACGAGATTATCATGAATATTTGGTTTCCAATTTGGGCGGGTATCATATTCCTTACCACGAATTAGAAGATCGTTTAGATGAGATTAGGCAAGAAAGAAACCAAGAGTTGATCGTGATGTGTCGTTCAGGAAATACCAGTAAGGATGCTTGCCATTTACTGATTAATGAAGGCTTTCAGCACGTTATCAGCTTGAAAGGGGGCATGAAACGCTGGGTTAAGGAAATTGATAATTCTCTTCCTGTAGTTTGATGTAATTTCTTTAGTAGAACAACAATATTGAACCGGCTGATTTTAATTGCTTCCGGAAATCCCCTTCTCTCATTACATATTTATTGCCCAGATGGTTTGGGAAAGTGATTAAGCCAATGCTGCAATTTGATTAAGTAACTCTTGGTTACTGTCTGTATTCTTGAGCACTTTCAAAAGTCCCAACATAGATTCTTTTGGTGATTTCTTGAGCAGATAACGTCGTACCATATTTCGTTCTTCCAGCGAGTCAGTAATAAACTTATGTTCATTTCTTGTCCCGGACGCCTGAATATTTATTGCAGGATAAATTCGGTCGTTTGCCAACTCACGGTCTAACACCAACTCCATATTTCCCGTCCCTTTAAACTCTTCAAATATAAGGTCGTCCATTCTTGAATTTGTTTCGATCAAACAGGTTGCTATGATCGTTAACGAACCCCCACCTTCTATTTTGCGGGCTGAACCAAATATTTTCTTCGGAATTTCAAGCGCACGAATATCCAAACCACCGGATAATGTTCTTCCACTATTGCTTTGAATAGCGTTATAAGCTCTGCCCAGCCGTGTCAGGGAGTCGATGAGTAATACAGAATCTTCACCCATTTCTGCTTTTCTTTTGGCATATCCCAGAGCCATTTCGGTAATTCTAATATGGCTTTGTGTATTCTTATCGTTGGAGGATGCGAAAACCTCAGCATTTGTAGTTCTGATAAAGTCCGTCACTTCCTCAGGACGTTCATCCACCAGAAGCACACTTACATGAACATCATCATAATTATCATTGAGTGATTTCGCTATTTTTTTCAGCAAAACTGTTTTTCCCGTTCTCGGCGGTGCTACGATCAATGCCCGTTGCCCTTTTCCTATTGGTGCTACAAGGTCGATAACCCGCATTTCCACATCGTCAGCGTTATAACCAAGTTTTATCCAGTCAACGGGCATAATTGGAGTCTGCCGCTCAAACCTGCTTGATTTTTTCCAGGCATCAACCGGCTTTCCATTCACATAGTCAACAGATGCTACATGCTTATGGCCTTTGTTGTCTTCTTCAAACTCCCCTTCCAATACTAAACCAGGACGTAAATCAAGGTTTTTAACTTCGTCGGGTTTCAAAAAAGGATCTTGCGGTTGGTATGAAAATTCATAATCCAACTTGCGAATAAATCCCCACCCTTTTGAATTGATTTCCAGTACACCGGCATACTGACCAGCTATTCCCTGATTATTTTTCCAGTGAAATTTGGGGATAAATACATTGCCACCCTTATTCCGGTTATTTTGCTTTTTATTATTCCGCTTATTTTTTCTGCGTGCCATAAGTTTTTCTATACAGTTTCAAATAAAACCTTCTCCCGATATCGAAAAGTGGTGTAATTTAATTTTTATGATTACATAAAGAGGAAGGCAAGAAAAAGAGGTGCAGAATATTAATTCCTGCACCGTAACGTAATGTGGATAAGAAAAGATACAAATGTTTTTCTTTATACCAAATTAACGAACCGTTGTGGATTCATTGATAAAGCCGTAACAACCCATCAGAGAGCTATCCACCTTAATTGACTGACCGTCTTCAAGGCTAAGTGTAAAGAATTTATCTTCTGTATTCGGTGTAACTTCCTCGTATCTCGAAAGCTGACTATTGACCGTATTAGAAACAGATGAATCTACAGATTTTGCTTTATTCAAATAATCAATAACCAGCCAATAAACGACCTTGTCTTCCGCTTGTAATTTTCGGTCTTGTGTGCATTGCGTAATCGCCGCACCAAACACGGTTGCCATTTTTATATAGGCATTTCCATGTTTCGGGTCAATATTTATTGCTTGTTGAACATACTGTTTGGCTTTACTCAACCTTTCCATACTTATATTTGCATCGGCAAGATCTAAATAAATATCTCTTTTAACGGCTTCTTCCTCTGCTCTGTCTAATGCCTGATTAAAATATTTATCAGCTTCAGCATAGTTAGCATTACTTTGTGCTAATTCAGCAAGTTCTAAAGCACTATCAAAAGTAGGTTCGAGTTCGTTAATTTTTTGACGGGCTGATTTTAATTTACTTCGATTACCCAATTCATCATAAGCTTCAGCTAAAGCCTTCCATGCATCTATGTCTTCAGGATTCTGCTCAACAATTGGTTCAAAATAGGCAATCTGTTCTTCAGGAGATCCCAATAACTCTTGTTGCTGCTCTTCAATAAAATCGAGTTTATCTCCGGTAGCATGAGGTTTAGCGAGATCGATCATTGCCTGGGCTCGTTCTTTTTCTCCTTTACTCACTAAATTACCAAGTGCTTGTCTAAGATAATAACCATCTCCCATTGAAACGGCTCTTTCGGGATTAATTTCAAAAAGCGTCTCATAATCTTTATATGCTTTTTCTAATCCGTCCTCGATATAGTTATAATTTGATTGATAGAATCGCCCTCTTTTAAATATGATATCGAACCGTTCTTCTTCATTGGTTCCAAAAAGTTCCAATTGCTCATTTAACAGGGTAAGTGCTGTATCTATATATGCAGATCTTTCTTCATCACTATCTTTAGAGCGACCGATCTCCTCATAGATCTTTGTCAGACGATTGTATTGGGTTTGAAGTTTAAATTGCGGATTCCCTTCAAGTTTTTCGGGCTTGGCGCACATCATCCACTTTCCATATTTGAGTGCAAACTCATAATCCCCATTTTTATAATTAGAGTAAAAAAGTGAATAAGCAGCCAATGGTGACAACCCATCCGGTGGAGTTTCATTACAATTTGCTTGTGCGTGGGTAAGGGAAGAGCTAACAAAAAATATCCCTATGAGAAGTATTAATTTCTTCATCGTTCTTTTGCTTATTTATACCATTAATGAATAAACTATTTTTGTAGTTTAAATATTATAGAAGGATTATTTATATAGGTTATTGAAATCTTCTCCGTATGAACATTAATTCAGATAAATTTACTGAAATATTGAATGTCCAAATTTTTTCTCGGATAAGATCTTGATTTGTGGTGCCTCTCAAGCCATAGCGTATACCAAAGTCTACAGTAGAACTAGAGCGTGGTGAAATTATTCCTAAACCAGCAGAAAACCAAAGAGTGTTTATTTTTTCTCCTTCAATCTCAAGATGGCCCGAATCATAACTTACCCCTCCACTATATCTAAAATTTGATAAAAAAGCACCTGAATTTGTTCTATAAGGGTGATATTCACCACCAAAACCGACCTTAAGGCGGTCCTGCATGTCGGCATTATTACCGGTCAAGGTAAAATCAGAGTTATAATCCGACCATTGCTCATAAAGGCCTTCAACCGAAAAGTTAACAAAATTACTTGGATAATAGGTAAAGCCAGCTTTTGCTTCCATAGGCAACCTGATTTCACCTGATTCTCCATCATTTAACTGAATTTCCTGATCTCTTCCATCTACAAATTTCGTTGCAGTTGTTTCTTTGTTAGCATCGATATTGATGGGCAGGTTAGCCGTTGCACCTATTGAAATCCTATCTTTTGAGCTTAGCACTTTTCTCATAGTAAATAATGCACCTAAACGGTGCCCAAAAGCAGTACCTGTAATTTTTGAGTTTATACTATTGTTCCCAAATCCAGCTTCAGAAAAAAATACATCTTTTGAGCTACTCTGTGAAATAAAAGCTAAAGAAGGGGCATAACCTATGGAAAGGTTTTTAGATATTTTCCAACCCAAACCAAGTTCCAACTTATTTATTCCCCCAGTCCCCCTGATGTCGGTCCCAAATTCCACCGTATTATTTTGAGTTGTGGCAGACGAATCGAAAGTTACAAAGCGATAATTCGACCGAGTTACTGAATACATTGAGGCAGAAAAAGCCAGTTTTTCTTTTAATAATGGAACTGTTGCCTGAAAATACCCTGGCTCAAGTAATGAATTTACATTTTCGGAAGTACCATTGCTTGTTTGAAATTGGGATAGATTGAATCCTGTTGAAATAGTTGTGAAAGCGTTACTACCCCAAAGTGCAGGGTTTTGCAGAGAGTTTGACTGAATTCCTCCTAATGAAACTCCGACAATACCCATACCTAATTCCCTGGAGGTATTATGGTCTGTGGGAAAACCTATTCCGAATAGTGAATAAAATGATCCGCTATTATTGATACTTGTTTCTTCAACCTGGGCATAGCTTGTGATGGCGGAACATGTTACTAAAACTACACCCACCAATATTGTTCTAAAAAACTTCATTTTCATTAATCTTCTAAAGATGTAATAATTATTTTTGGGCGTACATTTTCGGGGGCAGTTATATCATAAAACAACGAAGAGCGTACTGCTCCGGATGTTAAACCGGCACCCAAAACCAACCTGTTCCTGGTTTCCTCACCATATAAAATATTATTAACGAACGTCGTTATGTTTGCCCTAAACAAATCTTCGTCCGGATCTGCAGTTCCACGGAATTCTACCTGTCCGAATTGATATTCAAAAGCCGGCTCAAAAGATTCATATAAATCAAAATTCACCGAATTCAACGGGAGCCTTGAGTGATTAGTAGGCAAACTGCTTTCCAGCTCCGTTCTGGCTTCATAAAATACCAAATCAACTCTGATGATATTGTTACCGGCAGCTTGTGCTTCTAATTCAGCTACGGGCAGGGTTATATTCAGCATTCCTTCTAAGGTTGTATGTATTGGAACGGTATTTGGGCTAATGACCTGTCCCGATCTGTCCAAGATATATCCATGGTCTTTCAGCGAAACAGTTAAAGTATCTGTAGTATCAGGTGCAGTATAATTGATGAGCATAAACCGAGATGAACTGGCCTGAGCAAAAGATATTTTTGAACTTTGTTGATCTGGAACAATCGCCAATCCGTTAAAATCCAGGCTATATGCAGAATCTGGCCTGCTTAATTCACTAAAATACCAGGTTTTGTATTCGTCGACCCAAGCGTCACTTAAATCTATGGTAACCTGATCTTGATCGGGACTGATCGTAAATTGCCCAATCTCATTTCCCAGCTGAATGTCATAATCTATTGTAAGGGCATTTTCTCTCCAAATCGAAGAAACTTCACGAACAGAATAGCCTGCTGTGGAAAGAGTGTCGCCATATACTTCTAAACTGTCAATTTGTAGTTGAAGCTTAAGGTCAAAGTCTTCCTTTATTTCAATTGTATCTGATACAGCCAGTGTGCGAATAGGCCGGAATAATCCTATAGCATTAACCTCTCCAAATAGAGCATCAGAATAATAACCCATTGGAATAAAATTTAAGCCTCCGGAGTAACCGCTATAACTGAGGAGTTCTGTTTGTTCAACATTCAGTGTGTCAAAAGTAAGTTGTGGACTTTCAACAAATTCGCTGCCTACACTTCCAGGGTCTTCACACCCGGTAATTAAAATTGTAAAGGCAATGAATACTACACATAAGGAGAAAATTCCCTTATTAAATATGGTCATTAAATAAATATTTAAAGTTCTCTATCTGTTATTCTGCGTCAGAAATGGTTCGGTAGTACTCGGCAAACTTATCGGAAACGTCCTCTGGAGATCCTTGTATTTTAGTTGGCTCAATACCAAGTTCATCAAATACATCGTCAAACTCATCTTTTAAATAATTGCCGGTGACAACATGGTCACTGTATTTGAGTCCGAGTTTAAGGAGATCCACTTTTCCTTCTTCCGTAAGGTTGTCGATGTCTGTATCGGCGGGAAGTCCAAGTAATTCCAAAACTCGTGAAGAATCAGAATCACCCTCATTTATAGGATGATGCAAATTATAAACGATCTTCGTGTTTTGGAATATTTTCTCATCTTTATACAACGTCTTAACCAGCAGTGGAGTTAATCCGGCAGGCCAGTCGTGGCAATGGATGATATCTGGCTCCCAGCCAAGTTTCATAACTGTCTCAAGCACTCCTTTATTGTAGAAGGCTAATCGTTCGTCGTTGTCCTCGTAAAATTCTTCAGAATCTGGCTTTCTGAACAATCCTTTTCTCTTGAAATATGTATCGTTGTCTAAGAAATACACCTGTAGCTTAGCATTGGGAATGCTTGCTACCTTAATTTTCATACTCTCAACTTTATCGCCTACTTCAACCTCTATTCCTGAAAGACGAATAACTTCGTGGAGCCGGTTTCTTCGGTCATTAATGGTTCCATATTTGGGAAGCAGTATTCGTATTTCAAAACCTTTATCCTGCAGGGATGCCGGTAAAAAGCGAAGAAGATCAGCGGTATAAGTCATTCGTGCAAATGGGGATATTTCTGCTGCAACGTAAAGAATTTTCATAAATATATACTCTCAGTGATTACTATTTTTCTGTGTTTGATATCGGATTATTATCGTTCATTACTTTGTTCAGATCTTCATCATCGTCAAGGGAGTAGAAATCCAATAGGGTATCTCCGCGAAGACCTAAACGCAGGGTTTCAACAGAAATTACATCTGCAGGCTGGATATTTCCCAGGTTTACATTACTTCCGAACTTTCGAATAAACCAGACTTGTTGCTCTTTTTGTGGGGCTTCAAAGATCAATTTTTCTTGCGGAATTTGGTCTGTGATCTCTTCAATAAGCCCTGACCTTACTTCTCCATTTGGGCGAAATACGCCAACGGTCCCGCTTTCTCTGGCTTCACAAATTACTTTTTCAGCTCCAGCCTTAAGTTCTTGTTCAATGATCTTAACCCATTTATATGGAGGAATGATATCATTTGGGTTTTTACTTCCAACTTCTGAATATACCGTAAACTCTTGGCTCAGCTCTCTGATAATAGCTTGTTTTCTGTCATCAGATAGCCAAATTGTTCCATTGGAAACCTCAACATGGCTTATGTTGTAGTTTTTCATAAGCTCTACATAAGCATCCAGCTGATCTCGAAGAACATAAGCTTCAAATAAGGTGCCTCCGAAATAAACCGGAATCTCAGCATTTTGATACGCTTCAATTTTTTGAGAAAGGTTTTGAGTCACATAAGATGTGCCCCAACCCAATTTCACAATGTCCATGTAGTTGGAACAGGCTTCAACAAAATCTTCTGCTTGCCTGACGCTGTACCCCTTATCTAATATAAGAGTGATACCTTCAGTTCTGGGTTTTTCTGTTCGCTTTGGTAAGTGATTTAGTGAGAACGACATATTTGTTATTTAAAATATCTAAGCCTGAAATATACAAAAACACGGTTTCTATATAAAACGGGCTTTTAGTTAAGAATTGCTTTCGATTTTGCGGTTACTTAATTCTATCAGATGATGTATTTGTTCTTCATCCACAGCTTTTAACATGTCGGAAGTATAGCGCCAAAGCCAGTTACCAGACGAAGTTCCGGGGACATTCATTCTATGGTCACCGTCAAGGTTCATGTAATCCTGAAGGGGGAATATAGCCTGATCTGATACCGAAAGCATACCAAGCCGAATAAATTCCCAATTCATTTTTTCACCATTAGAGCGAGTGTAGATCCTGGCCCGATGCTGCTCTTCGTCTTTGGCAGATTGGTACCATCCCAGGGTTGTATCATTGTCGTGTGTTCCTGAATAAGCTACACTGTTAGGAGAATAATTATGTGGCAGGAAGCTGTTTGTTGAGTCTGAATCGAAGGCAAACTGGATGATCTTCATGCCTGGGAAATTGTATTTATCTCTCAACTTGCGAACCCCATCCGTCATAAATCCCAGATCTTCTGCAATAATTGGAAGTTCTCCGCACTTTTCCAGAATGGTATCAAATAGTTTTTCACCCGGCCCTTCAACCCACTTCCCAACTTCTGCAGTTTTTTGGCCGGCCTCAACTTCCCAATAGGCATCAAAACCGCGAAAATGATCAACACGAATAGCATCGCACATCTCAAACATGTGTTTAAAGCGATCAACCCACCAGGAATAATCATCTTTTTCCAATTCATCCCATTTATATAAGGGATTTCCCCAAAGCTGTCCGGTTTTACTAAAATAATCGGGAGGAACACCTGCTATTAACTGACGGTTTCCTTCCTCGTCAACTTCAAAATATTTAGGATTGGCCCATACGTCCGCACTGTTATGGTCCACAAAGATAGGGATATCACCCACAACGCGAATTCCTCTTTCATTGGCGTATTTTTTAAGATCCATCCACTGATTATAAAACTCAAACTGTAACCAGTATTGTAGGTCGATCTCTTCTTTGAATTTTTTCCTGTACGATTTTAGCGCACTGGATTTGCGCTTGGTAAGGTCTTCATCCCAGGTATTCCAGGGTTGTTTATCATAATGAAGTAAACAGGCCATAAAAAGCACATAGTCATCAAGCCAGTGCTGATTCTGCTTCTTAAAAGCATTAAATGCTTGCTCCTCTTCTTTACTTAGGTTTTCATAAAATCGCTGTGCAGCAAGTTTGAAAACGCGATCCTTATTTTCGAAGGCTTTCTCATATTCGGCCTCCACTTTTTGTGGCATCTGAATTTCCTGGATCTCTTTTTCGGAAAGCAGTCCTTTTTTATGAAGAATATCAGGGCTGATCAGATACACATTGCCGGCAAAAGCTGAATAACTTGCATAGGGTGAATTACCATAGCCTGTTGGTGAAAGTGGTAAAATTTGCCAGATCGATTGATGTGTACGCTCTAAAAAATCTATAAAGGTTCGAGCCTCAAATCCAAAATCCCCCATTCCATATTTTCCAGGAAATGATGTTGGATGCACTAAACATCCGCTTGAACGTGTAAACCTCATCTATAGTCTAAGTCTTTGGTTTTAATATTACACCCGCTAAAGGTGGTATAGTTATTGAAATATTCGCCTTTTGATTATGCCATTCTCCCCATTCTGCATAGATCTTATCATCGCCGGCATTACTGCCTCCATAAAATTCTGAGTCACTATTGATCAGTATCTCATATTCACCCGCTTGGGGTACCCCGATCCTATATCCATATTGTACTGTGGGGGTAAAATTCATAATAATCACAATAAAATCTTCCGGATCTTTGGCTCTTCGGATAAATGATATAATACTATTATCTGCATCACTTATATCAATCCATTCAAATCCACGCCAGTCAAAGTCGACTTCATGGAGAGCTTTCTCGTTATTATTGAGACGATTCAAATCTTTTATCAACAGCTGAATTCCCTGGTGCTTTTCCCATTCCAGTAGATGCCAGTCCAGAGACCGGGCTTCGCTCCATTCAGACCACTGCCCAAACTCACAACCCATAAATAACAGGTTTTTACCCGGATGAGCATACATGTATAAATACAACAAGCGCAGATTTGCAAATTTTTGCCAGTCATCGCCCGGCATCTTAGAGAGCATAGCCCCCTTCATGTGTACAACCTCATCGTGCGAGAAGGGCAAAATAAAATTCTCAGAAAAAGCATATATCAAGGAGAATGTCAATTGGTCCTGATGATATTTCCGAAATATCGGATCCTTTTCAATGTAGGTTAGGGTATCATTCATCCATCCCATATTCCATTTGAAATCAAATCCCAATCCACCGGTTTCTGTAGGGCGAGATACTCCTCCCCAGGATGTAGATTCTTCTGCAAAAGTAAGTACACCTGGAAAATGATGGTGAACCGAATCGTTGAAAGCCTGTAAAAAGTCGATGGCCTCAATATTTTCACGCCCACCATATTTATTTGGCAGCCACTCTCCCTCTTCCCGGGAATAATCCAGATATAGCATGGATGCTACAGCATCAACCCGAAGTCCATCAATATGAAATTTATCACACCAAAAAAGGGCATTAGATATCAGGAAATTCTTAACCTCTGTTCGCCCATAGTTAAAGATACAAGTACCCCAATCTGTATGTTCGCCTTTGCGCGGATCATCATGTTCAAAGAGGCTTGTACCATCAAAACGCCGTAAGCCGTGTTCATCTTTAGCAAAGTGAGCCGGCACCCAGTCTATAAGAACACCGATATCATTTTGATGACATTTATCGACGAAATACATAAAGTCTTCCGGCGTGCCAAAGCGGCTGGTAACTGCATAATATCCCGTAATTTGATACCCCCATGAAGGGTCATATGGATGCTCTGCCACCGGCATTAATTCAACATGCGTATAACCTAAGTCGCTCAAATATGGCACTAACTGGTCGGCTGTTTCCCTGTAACTCAGAAATCCCGGATCCTCGCCAACTTTACGGCGCCATGATCCCAGATGCATTTCATAGATCGAGATCGGTTGTTCATGGTCTTGTATGTCTGGCCGTTTTTCCAACCATTCATCATCGCCCCATTCATAACTTTCAAGGTCTTTAACAATAGAAGCGGTTTTGGGCCGCATTTCAGAGAAAAATCCAAAAGGATCAGATTTTTTAAGTGGCGGGTCCTGCGCGGGGGACTTGATCTCATATTTATAGATGTCCCCTTCTGTAACGTGAGGAATAAAGATTTCCCAAAGACCCTGATCATGAAATTTCCGCATACGGTGAACACGGCCATCCCAGTTATTGAATACACCGATTACGCTAACACGGGTTGCAGAAGGTGCCGTCACCACAAAATGTGTTCCTTCGACTCCATCTATTACCCGCTGATGAGCTCCCATAAATTCATACGCCTTATGGTGGGTTCCCTCACCCCAAAGCTGCAGGTCAAAATCACTTACGCTTGAATTAAATTGGTAGGCATCAACTACAGTAAATGTATTTCCCTCATAAGGGGTAATTTCTAATTCATAGGAAAACATTTTTTTTCTTCTTGAAAAAACATGCTCGAAAAGCCCTTCATCAGAAATGCGGTCAAGTTCGTACTTCTTCTTTCCAATCACGACCATCACGGATTTAGCCTCAGGCCTAAAGGCCCGTATTACTAATTTCTCTTTCCCTTTGATCTTTTCTTTGTGTAGCCCGAGCACAGAAAACGGATCACCATGTGAACCGTCTGAAATGGAAGCTATAATTTCTTTTTGAAGTGTTGAACCCATCACCGAAGTTAAATTTTGTAAGGGTCATAAAGATACTAAAACTTTAACAAATCTCTGTGCTCATTTAAAGTGCTTTCAATTGCTTGATTCTATATTTTGAAGCCATGAAGAACTCCGGATTTATTGCAAGGCGATATCTTTTTTCGCGGAAACATATCTCACTTATTTCTACCCTTACTTTTATAAGCATAACCGGCATAACCATAGGTACTGCACTGCTGATCGTGGTTTTATCCGTTTTCAATGGTTTCTTTGATGTCATCAAAGGTTTTCTTCTATCCAATGATCCGGACGTGAGAATTGAGTCGTCGGCATCTCCAACCTTTATGGAAAATGAAGACATGCTCG
Organism: Gracilimonas sp.; assembly: GCA_031580945.1. Taxonomy (GTDB): domain Bacteria; phylum Bacteroidota; class Rhodothermia; order Balneolales; family Balneolaceae; genus Gracilimonas. Next base: position 19,385 of record JAVLBT010000003.1, read on the forward strand.
AACAAATTCGTTCTCTTCCAGAAGTGCGCGTAATTTCTCCCTATGTAGAAGGGAAGGCCTTACTGGCCGTGGAGGGTTCAGAAAATGAGGTTGTAGAAGTAAAAGGGGTGAATCGAGATCTGTTTTTCCAATTGGTAGATATTGAACAAAGCATCACCAGCGGCGTGTTTGACATTTCAGTAAAAGAACGAACTCCCGGCCTTATTATCCATCAGGATCTCCGAAACCGAACACGGCTCAATTTAAAGGACGACGTAGCTCTGCTGAGTGCTGCGGGTATGAAGAACGCCCTTACTCAAATAACCGTCCCTCAAACTTTCCGTTTTGAAATAAGAGGCACTTATTTTTTACAGCAAATAGCGGGGACACCAAAAGTATTTGTAGATATTGAAGCCGCCAAGCGATTATTCAGAGTCAGAAACTCTATCTCTGGTATTGATCTAAAACTTCATAACAATGAAGATGCAGAACGAGTTAAAGAAGAACTTTCAGCCATAGTAGGGCCTGATTTTAAAATCTCAAGCTGGTATGACCTTCAAAAACCACTTTATGATGTCATGTACCTGGAAAAATGGGGCTCTTTTGTGATCTTAATTTTGATCGTGATCGTAGCAGTATTAAATATTATCGGCTCCTTAACTATGATCGTGATACAAAAGCAGCGAGATATTGGCATCTTGATGTCAATGGGTTATAGCAAAAAGGGCATTAAAGATATTTTTAGGAAACAAGGTTTATATATCGGCCTTATTGGATGTGGTATTGGCGGTTCATTGGGGTTGATCATCAGTTGGGCGCAGGCGGAATTTGGGCTGGTTAAACTCTCCTCTGCGTTTATTATTGATGCTTATCCTATACTTATAAGCCCAGTGGATGTCATCATTATACTGTCAGCAAGTTTGTTACTATGTGTTATGGCAAGCTGGTATCCTGCTCAACGTGCCGCTCAAGTTCAACCGGCTGATGCCGTTCGATATGAATGATTTTCTGTTCTGCATGCTTAAACCAAGAAAACTTTATAATTACTTTCCCATCGGTTACTTTCAAATTAATCATTTAAACAAAATATTTTGATCCTTCAGCCCGACATACTTTCAAAATTATCATCCCTTGAACTTCGTGCTAAAAAAATTGTTGAGGGGTTTATTTCTGGATTGCATAAAAGTCCTTTTCACGGTTTTAGCGTAGAATTTGCAGAACACCGGCCCTATAATCCCGGTGATGACTTCAAGCATATTGATTGGAAAGTTTATGCCAAAAAAGAACGTTTTTATGTGAAACAGTATGAAGAAGAAACCAACCTTCGATCCTATGTAATGCTTGATACCAGCTCTTCCATGCTTTATAAGCATTTTGCCGAGTGGACAAAGTTAAGATACAGCATCCATTTTGCTGCCTCTTTAATGTATATGATGCATAGGCAGCGAGATGCGTGTGGGCTTATACCGTTTAATTCTAAAATTGACGCCTTTATTCCTGCTAAATCAACCTATGCTCATCTTCGGCAAATTTATACCGAACTGGAGCGTGAACTTATTCGTGAGGAAAAAACCGATACAGCTCGCCGGAAAACAGCATCAGCTGCAGCCATCCATGAGGTAGCAGAGCGGCTTAGTCACCGCAGCCTTGTGATCATCATTACGGACCTTTTTGAAAATGCGGGCGAGCATGATGAATTAATTTCAGCTTTAAAACATCTTCGGCACCGAAAACATGAAGTTATTCTCTTCAATGTACTTGAAGAGAAAAGCGAAAGGGACCTGGATTTTCCGGATCGTCGGTTTGTGTTTGAAGACATGGAATTCGGAGATGAAGTTGAAGTTCTGCCGGCCCAGGTGCGCGAAGATTATCAGAGAAAAGTGGAGGAATACACCAAGAAATTCCGCATGGCTTGCAGCGAATTTGAGATTGATTTTGAGCAAATGGATACGCAGAGTGCCTTTGACCAGTCGCTTCTTGCTTACCTCACAAAAAGAAAAAGACTGGGATAAAATCACTTATATATTTACACCCTGTGCTTCGCATAAACCTATAAATCGCCTCTTTTTTCCTGATATCAAACTCAAAAAAACGTACTTTGGCGCCGGATTAATAGTCATCATTGTATAAAATTTATGGAAAAAGTTATTGCCGGCATTCAGCAAATTGGAATTGGAATTCCTGATGTTTATAAGGCGACCAATTGGTACCGCAAGCATTTTGGAATGGACATTAAAATGTTTGAAGATGCCGCTACGGCAGAGCTTATGTTACCATATACCGGTGGAAAGCCCCATGACCGTACAGCTATATTAACGCTTAACATGAAAGGCGGAGGTGGATTTGAGATCTGGCAATATACCAGTCGCAAACCTCAACCGGCTGATTTTGATATTAAAATAGGAGACCTGGGCATCAACTGTGGAAAGATCAAATCTATTGATGTTTCACTGACTCATAAAGAGATGAAGCGTGCCGGGTTGGATATCCTGACTCCTTTAGCAAAAAATCCGGCTGGAGAATATAATTTCTTCGTCAAGGATCTGTATGGCAATATTTGGCAGGTAGTAAAGGGCCTGGATTTCTTCAAAACTAACACGCCTTCATCTACGGGAGGTGTAGTTGGCGCTGTGATCGGCTCTACCGATATAGAAGAAGCTCGCAAACTATACTCTGAAGTACTGGGTTACGACCAAATAATATATGATGAGACCCGCAATTTCACTGATCTTGACGGCCTTCCTGGTGGTAAAGATGAATTCAGGCGCGTTCTTTTACGGCACTCCAAACCCCGGCAAGGTGGTTTTAGCAATATGTTTGGTCCTACCGAAATTGAGCTTATTGAAGTGAAAGGCCGAGAACCACGTAAGATCTACAAAGACCGATATTGGGGTGATCTTGGTTTTATTCATCTTTGTTTTGATGTACAAGGCATGGATGCCTTAGAAAAAGAACTGGGCGAAAATGGGTTTCCTTTTACCGTTGATTCTGCCAACAGTTTTGATATGGGTGAAGCCGCCGGCCGTTTTACTTATGTCGAAGATCCGGATGGTACGCTGATTGAGTTTGTAGAAACCCATAAAGTACCTATTATAAAAAAAATAGGGTGGTATATCGATATGACCAAGCGGGATCCAACTAAAAATCTTCCTAACTGGATGATCAGTGCCCTTCGGTTTAGCAGAATGAAAAGCGATCTGGAATCATAAAAAAAGAGTGCTGATATGATGTAGCAGATGCTCTCATCAAATCACCCTCTCTTTCTCTTTTACTGCTACTTAATTACCATCATTTTTCGCGTTTGAACATTTTTTCCAGACTTAATACGATAAATATACATTCCGCTTGATAGGTCTGAAGCATCAAATTGAACCGTATGCTCGCCAGCCGAAACTTTACCCTGTACTAATGTTGCTACCTCTCTACCCAACATATCATATACTTTAAGGGATACCTCGCTGCTTATCGGAATCTGGTAGTTGATCTGTGTGGTTGGATTAAAAGGATTTGGATAGTTTTGACTAAGGCTGAACTGTTTGATATTGCCTGTTATCTCATTCGTTGTTCCTATACTATTTACATCCGGGTCAACACTGAAAACTACTTCTATCTCAGATACCCCAAACTGATTTTCCGCGGTATAGTTCATAGGCTCAGGTTCATTTTCATCCACAATCCAAAAGAACTTTTGTTTTTCGGCATCAAAACTGGCGGACTCCGGCATATTTGTAACTTTAACCGGTGCTTTACTCATATCTTTATTTCTTGCACTAACATAAAAACTCAGGGTATCTCCCATTGATACGATCAAAGGACCATCATTAAAGATTCCGGGGCTGTCATAATTGGTATTAAATGATCGGTTTCCGGTTTTTGTACTTGGATTATAGTAGGTATTATGGTTCATATATTTTCCTTCCTCTTCAATAATGCGCTGATATTGCCGGTAATCCCTTAAATATTTTTCCTGTTTCTCATAATCCCAGTCATAGTAAATGTATAATGTGGTCCCCTCATTTGGTCGATACGTATAATTAGCCCTTGCATAGGTGGTATCTCCATCTACGTCAAAATTGTACACTTCATAACCATAATTGAAGTTTTCTTCATTGAATAGGCTGTAGGAGTGGAATGACTTATATAACTGGTTTGAAACATAATCGAGCGTATGGCCAACATATTCAACTGATCGGTAGGTATCGCCGATCAATTCAAAAGTGGTAACGGCTTTACTTGCTAAAACAAGCCCACCATTTCCTAACCGGTAATTTCTGACTTCAACCTGATTGCCAAATTCATCGTAATACATTTCATTTCTTGAAATAGGCTCATCAATGACCGGATCTCCGTTTTCATCGGTACTGTCCGGGTAAAAACTATAGGTTACCACAGAGTCCACCTGTGTGACGGTGTCCTTATTTTGGTCATTTGAGTTAGGGTTGGGAATAGTTCGCTGATAGCTTCTATATAGACGGTCCAAAACCCAGGCCGAATCCCCCCAGGTATACCTGCGGCCTTCCACGAAATCATCAGTGTAAATAAATCGAACACTATCCTGTCCCACCAATCCGTCAGCAGTATTATTCAGGGTTTTACTGATTTGGTAAATTTCCCGACCGTCCTCATATTCATAATATGTATAATACCAATTGATGATATTCCCGTCTTCATCATAATATTTATTCTCATTCAGATAATAATTGGTTGAGTTTTGAAACCTGTATAATTGTTGAAGGTAATATTCTGCATTTTCCAGATCATACCGATATCTCAGTGTAAGAGTATCCGAACCTGTTTCATTTCTGAAGTTTTGTATTTGATCATATTTGAACCAACCTAATTCAGGTGTGAAATTATCTATAAAATATTCTTGGTCTGCCCCGTCTGTCGGCTCCTTTACATAACGGTACTTTCTGCCGGTATAAGCAATTGAGTCTCCGAGTAAATAATTCAACGAATACGAACTGTCTATAGCTTCTGCAGAATAATATGATTTCTGTTCTCTTTCTTTATTCCATTCTCCCAAGCCACGGTTCCAGCGAAACGAGTTATTTGTTGATTGATAAGCTATTTCATTATCTCCTTTCAGCCACTGATAACTATAGGTTTCTGGGACAAACATAGTATCGGTACTAAGTTTATTTTCGCTGTAAGACCATGTTGTATCACCAGACAGTGGTACACTTATTTTTGCCATTTGTTGATCCATGGCTATGGGAAAGTTGAAAAACTTTTTTTCCAGTTCAAACCATGATAAATCATTTTTCATGGTTTGAGGGGAGACGGCATACACAAAATCTTTGTGGGTATTGCTCTGATATTTTGAATTAATGCTTTTGGTTAATTCAATGGATTGGGCATTAATCGAATAGCTGAATAATAAACCTAAAAATAGTAGTGCAGACCTTTTCATAGTTCCTGATATTTAATGAATACTTCCGGTATGAACCGTTGGTATGAAAAAATTATCAGAATTTATTATTTAGTAAATTACCCAAACGGAGTATTTAAACCACCTTGCGGCGCAGAGCCAATCGTACGGCTGCGGCTCTGGAATTGACTTGCATTTTTTTGTAAATGTTTTTGATATGCGTTTTGACTGTCCAGGGACTTAGAAATACTTCCTCAGCAATCTCTTTATTGGTTTTACCATCTACGACCTGTTTAAGAATTCTGATTTCTGCAGGGGTAAGTTCAAAGGGAACGGTTTCAGGTTCTTCATTATTAAGTGCCTCTCCTTTTTCCATAGAGCTCATCAAGGACATCATTTTTCTGGCAATAGTAGGGGAGATCGGAGCTCCTCCTTTTTTAACCTCTTTGATCGATTTAACTACATTTTCAATCGGTTCGTCCTTTAGCATGTAGCCTGTTGCACCAACCTGAATGGATTCGAAAATTCGCTCATCATCTTCAAAAACCGTAAACATGATGATATCTATATCGGGATATACCTGTTTGATCCGAAAAGTTGCCTCAATTCCTGATAAACCAGGCAGTTCTATATCCATAAGCAAGACGTTGGGCAGGTCTTCAGCTTTTTCTAAATAACCGATGCATTTTTCTGCGTTTTCGGCTGAATACATCAATTCTATCTCATCATAAAACGAGAGTAGCTCTGTTAACCTTTTACGAAAAATGTCATGATCCTCTATTATAGCGACTTTTATTTTTTCCATTCCCCTTTTTTTAGGCTGAAGTTTTCTAACAAACGCATTATCCCATAATTCTACTTCAGAACCAATACCCCGAATTTGGTAATTTTCGATTTTAATAATCCATTTCTTCCCGTTTAGGAGTCATTGGGCTGCTACCTTCAAGCTCATCCAGGCTGTCGGGGATCACAATTTCCAAAAAGTGACTTTCCCGGGTCGTGTCGTAAGCCAGCCGATATCGTTTATTTGCAGAAAAAAGGTCAATTCGGCCTGAAAGCTTTCCGCCTCTTATTAGCAGTGCTGCCTGACCGTTTGCCTCGTTTATAGTTTGAGCTGTTATGGAAGTTATTCCAGGCATGGTTTCCTGTTTTCTGGTAACCTGAAAGCTAAGGTTAATCGGTGAATTGGTTTCTTCTGATGTTAAAGTAAAACTACTTCCTTGGCTCAAATTCTCAAGATCGTCTCCTGCCAGTTGAACGAACGTGCGTTCAGCTTTCAGCTTCTGTTGGGTAATATCTGTACTGCTTGCCTTTGATTCTTCTTTTGTTTCCGGAGAACCACATCCTGAAACGACTGCAATGGCAATAAAACCTATTAATGTTGTTTCTATAATCTTTCTCATTTTATCTTATTTGATCAAAACCATTTTCTTGGTAAGGGTTTGCGTGGCCGTTTCCAATCTATACATATAAATTCCGCTTGAAAGTGCTGAGGCATCAAAAGCAACAGAATGCTCACCGGCTGAAACTGTTTGGCTCTCCTGAATAGTGGCTACTTTTTGTCCTTGCAGGTTATATACTTCCAACTGGACTGTCTGAGGCTCCTGCAGAGAATATTTAATAGTGGTAGTAGGATTAAACGGATTTGGGAAATTTTGCTCCAGCGCAATGGTTATCGGCAGGTTTTCAGGTTCGTTTGACACGACATCATTCACCGTTAAAGAGATAGGTATTTCGATTAGCTGATTTCCTGGCTGGTTTGTACGAATAGTAAAAACGGTTTCGTACTCTCCTGCACTTACTCCTTCAGAGGTAAAGTTGAGATCTATATCTTCAGAACTTCCTGGATTTACAACTCCATTCATTTTTGGAAGATCAAGCCATGCATATGGAGCTTCCACCTTTTTTATTTCTATATCGTCCACGTCAATATAAGAACCCGCATGTTGATTACGGTTCAAGACTTCAATAACGCCCGGCGTATATCCTTCAAGATATTCAGCCTGATAAACCTGGGTGCCGTTTAAGTAATAATCTATAGATTCATTGTCCACATTATATACAATCCTTAAATTGTTATAGGTATTCTCTTGTATGGAATGAATTCCCCCCAAAAAAGTAATCCCTCCTGATTCCGATCGATCGGCATAAAATATAGAGCCTTGCTCAAGAATAACTCCACTTGAAAACCCACCCGTTTTCCCATCATTTATATAAAAATCATATACTTCTTGTGATGGGTCAGATAATTCGAAATTTATCGTAACCTCATAAGTTCCTAACGTTTGATAGCCAAAAAATGGAGAAGACATGAATTTTGTGTTTCCGTCATCGTAATTAAAGCGTAAATGTTGAGATCCGGTATTACTGTTTAAAGATGAGATTTCAAATTCGGTTTCTGAGATTGCTTTCCAGTCATTTCTCCCCCCAAAACTGCCGGCAGCAAATCCTTCACCAGACTCAAAGGAAGTAGCATAAACTATTTCCTCATTTAAACTTGTTTTAGCCTTTGTATTTGTCCAAGCGAAGTTAGCAGGGGATGAAGTATATTCAGTTTTCTCAACAGGGGAGGTTGTTCTTAATTCTTTGTTGTGAACCATTTTTTGTTTTACCACAGAATTATCCGAGAATTTAAAATCTGCATCATAAACAAGTGCGCTTCCACTTGTGTTGCTTAATGTAATTGTAGCCGTAACATTCTCTTCCCTGTTCATCACCACATCGATGCTATTGTCTGAAGTCTGTGCATTTGGCGGAGATACTTGAGTTGGGCGATAGTATGATACAGTTCGTTTAATCTGCTTCATGCTTAACGTATTGTCTTCTGGCGTAGTAAGGTCGGTTGTGCCAAGGGGTGAACCCTCAAAAGTAAGATCAGGACTTGAGAAGTAAGGAGCCGGAGTTAATTCCGTCCCGGATTTAGTGGTGTTGTATGCCATTACCGTATGAAATCCTGCTCCCTCATCTTGATAGCCAGCTGAATAATGGAAAAGACCACCCGCTTCGGATGCCCCCGCTTCCTGCTGAGTTCTGGCATGAGCATTTCCCATATTGTGGCCAATTTCATGAATCAGGGTGTAGGTTCTTGCAACCTGTTGCACTCTGTTTAAGTTGAAACCCAACCTTTGATTACCCCCGCTGCTGCCTAATCGCCAACCTAATCCGCCGGTATCTTCAATACGTGCGAACATGGCTACGATGTCTGCTCCATTTTGATCCCGAAGGTCATGTACCTGTTGCATATAACCGTTATATTGTGATTCGTCAAATGTTGGGTTTTGGTCATCTTGAGTGAGCCTTCGTAGTCGGTCACCTGAATCTTCTAAACCATCGGTAGTCTCATCATAAGAAGTTTTGTGCGCGTGTACCATTCGTAACTCCACATTAATTTCACTGTTATCCAGGGCCTGCTGTGAAAGATTAAACGCTTGTGCAATAACTCCATCAATATCGCCCTGATCCGATGTATTTGACCACTGTTCAGCTGCATTAGTGTATACGATCATTACATCGATCATAATGGTATCGTCCAGCGCCACATTCAATGGAGCAGCTGTGCTTATTGTATTTGCTGATTTGGTTCGAATTTGATCCTGTAATCCGGAAATTCTATTCGGGATGCCAAATGGAGTACGAAGTTCCTCAATATTACAGCCAAGGAATTCTTCTGAGTGATTACTTTTACGAATATAATTTTTACCGGCCGATTCATCATATCCCAGACTTAATACTTTTTTATGTGATTGATGATATAATCCTGATAATCTTCCCTCATGGTAGGTTCCAGCAAAAACTCTGTCTCCGGTTTCTGCATTTGCCGCAATAAGCGATATATACCCTGGCACATATTCTGTTTTCCGGGTTACGATCAATTCCTTACTCTCAGTATTGGTATTAAGGATTATTTTTGCACCTTTTTTAAGCGCCGGATTATTAAATGTAGCCTTATTAACAGAAAAGTAGGTGACTTCATCAGAAGGCAAATCCTGTACTTTAGACACATTTTGAATTTCATTCAATACAAAATTTTCCTGAGCGTATAGCTGCGATATCCCAATAATAGCTAACATTAGCGTTAGCATCGTTGATCTGTATAACATTTTCTTAGTATCTGGTTTATTCTCTTTCAATTAATATCCTAAAATTTATGGATTAAATTCAGGGCTTAGGCAAAACGATCGGCAAGTCTATTGATCAGGTATCCACTTTCCTCAAGTGCTTGTGTAGCAAACTTTCCAAAGAAATCAGTAACCCCTTCAAATTCTTTTATAAAACCTTCTCGGTCGTTTTCTTCAACCAGCCTTGCGAGTTTTTGGTGGTGGTTAAAAAACTTCATTAACAACTCTCTTCGCTCTTTATTGGCAAAAACAATATCCGCATATAATTCTGCATCCTGAGCGAAAATTCGGCCAGTCATCATCAACTCTGCACGATAAATTGGTGAAGAGTAATCAAGCATGTCAGCTGGTTTTAGGTCATATTCTTCCATAAAGGAACCGTGAAGCAGCGCTACAAAATGGCGAAGTCCCTGCACCAAATGCATAATGTGATCGTGTTTCTCCGGGTCGGCCTCTATAACCCGCATTCCCCAAAGCCGGCATTGTTCTACAAACCATAATGCGTGTTCACCACCGCGGGCGTCACAAAAGACCATTAATTGTTTGGACAGATTTTGTACATCTGGGCCATGCATGGGGTGTAAGCCTACAACAGGGCCTTCATGTGCTTTTAACATAGCTTGAATAGGCGCATGTTTATTGCTGGTGAAGTCTGCCAGGATCGTTTCTTTTTTGAGCCTTCCATTGAGTCGCTCTATCACATTTTCTGTGACTTTGATAGGCACAGTAATTATTACCATATCCAGTTTTGGAGCCCATTCTTCTAACTCATACCAGTTTCCTTTATCTATGGAATACGTGATGTGTCCTGTTTGATCGGCGATCCTTTTATAGAGGCTACCCATTCCGCCTTCTCCACCTATAAAAAGCAAATGCTTAGGTTCTGTAGTGGCGATGGGAAACTTTTCCTGCGACTGAGTTGCACGGGAGGCGGTCATGATCATTCGGAGAAAATCTTCAGCCCAGTTGGGATCGATGCCTTTTGAACTTGCGAGATCTTTAAATGCTTTGGTCTTTTCTTCCTCTCGCTTGGGCACGAAAACCGGAAGCTGATTTTCAACTTTCCGTTTAATGACATCCCGAACAATTTCGCCCCGCTCTGAAAGCAGGTCGAGGATCTGCTCATCTATTTCATCGATCCTCTTGCGTGGAGATTCTAAGTCTTTGTGGTGGTGAGACATGTACTTTATGCTTTATTCAAAACTTCCAAAACCGAAATATTTGGTTCCGGAGGTCTCTTCCAATTTGTTAATGGTCAGTTCAGAAGTTACTCTTCACATAGAAGCTTTAAAAGCAGTTTCTTTTATAAACCATTTTTAAAAAGAAATTCCCACCGAATAGGAGAAAGCAAGATTAGGATAGCCCAATAGGTTAAACCCCAGGTTTATGCCGTCAAAAACTTCATAATTTCGGCCTATATTGAAGCCAAGTGGTGTAGGCAGGTCCATGATATCCCGAAAATCAGAAGCCCCTTCCTCGGCAAACCCTTCCCCAAGCATAACTGAACCACCGAAGGTTATATGAGGTTCGGTATACTTGGTATATTTTTTAAATGCTTGAAATAAAAGGCCATCGATATCCAATAAGAGTAGCCGGAATGGAATTAATGCCCAGCCTCCTCTTTTAAAAGTACTGGTGTGTGCAAAATCTGCAGCTACTCCTACCGCCATTGGATTTCGTTTCCCAAAAACTCCATCTCCTATTCCAACTTCAAAATCGGTTAAATACTGTCTGTAATTTAAAGCCACCGTATGTTTATGGATCGGAATATCCGTAGCGAACTCAACATAAGATGGGATTTGAAGGACTCCCGGATTCACTAATCTTGACACATCCCGCGGTGTTGTTAAGTTTGGTTTATTGGCTTCAAGGTCTTCAAGAACAACTTCTATATCTCCGGAAAGGATATCATCACCTATCACAAAAACAGGTAAAAAAGCGGCCGATGTAGCTGCTGGATCTGTCAATTCAAGGCGGGGATTATTCACATACAAGGCAGACAACGTAAATGATTTAAAATAACGATAGCTTAGTCCGGTCCTGTATCCATATTTCATATCCGTGAAATTACCTTTGGCTCTGAAAAACAAGTCGTTGGTTTCATTTTGACCTGGGTTTAAATTGGGGTCATTTTCATTATTGAAAAACCGTTCATCGGCAAAACCAACCACAACCATTCCCGATAAATCGGTGCTTATAAGTCGTTCGTTTTTTGCACTATATCGGTGTATAGTTCCTCCTAAAAAAACTTCATGCGGTCCGTATTCAACTACTTTTGTTCCAATTCCCAACGAGATGATATCCATTTCAGCACGAAAAGACCCATAAGCGGCAATATTCATTAGAACATCAAACCGAATGGACACATCGTCAGTCCCTTCCTCTTGTGCTAATTTAGCTGATAATCCATTTAAGCGAAGCTGGAAATCCGTTAATACAGAATTCGCATAGGAAAGGGAAAAGGCGAGTCGGTCGTTAACCGGGTAAGCAAAAGCTATAGATTCAACGGTAGCAGGGATGCCTGCATTTAAATTGCTAACCTCCGTTGGAATTATTCTTGTGTTGGGCGTTTGTGCAAAATTATCTGTATTTGTAAATATTGAATCGGTTTCTGTGGCTATTTGAGAATTCAACTCACCAGTTATATCTACAAAAGACTGGAATATGGACGTGCCCAAACCAACTCGGCTATTAATCCTAACATCTGCTTTTTTAAGATCTCCCAGCATTGCAGGGTTGGTATTCACTAAAAAGGCCCCGCCCTCAATTCTTGGTGAATGGACACCTCCGGTTCTGGATTGTATTCCTCCATTCAAAAAATGAGGCCCTAAAAAGAAATCCAGGGAAGCCTGGCCACCCCGCCATAACCCTAATTCTGGCGATTCGCTTTCTTCTTCCTGAGCATACGTTTGCATGGGACTCAAGACAAAGCCACCTATAATTAATACTGAAAGCATAAAATATTTTTTCATTGTATTCCCCCTATAGCTTTACCTGAATTCCAATACGATGTGTATTCGCAAGTTCATTCATCACATAGGTATAATGGGCTGAAAATCGAGTCCCGCTAAATTTAGGTGCCTCAATTCCAAACCCTCCCATATAGTGATCAATTTCCAGTGATTTTAATTTCTGCTCTGTTCCAACCCTTAGGTAGAGAACATCCATGAATTTTTTCTCTACTCCTGCCCTGATGATCTCTTCGCCTGCATGATCAAGGGAAGGTAAAACATCGGTTGTGATGTGCAGATGATCACCCAGGTTATACGACGCTCCGACCACTAATTCAAAAGGCACAGTTTCGTTGTATGAACCGGAAGATTCTTCATCTCCTCTTATTTTGCTGTCCCAGGTGAACATGGAGTAAGGATCTCTGGCGATCACTCCAAATTGAAGCGATGGCGAAAGTTTGAATAATAGCCCAACATCAAAACCAATTCCCATTCCTGTCCCGTAAATCTGTCGGTCTGTTCCATCCTGGATTTCAGCCGGAGTGAAAACAACATAGTCATCCTGGCTCAAGTTATTATTCCCAAAGCTGGACAAACGATATTTTAAGGTTGCCCCCACATAAAATCGTTTTAATTGTTTTGCGTACGAAGCATAAAGAGTGTTTTCTCTTAAAACCTCATCGCCTGAGGATACCACCGCAAGCCCAACTACATGACCATTTTTTAAAGGAACTATGCCTGATGCATAGTTATAATTTACCAGATCATATTGCTTTGCATACATCAATGAGATATTGATCTGCTTTGCTTGTCCCATCCCGGCAGGATTCCAGACAATTGCATCCGATCCTTCAGCCAAGCCGGTATATGCAAACCCCATTCCTGATGCTCGGCTGCCGTACCCTATATCCACAAAGGCGCCTGCGATATTTGATAGACTTTGTCCGGAAACAGACAATGGAAGTGTTAATATGAATACTCCTATAAATAATATGTGCCTGATTTTCTTCATGATCCTGTTATTTAATAAGCACAAGTGATTTTAAATATTTCTCTTTGCCTGTCCCGTCTTCAATGATGATATGAACTGCATAACGTCCGTTTCGTGCTTCCTCACCATTATCAGTTAGACCATCCCATTCCACTAACTTTTCACCCGCCGAGCTTCCATAAATTCCAGGCATTTGAGCATCCCTATCCAAAAGTGTGCGAATCAGTTCCCCTCTCATGTTGTAAATGCGAATAGTGACGTAGGCTGGTGGGTTTTGTGAATGCAATAGATACCCAAGCTTAGCCGGAGCAACCCGTGGTGAAAATGGATTTGGTAAAACCGCAAAGTGCTCTAACCCCAAAGGTTGGTTTTCAATTAATATGGCAAACTGACTAAACCCCGTCACACCATCGGTGCTTACTAATGAATCCTGTGTGACTTGTGAATCCAACAATTCCCATTGTAGTTGTTCTTCATCAAAATGAGCAATATGCATTTTTCCGGAATTCAGCCTGAATTCAGAACCTTCGGAAAGCAATAGTGATGCGGACCCTGTTAATTCAGCACCATCGAGTGTAATATTGAATAGTCGCTCACTACTCTTGAATGATTTCTCACTATTTAATGGGGTAACAAATTGTTTAGGTGTTTCGGGTGCTGTTTTTTTAAGTTTAACGGTGCCCTGTCCATCAAGCACGCCTTCGGAAAAACTGAGTTCCATTTCAGGGCCATAATTTAAAGTAGTTGCAGTATCCGGATTTACAGTAGCAAATAAAGCTACTACTTCTGAACTGTCAGCATTTCCTGAACTCTCGTCAGAGACAACTACTGAAAATTCTCCGATCGTATTTGGGGAAGGTGTGAATAAGCCTGAATTTGTGATCTCACCTATAAAAGAAGGCGTTACTTCCCAACTCACCTTATTTCCTAAAATAACACGGTTTCCACTGGTATCCTGTGCCGAAATACCGAATGAATAGGGCGCATCGTTGGCAATGGAACCGCCACTAATTTGCTGTATTGCAATATCGGAAATTTCAACATCCTGAACTTCAACTAAAAATGAATTGATCACCCGTTGATCTCCTAACGTTGCTGAAATTCGGAATGACCCATTAATTTCTTCTTCACCTGTTGTAAGTGTTACTTGTTGTGTTTCCTCATCAATTTCAACCGTTATTCCCTCTGAACTTTCCAGTACTTCGATCTCACCTGATTCTTCTTCAAAAACCTGGTTCATGATGTTGTTACTTCCGTCTTTGATCAAGACGTCCAACTCATACTCATCATTTATTCTTAGTGCCAGGTTATTTATCACAGGATCTAACACAATGGACTCTAAAAGACCTCTTGCCCCTACCTCTCTTTGATAGGTTGGGGAACGGTAAACCAGAGAACTATCATCCTGAACGGTAACTTCTGTATAAAATTGAAGCGGCTGTACATTATTTTGAGGAGGTAATACGCCCGTTAATTCTGCGTTTGAGAAACTGAGGGCAAGTGTATCAAATGTGCTTTCCGTAACATTTTTGTAAAAGATATTGGCCTGATTTACTGAATTGGCATTTACCCCTGAAGCTTTAATAGTAAATTGTGTTTCAAAAGCTGCCTGCAGGGAATCAGGCGGATCAAATCTAAAGGGTAGTTCGAGTTGCTCTACTATTCTTGAGGTATCCTCTTCAAGCTCAATTTGAATTGCATTCCGTGGGATCAAGAATTCCTCAGTGTTGACGGTTAAGGCATAAACACCAGCCCTTAAGGTGCTGTCTGTAACGAATGCGCCTTCATTGTTTGTCACAAAACTTAGTGGGCTTGCATTGCCGGGGCGATCCAGTGTGATCTCAACACCGGTGACCGGATTTCCTCCGCTTTCAACAAATCCCCGTATTCTGCCGCTGGGTATGATGAAGTTCCTTGGATTTACAAGTGAGCCTAAGTTATTCCTCGTTATTTCGATCGTTTGGGACGTCGTAAATTCATTGTAGTTCAATTCAATCACAATGGCGATCGTGTCTTGGTCGCTGAAACTTACAGGATAACCGTTGATCCGATATACTCCATTATTATTGGTTGTGGCCTGTACTTCGGTACTTGAAATTACTTGAACAGAAGCTCCTTTAACTCCTCCTAAGTTGCTTATAACCCGTCCCCTGATGTTTATAAATGCGGGCTGAAGGACAAGCTCTTCAGCAATACTGAAATTATAAGAGGTGCCTTGGTAGCTTTTCTGTTCACGGGTCAGCGTAGTGATATTGAAATCAAGGCTATCGGTTCCAAATCCAGCTCTTGATACCTCTACCTGATATTCTTTCTCAGGAATGCTTGTAAAATAATATTCACCATTATTATTTGTAGTAGTGTTTTGCTGAAAGGTGCCATCCGTTGCTTTCAAGAATACATCTGCTTCATTTAATTTTGCAGAATTATCGCTGCGAGACACTGTGCCAAATAAATTAAAATCATTTCTGCTTAACTGAACGGTAATATTCCTTGCGACCCCGGCCTGCAACGTAAGTGCTGAGGGAAGTTCAGAAGTTAGGGTGAAACCTTCTTTTTTTACGAATACCCCATAGGATTTGGAAGCATCTACTTGAGAAACACTGGCAACTCCTTCGGTATTGGTAGTGGCTTCATATCTTAACTGCTGATCCTGGCTGATGATCGTGATTGAGGCCTCAGCCTCTCCAGTTCCCTGGGAATTATTGACCTGAACATTCACCCTTGTAAAATTTGGTGTAGCATTAACCGACACTTCTCTCTCTTGGTTAAAAGCGAGATTTTGAACCGAAATTTGGTTCTCACTAAATACATATCCACTTAAATTAAAAGAAACGGTATAGTTTCCTTCCGCAAGGTTTCCAAATCTATAATCTCCCTCTGGTTCCGTTAACTTCGTGCGGATGACCTCTCCGGATCCATCGGCTAATTCTACCGTAGCATCTCCAATCCCGGCGCTTCCTGAGATTACACTTGTGTTTTGCTGAATCACTAACGGATCAGGTAGCGTCAATTCGTCAATTGATTCCCCAAATTCTACCTCTCTTTGAGTATTAATCAAGCCCTCGCCACTTGTTGAGGTCTCGAGAATATAGGTTTGTCCCTTCGTTATTTCAGAAAAGGTGAAATTTCCATTTTTATCGGAAAGTGTTTCAAAGGTTTCGTTTTCACTTTTAGCCGTAAGGGAAATAACCTGATTTAAAGAAGCCCCCTGCTGGTTTTCAATTTTACCTCGCAGTATCCCCGTATTTTCAAAGATCTCAAAATTCCTGTTTACACTCGGGGCCTCATTTGTGATCGTGATCTCTTCAGCAGCAACTGTATATTGGTCTTTTGTGGTTTGAACTTCATAGATGCCGACCGCTAACCCTGAAATTGAAAATTGTCCTTCATTATTTGTTACTGCACGATCTGTTCCCGGCCCGGTGGCAATAACCTCAACATTCTTAAGTCCAAGCTTAGTTTCTCCATCGGTTACTTGTCCTGATATCACCCCCAATTTCCGAAGAAGTGAAAGGGTTAAACTTTCTTCTATAGAGGATTCTTCCGTAAGTGTTACCGATAAATCCTCATCAAATCTAAACCCGCTTTTTGCAACTTCTATATTGTATTCACCAAGCCCCATGTTATCCAGGGTATAATTGCCTTGCTGATCACTGACTGTTGTATAAATTTGTCCGTTAGATCCTGTTGCAGTAACTGTGGCATCAATGATTGGATTTTGGGTGGATGAATTTTGAACCGTTCCCGAAATCGATCCCTGTTTGGCATTAAGTTGTATATCGTCCGTAATATTAGCCGCAGCGGTGACTTCTACACCTTCTTTTGTAAGAGATTCATATCCCTCAGCCTCAACTGAAAGTTGATACGTGCCAGCTACGATTTTGGTCATTCTGTAGTTTCCATTTTCATCGACCTGTACTGAATATCCCCGTTCACCAGAGGTCAGGTTTAGAAATGCGTTACCCACAAGATTACCATTTTCGTCTTTTACCGTTCCCCTGTAAAGCGCATAATTTTCATTCAAACTAAAGTCTATGCCTTCCCGTACTTCACCAAAACCTAAATTTATATTTTGCGTTTTTTGTGAATATCCTTCCTGATCAACCTGCATCTGATATTCACCGGCATCAACACCAATACTGTAATTTCCTTCAAAATCTGTGGTAAGGTCGGCAACGGCTTCTCCATTATTAAGCAACACTACCCGGGCATCTCTAAGAGGCGCACCACTTGCCGTGGTCACTTTTCCTTTTATCTGTGCAGGACTGGTTTGTATTGAAATTGACAGAGAATAATTTTCTTCTGAGGGCGGCAGGTTATCAATGGTTTCTCTGTAAGTATTGAATCCCTCTTTTCTAATTTCCAATCTGTAGCCGTTATCCACTTCTGCGAGAAAACTAAACGTTCCATCAACTTTTGTCTGGCTGTCTTTGAGCCGGTTATCCTCTTCATCTCTTAAAATTGCCTCCGCGTTTCTTACCGGATTTCCACCATTTGTGACTCGCCCCCTAATCACCCGGGTATTAGATACCAAATTGAAATCAACTCCTTGGCTTTCTTGTCCCGCATCCAGGCTTACTGTTTCCGATGATGATCTCAGGTACCCATATTTTCCGGCTGAGATATTCCATGTTCCCGGCCGAACACTTAATGTATAAGCTCCAAACTCGTCCGTTTCTTCCTCACTTACATTGCCGTTTGATCCTTCTACAAATACCGAACTGAACGCCAGTGCTTCTCCATTGCTTTTCACCGTTCCCCGAATGACCGCCGCGTTGGGTGTTAACCTAAAGTTGATTCCACTTATAGATTGTCCGGCATTCAGATTAACCTGCTTATCACCATCCGAAGTGTAGCCCGCTAATTTAGCTTTTATGGTATGCTCTCCAGAGGATAAACTTAAATTATAGTAACCGCCTGAGCGAGTTTGGACACTTTGATTTTGATCTCCGGAAACCGAAATGGTAACATTGCTAAGCCCGGATCCATCTGCAGCTACCACACGGCCCGAAACGGTGCTCGTTTTTTCGGTCATGTTCATGTTGATTCCATTGACAGTTTCCCCATTTCCAAGGGTCAGCTCTTTGGAATCATTGCTTTCAAAACCCTGTAAATTTGGTGACAGTGTATAAGAACCAGATTTCAGGTCCAGGCTGAAAGACCCGTTGTTTGATGTTGTAGTTGTAACCACAGCTCCTGATGACGGCACGGCTCTGACCTCTACACCACTCAAGGGTGCATTTCCAACACTACCGTCCTCTGCTACAATGACTTCCTTCACAAATCCAGAGACCTGATTTGCTGCACTTACCATATTAATATTTTGATTGTCAAGGCGTTGACCTCGTGATATTTCAATGGTCTTAGGATTGTTCAGAACAAAACCACTCTTGCTGGCTGACAACGTCCATGTACCTGGTGAAACCGATATACGGTAGAATCCATCTCCGTTTGTTCTTAATTCAATTTCTTCTCCATCTGTATTTGAAGCCGTAACTTTAGCAAGGCGAATTCCATTGCTTAGTTCATTGAGTACGCTACCTGTTATGATCTCTTCATATTTAATGAGTTCATAAGGTTCTTCAACCGTAACCTGCTGATTTAACGACAAGGTTATGTTACCCGCTTCACTTGTTTTATATCCATCCCTGCTGATGGTGATGGAATAGGTTCCCTCGGGTGCACTTACATTAAAATTTCCATTTGTGATTGATTTTGTACTAAATATTGCGCCGCTTCTGATATCTGTCAGTTCTACGATCGCCTCTTTTATTGCGTTACCTGATTGATCAGTCACTTTTCCGGATACGGAAGCCGGTAAGCCTTCCATCACAAAATCAATTCTGGTTGTATTCCCCTCTCTGATGGTCGCAGTTTTTACATTATCCTTATAGCCTTCCTTCTTGGCCGTAAACTCATACGTTCCCTCAACAAGATCATCGGAAACAGAGGAAGACTGTATAAAAACAGGTAAATTTGGTGTGACCCCGCCTGAAATTGCCCTTACATCTACTTCCAAACCAATCAGGGATGAATTATCTATGGCAGATTTTGCTCCTATTCTAAATGTTCCAAGTGGAATTTCATAATCAAAATCACTGGTTGGGCTTGCTGCGGTACCACTTGTGGTACCTCCGCCTTCAGGATCGTTTGCTACCACATTCCATTTATAGGTAGAATTTTTCAAGGCTCCCAATGCAGGATAATCAACGATATTATTGGTAGTGGTTACAGACCAGATCGGAACCGATGCATCCACCCCTTGCTGAGTGATAACCTCATACAGGTTAACGGTATAATTTTTAGCTTGTTCAACTTCGGTCCACCTAAATGTGATCGTTTCCTCGCCAACAAAGGCTTCGTTGTTAGCAGGCTCGATCAAGTCAGGGGCAGGTATTGGGTTTTCATCTACAAAAGTGAATGGAACAATTCCTCCAAATACGGGACTTGCAAAGACAGGATCATCCTCCTCAAATAAATTCAGTATGGTATAACTATATTCTTTGTTAGGATTTAAAGGAGGGGCTTCATCTTGATACGGTGTATTGGTATTGATATCACCATATTGGGCTGTTGTTTCTGAAGTGATAAACTGCCAAACCAGATTGGCGCCTTCAATAGAAATTTCATTGTCGTCGTTGGTTGTAATGTCAAAAGGCGTACTGGATACTATGATCCAATAACCTTTAACACCTTCAACACCCTCCCACTCAAAAGTTGGGGTAGCATTTTCAATTTGACCTCTTGGCGCAATAACTTTGGGCGCTTTGGGCGCTTCAACAATGAACTGGATTTCATTGGAATAAATTACTCCATCCTTATTGTCTTCTTTGATCCTGCTAAATTGCTCAAATTCCGAATTTGTGATCCTGGCAAAATATTTTCCGGGCTTCAAGCCGGCCTGATTTGGTATAAGTTCCCTTTGTGTACCACTTACACTGTATTGTTGAACGTCATACGTATTAGAAACACGGCCTATTTTTATAAATGCATTTCTATTACTGAGATTGGTATTGTACGTAAACCTGAGCGTGCGATTGGGTTTATAAAGCAGCTTGACCTCGTATTCTCCATCGCTGTCTGCCTGAGTTGCGGGCTGTAGGACAAAATCCTGAGCTGTTGTAGTCTCTGGTAAGTAAAGGAACCCGAATAAAAATGTAAGCAGTAAAATTTGTAGTTGAAATTTCATTTTGATAGTTCGTTAAAAACTTGAAATTTAAATTAAGATTATAAAAACGTAAATAAAATATCTGCACCATTTTTTATGTACAATGTCACTTTTTTGACAAGTGGTTCAAAGCTGAAATGTTATGAAGTACAGCATGTTGTTAGCATTTGCAGTCATTAACAATTCATTAAAACTTTCTTTCTTTTGTTAATAGACAGTTTGTACCTTTAAAAGCTATATATGAGTCAATTTAAACTTCACTCACTTTACAAACCCGCCGGCGATCAGCCTAAAGCCATTGAGGAACTCACGGAAGGACTACAATCAGGCGATAAATTTCAGACTTTGCTTGGGATCACTGGCTCAGGTAAAACACGCACTATTGCCAATACCATTGAAAATGTGGAAAAACCCACGTTGGTGATGAGTCATAATAAGACCCTGGCCGCTCAATTATATCGGGAGCTTAGTGACTTTTTTCCGGAAAACCGGGTAGAATTTTTTATTTCTTACTATGATTATTATCAACCGGAAGCGTACATCTCAACGCAAGACAAGTATATTGAGAAAGACCTTTCCATTAATGAAGAAATTCAGCGCTTACGACTCCGGGCTACCAGTTCTTTATTATCTGGACGGCGTGATGTGATCATTGTCTCATCGGTGAGCTGTATTTATGGTATTGGCTCTCCTTCAGAATATGAAAAACTGATTCTTAATTTAAAAGTCGGTCAGGAAATTCCGCGGAATACCATTCTATATGACCTTGTTGACCTTCACTACAATCGAAATGATTTAGACTTTAAGCGTGGTACATTTCGGGTTCGCGGAGATGTAATTGATGTATATCCTGCCTATTCGGATGAAGGATTACGAATTACGCAATGGGGTGATGAAATTGAGACGCTACAGCTTTTTGATGTAAATGACGGCTCAGTTATTGAAAATGTGGAGGAGTTTCGCGTATATCCCGCTTCGCATTATGTGACGTCAAAATCTCGCCTTGAAACCTCCATCGAACAAATCCGGGAAGAACTGGAATGGCGCAAGAAAGTGCTGGTTGATGAAGAAAAGTTTTTGGAAGCTAAGCGTATTGAGCAACGCACTTTATTTGATATTGAAATGATTCAGGAGATCGGTTACTGCTCTGGTATTGAAAATTACTCGCGGTATTTAAGTGCCCGAAAACCTGGTGAGCGCCCATATTGCCTGTTGGATTATTTTCCAGACGACTATTTAGTGGTTGTGGATGAAAGTCACCAAACCATTCCTCAAATTTCTGCAATGTACGGCGGTGACCGCTCCCGAAAAGTGGAGTTGGTAGAACATGGTTTTCGGCTTCCATCGGCGATGGATAACCGGCCACTTACGTTTGATGAATGGGAAGAGTTGGTTAATCAGGTGATCTTCGTAAGCGCCACTCCGAGTGATTACGAACTGGATAAATCAGATGGAGTATATGTGGAGCAGATCATCCGGCCTACCGGATTGATGGAGCCCGAGATTGAAATACGTCCTCTCGGTAATCAAGTGGATGACCTGCTGGGTGAAATTCGCGAAAAAGTAGAGAAAAAAGAACGGGTATTGGTCATTACGCTCACTAAACGATTGAGTGAAGAATTGAGTGAATATCTCAAGAATCTCAACATCAATGCGGCATATATGCACAGCGAACTAAATGCCCTGGAAAGAATCGAAGTTTTATATAAATTCAGGCGCGGTGACTTTGACGTCTTGGTTGGAATCAATTTGTTGCGAGAAGGAATTGACATTCCGGAGCTCAGTCTTGTGGCTATTATGGATGCGGATAAAGAAGGTTTTCTTCGTTCTGAAACGTCTCTATTTCAAATTGTGGGCCGTGCAGCCCGTAATGTAGGCGGTAAAGCTATTTTGTATGCTGATAAAATCACAAAAAGTATTGATAAAGTAGTGAAAGAAACCCGTCGTAGACGTAAAATTCAGGAAGAGTACAATGAGAAACACGGTATAACCCCTGAAACCATCAAAAAAGAACTAAAACCTTTGGTTGACCCAAGCCTCATATCCAGCCAAAGCTTCGACTTTGCGAAAAAAGATGAGGAGCCTGACGAAGAAGCCCTTGAAGTTATTAAAGTGGCCGAGGATGGAATTCAGTATAAAGCGAGTCCCGCCATGAGGGAGGTGACTTTCGAAAATAAGGACAAGCTAATTGAGCACCTACGTGAAACCATGTATCAGGCAGCCAAGAATATGGAATTTGAAGAAGCTGCTCGCATTCGGGATCAAATTGCACAGCTGGAAGACGAATTATAGGTATTTTGAAATTAGTTAATAGTTATTGGTTATTTTTAGTCTGATCATTACTATTGAACGTTCTTTAATTAAATCAAAAACGACTACATGAAAGGTACGATTGAGTTTATTAAGTCATTTGCAACCGACAGAGACGTTGCGTCCATTACACCCTCCTCAAAGTACTGCGTTCGCAAACTGTGCGAACATATTGATTTTTCCACTACCGATGTTATTGTTGAATATGGTGGCGGGACCGGAGTTTTTACAAAGCATTTCTTAAAACAAATGCGACCCGATTCACGTTTATTTGTTTTTGAAACCAACGACAACTTTGCTGAACTCCTCCATAAAATTGATGATAACAGGCTTACTGTTTTTCACGAATCTGTTGAAGACATCATTTCGCTAATACCTGACGATTTAGTGGGAAAAGTTGATCATGTTGTCTCTGGTATTCCTTTTTCTTTTTTCAATTGGGAAATGAAGGTGGATATTCTTTCCAAGACCAAGAAAGTACTTAAAAATGGAAATCAGGGTTCCTTTCTTGCTTATCAAACCTCTGGCCATTTAAAAGATCCCTTAAATGAAACTTTCGGTAATTTCACTACTGAATTCTGCTGGAAAAACATTCCCCCTTATTTTATTTATGAGGCTGTAAATAAGTGAATATTATTCAATAATGATTTCCCCATCACTTTTCTCTTTCGCCTTACCTTTATTTTTCCACTGCTTATAGAATTGGATGAGATTTGAAACCGCGTAAGTCAGCATAAAGAACGCGATGAAGTAAGCAACTGAGTCGGGATTCATCACAATGCCTATCGCAATGATGATGGTTATAATTCCCAATACCGTAAATGAAAGCCCAAAAAGCATTAGCAAGCCGAAAAGCCCCAGAAATCCGGCAAAGGTGAAGGGTATAAGTTCAGGAAAAATAAAGATCAATATTCCGGCTACAATTGGCAGCGCTGCTACAGGGCCGGGAAACCTAAAGGCGATGAACATGAGCCCAAGAGCCATTAAATATCCTCCGGCAATCAAATAAAGGAAATTTGGGAAAATCAGCGTCAGTATACCTGTAGCCAAGGTGAGCAGTACATTCACAATTTTCTGCTCTTTGGATTTCCCTAATATATTGACTTCAATTTGTTTAAACATGGGTGCTTCCTATATAAAGTGAGTTTGATATAGTTTTTGTCTTTAGTTGTTACTCTGACCACATAAAATATATAATAAGTCTACAATGACATCTTATATTTAGTTCTAAATCTTTAAACTTTCCTGGCTATGAAGTCATGCTGAGGGTATTCCCGAAGCATCTTCACGATTTTGTCCTTATTCAGGTTTTTGCAGATCCTTCGAGGGTACTCTCAGGATGACTTTTCTTTTGGCGAAATTTATCCCAATGTCCATCGTCTTACTATAATCCGCAATTACATTAATCAAGTGCTACAAATTCCACTTCCTTTGTTTCCGTATCCAAAAAAGCGATACTTGCTTCCTCACCAAAACCATGTGCAGTACCCGGGTTAATGTGCATCGTCTCGCCTATCACCTGATTCACCTTCTCGTGGATATGGCCGCTTACTACGATATCAAATCGCCCCGAGTGACATAAAGAATCTGTGATCTCCGCATACGTACCGTGATAAACCGCAATCAATAAACCATCTGCTTGCACTTTCAAAAAATCTCCGGCTATTTCTGCACCGATTTCTTTGAATTTAGAGATCAACAAATATTTATCGCCGTCGTTGTTTCCAAATATTCCTTTCAGGTTCAATCCTTTAAATTCTGGAACCGTAAACGGACTGCAGTAGTCACCCACATGAAGCACCAGATCTGCCTTTCGTTTTTTAAATTCAGAAACAGCCTTTTTGATGTTCGGAACGTGATCGTGCGTGTCAGAAATGAGGCCAATGAGCATATCAAATTTTCTTTGATTCAGAAGTTCAATTCAACAAAAGTGTACTATTTATAACCCTGAACTACAATTTATCAGGAAGGCTTTGGATTGAATATTCCTTAACCTCCCCAGCGGGATGGGCATTACGATAACGAACCAGCTGTAGAAATTCTGCTGCAGCTTTTTAATCAAGGCACGGTATTATATCGGAAAATATAGGCGGCTCTTGTTATTCATCGTAAGATTTAAAATCCCCAAGGTGTTTTTCTGCTTCTTCCAAGTCCATAATCAGGAAGCCAAAACCAGCTCCAGGTTCCGTATTATCCTTTCCTATTTGAATTGCCATATATTTCCCGTCATCTGATATTACTCCCTGATTGGCCTTATATCCCTTGTAATCAGTGAAATGCGTTAATCTTTTCATTTCTCCGGACCCATCTAATTTCAATTTATACAAATCAATCAAAGGCCATGCTTTTTCCTCAGAATTTGCGTGTTCAACCAATGTGTGTTTACCGTCTGGGAAAATTCCTTCCGCTTCATCGTAACAGCAGGGAGAGCTCGTGATGGTTTCATATTCCCCAGTTTCAGTGTCTACCATATACACATCGGTATTATTACCTTCATTAATCGTATAAGCAGTAAAAGTTACTTTTTCATCCTCTGGTGGAACTATGCTTTGTGTCTCGAGGCTTGCATCACCCAGGGAAAAAGGTAATTGCTTTGAATCAAAGATCTCTCTTTGATTAGATAACATCGGTTTGCCATCTTCATAAACTATTTCAGCCATATATAACTTTGCCCTGTTTTTCCCCAACTCTGGTTTTTGACGGTCCCGTATAGTCCAGGCAATTTTCATATTATTCCTGGAAACAGCAGGACCTTCAGCACACATGGTATTCAGCGGTACCGGGAGTGTTTCACCACTTTTATCCATTACGTACAACCAAGTCATGTTACGTGCTCTATATCTTTCTTCTTCATCCGTAGGATCAAAAGGCTTATTGGGGCCTGCGAGCAGAATATCACCGTTAGCCAGGTATTTAGCTCTGGTAAAACCGTAATGATTAAAGTGCCTGGTTTTTGGTCTTATTATTCCGGTCTCCAGCTCTAATTCATAAACTTCCCCCATAGGTTGATCTAAAAAAAGCATGAATTTTCCATCATGAGACCAATTCGGACGTTCTCCAAAACCGCTTACAAGTTTAATATATGGGGGTAAATCATCCGTCGGACTTCCGCTTTTTAAACCCGGTTCTGTTTCTGTACTGCTTTGTCCCATTACACTCATGGGCTGAAGCAGCAGCATTAAAAAAAATAAGGGTAGTAGCTGAACAGTCTTTTTTATGATTTTCATACAGTCATTTCAATCTTATAAGTTTAAAAGAAAATGAAGAAATCAACTCAAATATCAAAGTAGAATGCTGATTTATCGTTGATATCATTTGTATTCACACCACAGGTGCTCTTATACCTGCGATTGCCGCCATCACCTTTTTTTCCTAAGGTTTTTTCAACAAAGGCCATGCTTTTTTCTTAGAATTTGCCTATTCAACTAACGCATGTATAGAGTCCGGGAAAATTATTTTCTGGGCATCTTACCAGTTGGGAAAGTTCGAGATGGCTTCATCTTTATTCAGTCATTAAACAAGTAAGAGATAAATGTTACTTTTACATTCTTTGGTTGAACTATGTTTTGTGTTTCCAGGCTCGCATCACTAAGCGAAAAGGTACATAATCAGCTGGACTGCCTATAAGTAAGGGGAACCTGTATCTTCAAAGGGTTGTCTAAATACGGTATTAGTCTTTTCTCAATTTTACTGATTACAATTTGACTCTATAAAATGAGGTGCTCGTTGTTACAAATAGTTCATCTTTATTCGGGCCACCCCAGGTCATTGAGTGTATACGTTCATCCAATTTGATTCGTTTAATTTCATCTCCCTCATTATCTAAAACAATGATTTGCCCTTCGGCTAAATACAAATTGCCTTCACGGTCATATACATTGCTGTACTCACCTCTTTTTACAAATTCACTCATATTTGTAAGCATACCTTTATCATCTACATGAAATCGGTAAGTGATTTTGGGATCTTCATGGGTCACGTAAACAGGGTCGCTTTGGTTTGGCGAAACGCCCATAAGCTGTACCGAGCGACCGAGATCAAAAGTGTTGGGAATAATTGTAACGTTATCGGGTGCAATAAAGCTTGTTTCGGCAAAACTCGTAGCTATATCTTCAAAATCTTCTCTCCACCGGTGGGTAGGATGTATTACACGTTCTATATTTTTTACCTCATCCGTTTTCATAAGCTTTAGTGTTTGCATGTCATCCACCTGATCAGGATTTATGGCATAAGCCCGAATGGCCCAGTCTCCATTCCCCCAACCACTATAGTAAGGATTATCGTCTGGCATTGACGCGATTGTTTTTAGCTGTTCATCATCTTCAAAACCCGGTTGTGGATCGTAACGGCTAATTACAATCAAATTGTCTTGGGTGTCAACGGCCAGCGAAATAGGCTTGTATGGGTAATCAGCGTAAATAGATATTGTGTTCGTTTCAGCAGACCATCGGTATACACGCTTCCGTTGGTTATCACAAAAGTACACATTTCCCTGACTATCAGAAACAGCTCCGGTAGCAAACTCATATCCAAAGCCTAACTTCTCGGCTATACTATTCGGGTGTTCATTGCTGTTAGATCTTTCATTTCCGGTAATTGTTGCCCTGGCAAAATCACCCGGATATACAATCAGGTTTTTGTCCATGTCAAAAATGGTGCGTTCCGGTAATTGTAAAACCTGTGTCCAGCTGCGCATATTACGAAAATCAATACGGTGGCTATTGGATACTTTCACGCCCCAGGGCCGAGGTGTGTTCACGCGAATCGTTCGGTACATCCAGAAATTAGCGAACATCAGGTCTTTGGAGTTATTTATATCAAGTGTTTCGGCTTTTTTACCCTCCTTGCCTTCTTCCTCAAATTGAAAAGCATAGAAATTCCAGTTTTCAACATTATTAATGCGAGCTTCCTGACGCACATGGTGCTCTATTGACATGGCATAAATATTACCCGGAGTGGAGGTATTGCTGATGTATAAGCCTGCACTGGCATAAGTATTAGCCGTCCAAATATCCTTGAGAGTTCCCCCGCCGTTATTGGTAACCCAAAGGCTCCAGTATTGATTGTCCCAAGCCAGATCCATTCCCCTGGCATAAACCGGTTTTGACGGACTGCTGATATTTTCTTCTTCTCTTCTGCTGTAGGAAGGCTCTCCCGGCTTCGCCATGTTGCCATGTCCTCCAACAAATTTCACATCATTGACCATAGAATGCTCATTGGCCATCCACTTTAGTCCAACCGCTCGGTTATTATAAGCTCCCGTATTAATGCCAATTCCATTGATCAAATCATCACCTCCGTCAGATGACTCCAGTAATGGAACAGGTGATCCAAAACCGCTAAAGTCATGCTCACTTTCATCCAGCAAAACTTGAGTGGCATAAGGGTGCAGGCCGATTAGTGCATTACCCTTATTCAGTTTAAGGGTCTCGGTAATCCGGTACCAACCTGTTGGCAGATAAACATTTTTATGTTTGGCAAGAGCTTCTTTGATGGCCTGTGTGTCATCTGTTTTGCCATCGCCCAAGGCCCCAAAATCTTTGACATTAACCCATGTATCCATGGGGGGTAGATCCGGAATGACCTTATCCAATTTTTGGGGTACCTGATCAACGGCTTCCATATCCATGACTGTTTTATATTCAGAATCATCAGACATATCATCCATGGCCAAACCATATACAAAATTGTTGATCCGGTATGTATTGCCATTTCCCTCTAAATGTGTTCCGCTGGGTGAAAAGTAGACTGGAACATCTACATTATGAAACATTATATTCAGCAGATTTACTTGGTTGGTAGCTTCCTTTTCAACCCCAACTACTACGCCTTTCTCTACATTTTCAAAAAGGCAGTCTTCCATAAATAATCTGTCCGAAACACCCTGTTCAAGCTCAACAGCTACAGGTGTATCTTTCACATGCATGGAGATAATGGCCATACCAGTATTTCGGCTTGTAACAGCTGCTCTTCGCTGGCCTTCAAAATATAGATCAATCATCATCATAGGCCAACCCGGAGATGTTCTGGCTGTGGAAATCCCGTATTCCCCTCCATAGAATTTCAGATCTTCGATTTCATTTCCCAGGTCATAAATTCCGGCATAGCCATCCCCTATATAAAAGTTGCAGTGGCTTACAAAACTGTGCTGTGCAAAATGGGTGCGAAGCGCAATAGCTTTAGGGTTCCCTTTTTCTATCCGGAAATTGATATTTGAAATGGCACTATAAAATGTCCCCGCACTGGCATCCCTTGGCTGCTGGCCTTTTTCTACAAGATTACTGGTGAACCAGAACATATAGTTATTTTCATCCTGAAAACCCTTTGTGTTTTCACCCAATATAAATTCCGGGCGATTTTCGCCATATCCAATAATGCGTATTGCTTTTGGGACATAAATGGTTTTACTAATAAGGTATTTTCCTTCAGGAATGAACAAAATGCCAAAATTCTTATCCTTTTTAACCTTATTAATAGCTAACTGAAGTGCTTCAGATACATCGTGCTCCCCATCTGGTACTATGTTAAAATTTTCTGCAGTGAAAAAAAGAGCTTCCGAGTCATCAGGTATCTGTGTATAGACGGACTGAGCTATTGTAGTTAGCGGGGAATAAAAAAGGATTGCAAAGCATAATATCACTAATTTCATAACAGATATTGTGGGGTTTCGTGTGGGAAATTTCAAAAACGGGTATGTAGATAATAAGTTAATAAAAGGCTAATACTTCAAAACTATTTAATCCTATAAATATAAGGCGCTTACTCTGAATAAATACCCTCATGATGTTCAGAGATAGTGGATCGATCTAATTAAATCACCAACTCAATGGTCTAAGATTGTATTTGGTGTCACTTTGAGGAACTCTGGAAATTTTGACACATGGCAACTGCTATAGAAATATGAACTCTTTTATGTAGTGCTCTATTTGGACATTGGGTATTTATTTGTTAATTATCTTGACTTCTTGAAGCAACGCTCAGCGGGTTTAAATAAGGTGTTCCTTCAGAGGAATTCTACACGGAAAGCTTTAAAGGTTAGATTATTGGTCCGGAGCTATTCTATTCTACCTCAAACAAAAATAACTGATTACCACATGATGAGAGCAGAAAAACCATGTATATATTTAAAAGCCCGTCACTTGTTAACCTGAAGAAACCATAACAATTAAATGGAATACTTATGAAGGAATCACTTATAGAATTATCAAATCAGTTTTGGGAAAAGGGTTATATCATACTTGAAGAATATTTTGATTCTGACCTTATGGATGAGTACAACGAAATGATACTTAACCATTATGGACATAACCCTGACTGGGAGCACTCAAATGATTTTGTATCAAGATCAGGAGCGGAAGTTGTTCCATGGTTTCCTTATCTCGATGGAAATACTCGCTTCAATACCATAAATGACGATCCCTTTCTGAATGACTTAACAACAGCTATAATTGGTGAAGATTGGGCTAATTTATATTGTATGTGCATGTTCTCAAAAAAAGGGTCAAAAGGACAGGCATGGCATCAGGATTGTCCCCCGGAAAACCCAGATATATTTAACCTGAACCGCTTAGTTTATACTCATGATATCACAACAGAAATCGGTGGCGAACTTTGTGTGATGGAAGGGACTCATAAAAAAGGCTTGCTTCCTGCGGGCATTCCGAATGAAGATCTTGAAGGTCAGAAAGAGTTTCTGCCTAAAAAGGGAACGGTGGTTTTATTACACGGTCATTGCTGGCATAAAGTGAAAAAGGTAAAGGGCGACTGGCGGGTTTCAACCAATTTCAGAGCCGTACCTTCAGGCGTCCCTGAAGATGTTACCGACATTTGTGTATACCGGAATATGCGCTACCGTTTTTCTACAGAGGAAGTCGTTGAAGAAAGGTACGTTGAGGTCGAATGAGCATTATATTACCCATAATAAGCTCTTTAATTCTCTAAACACCCATTATTATAATTATAAATAGTATCCGAAACCATTAGGCGCCTCTTCTACTACTTCAACTATAATAAAAGAGCGTCTCTTTATAAATTGACCGTCCACCGGCAGATGTTTGAACGCCGATAGCGCCGGAAGGTATCACTGACCCAAATTTGCCTTTAGAGGTAGAAGAAATGCACGCCCCTTAATGATTCTCACTTGAACCTAACAGCTATGGTGGGAAATCTGTGTAAACTTGACAATGTATTTTTTAAATGTTGTTATACCAATATTACAACCCTGTTACTAAGTGCTTTTTAAAATCTTATACTTCATTTGAAAAATTTTGCAAGATTTTTTGATCTCGATTGTCTAATTAGTAAAAAGACTTATTTGCAGCAGATCTTTGGTTCTTTCATGACGGAATCTACTCAACAAAAGACATTTACATTTGATGAGCTGTATGAAGAATATGGCGATCGGATTTTAAATATGGTCTATAGAATGACCGGTGGTGAAGATGTAGCCAGGGATCTGACGCAGGATATATTTATGAAAGTCTATGAAAATCTTGAGGATTTTAATCATCAATCCGGTGCATATACCTGGATCTACCGAATTGCTGTGAACCATACATTAAACTACCTGAAGAAAAAAAACAGATATAGCTGGCTGGATCTGCTGGAGCGATCTGTCTCGGAGGTCATGCATTCAGAGACACCCATATTTGAATTTTGGGGTAACGACGGATTTGAATCTCCCGACGAGAAGATTGAGAAGGAGGAACGGGAAGTACTTGTCTGGAAACTCATTCAAAAACTCCCGGTTAAATACAGGATGCCGCTCGTTCTACAGCGATATGATGAAATGGGAAATAAGGAGATTGCTAACGTAATGGATATCAGTATCAGTGCAGTAGAATCCAGGATTTTTAGAGCCAAAAAGAAATTACTGGCAATTATGAAACCGCATCTGGAGGATTTAAGAGATTAGTTTTAAAAAAAAGTTGATAATATGATGAGTAACAGATACCACGTAAAAAAATATTTTATTGATTGGTTGGAGGGTCAACTTGATGATGACAGGGAGAAAGAAGTCAACCAACATTTAAAACAGTGTGAATCTTGCCATTCATACTTTCAAACCATGCAGAATGTCATAGCAGAGCCAAATCCAGAACAGCTTCCAAATTTAAAGAAAGATCCCTATCTGGCGGTTCGGATTAAACAGAAAGCAATGAATCGTAATGCAAAAGAGTCCGTTTCAATTTTTGGTCTTTCGAAAGCACTAACCGGATCACTGGTTATGCTTGGACTCATCATTGGTTTTTTTATGGGACAACTTCTGGTTTATCAGACTCAAACATCACAAGAAGTTGCAGAACAGACCTCGGTTACAGAACTGTATTACAAGGGGATGGTTCAGCCTAATTTCGGATCAAATTTTGAACAAGTATTAACAGAAATGGAAGGTGATCAGCAATGAAAGTAAAAACAATGGTCGGCACACTCATCTTTTTAATTGTTCTGAATATCGGGGTTTTAGGGACGATCGTGTATCTAAACATTGCTGATCAACAGCCTCCTATTGCCCGGTTTTTAAATCCCGAGCCTCGATTTGAACCCCCTTTTGCAGGCGAAATGGAACGCATTGATAGTCTGACTCCGGAACAGCAGCAAAAAATGGTTCAACTTGTCGAGTCCTATCAATCAGACATAGAATCATTACAGAAAGAGATACATGCACTGGAACAGGAGATGTTCCAGATGCTAATAGATAAAGAAAAAATTGATCCAATGGAGACAGAGGAGATCTTACAAAAAATTGCTGAATTTCGGTTAGAGATTAGCAAACACGCTTTGGAGAGTCTAAAGGAATCCAAAACATTTCTTACAGAAGAACAGCAAGAAACATTTATCCGGAGAATTATGTCGACTGGCCGCAAGCCCAACTTGGGTACCGGTCCCAATGGACCCAACCCACCTATGTTAAACAGGCCGTTTGACGATCAATAAAAGAGTCTCCGTCACTGCAACTCACTCATTCACTCCTATAAAGAATGAGTATAGTCTGATCTGATTCTCCGTAACAACTGTAGCCATCTATAGATCCTGAGTTTTTCGATATCGTTCGTGCGGTTCTAATCTGGCATTTTTCTATCTGATTCTATTCCATCCTGCTGTCCAATTCCTATCCCATTCAAAAAATTTCAAAAATCTTGCAAGAGTTTGGGCCTGCGATTGTCTAATCAAACAAGCAGCAAACAAAAACAACGAATAAGGAGGAATAACATGGGTAACAAAATAGTTCAAGCTTTTCTGGTACTTTTTGTAATGAGCACAATTTCTTGCTCTGATACATTAAACTCGACTACTGATGCAACGACTGATCTGGAGTTTATGGATCCGATGACTTCGTCACTCATGTCTCTCGAAAGTAACGAGACAAGTGGAAATGGCATATTTATACTGAACTGGAGTGCTCTGAATCCCCGGTTTTCTGAAGACAATAAGAATAAACTGGGAATGGCGATGGCCATCGGTTTTGATGAACAAGTTACATTGAAGCCACCCTACAATACCAGCACAGTGGATATGGGTTCTGTAAGCATACAGTCTGCTCAAGGCGAATCGGTTGAACTGAGGAAACAATCCAGCCGGTTTTCAGGTGAGCATACGGTCTACAGCCATCGATCTTTCGGGCCTTTTTCGAATGAAACGTCACTCAGTTATCAAGCGGGGGCTGAGTACGCGATTCATACAACAGGGTCTGAGGTTTTTCCGGCTCTCAACCTGAGGGCAACCACACCGGAAAAACAAGTGTCGATTCTCACTCCATCCGCAAATCGCCTGGAGAACCATGCCGGGGGTGTTGATTTAAGCTGGGATGCAGAATCCGGAAAACCGGTAGCCATCCATATTCGTCCGTCGTTCAATCCAAAACAGGGCGGAAAACCCGGGAAATTTAATCGTGAAGATTCAGAGATGATCCTGCTGGAAGATCAAAATGGAACTTATAAGATCTCGGGAGAAACCCTGACTGAAATTGCAGATCGTACGGGTGCAAATGTACTTCATATCTCAGTTGGACAACTTCACGTGAATGATGTTGAGTCCGGTGGCCAAACATTCAGGGTCATCATGAGATCAGCCGATCACAGAACGGTTGAGCTCAATTAATTCATCCATAAGCTAAAAATCACATTGTGGCAGATGCAGTGAAACTCATCTGTCACATTTTAAACTCTGTTTAAATACCCTCTAAGTATAAACCAGGATGATGGCGATTAAGACTGTTAAACTATTGAATTGCTTATATGTAGCCCTGTCATTCACAAAATTTCTAACTCACAAGCAAACTAATGAATAAAGATACTGAACATAAATATCTCCCTGCATGTATCCTTCTGTTTCTTAGTATTCAACTGATTCTGCCTGAGCTTGCGTTTAGCCAGGAGAAAGTATCGATCAGAGGAATTGTAAAAGATAAGGGTACCGGAGAGGGGCTACCTCATGTAAACGTGGGAATCTTGAATACAAAGCAAGGTACTACGACCAACGCCGACGGCTATTTTGCGATAGTAAATCTCCCGGCGGATTCAGTAAGCCTATCATTCAGCTATATCGGCTATCAAAACAAAACAGTGATATTGGATTCCACATCATTTGAAAAGCTATTGGAGGTGGAATTGGCAAAGACTACATCCCGGCTTGATGAGGTTACGGTAAAGGCCGAAGAGTATGATTACATAAAAACAGACAGGATCAGCCGAACGTCGATCTCACCAAGGCAAATAGCAAATCTGCCAAGTATTGGTGAGAAAGATATTTCCCGGGCGCTGCAGTTGCTGCCAGGAGTGAGCGGGACGAACGAATCGACAGCGGGACTTTATGTCAGAGGGGGTACGCCCGACCAAAACCTGATCGTGCTGGATGGAATTACGCTCTATAAGGTAGATCATTTTTTCGGATTCTTCAGCGCCTTCAATAGTAATGCTATCCAGGATGTTCAGCTTTATAAAGGTGGGTATCCGGCAAAATATGGAGGCAGACTTTCAAGTGTTATGGAGTTGAATGGCCGTTCAGGCAATTTTAATGAGTTTTCATTTAGCGGAGGGTTGAGTGCCCTAAGTGCGGATGCCACAGTTGAATTTCCGGTAACAGAAAAAGCATCTGTTCTTATTTCCGGCCGGCGATCCTACACAGATATCATTCGCACCGGAATTTACAATAAAATCTTTGGGCTCTTTGATGATGGGAATACAGGACCGGGAAGCGGGGAATCAGGAGGCCCCTTTGGTGGTGGACAGTTTCAAACGGAACCCGACTTCAATTTTTATGACTTGAATACGAAAATAACCTACCGCCCCTCCCAAAAAGATCTTGTTGCACTGAGTTTATATGGCGGGCAGGATAACCTGGACAATTCAAGAGAACAGGAATTCGGCGGATTTGGCCCGAATAGCAGTGAGGAAGATGTGACGGATGTTGCTATAAGCGATGAGACAAGATGGGGGAATCGTGGTGTGGGCTTGCGCTGGTCACGCTTTTGGAATGACCGGCTGTACAGCAATGCCGTGGTGTCATACTCCAATTACTATTCTGACCGCGACCGGAGGAATTCAAGCGAGGATGAGGAACGCGCTTTTGGTGGTTTTGATATCAAAGGTGAAAACGATGTCCGCGATTTTACCTTAAAACTCGATACGGAATACAAACTTTCCGATTCAAATGATCTAAAAATTGGCGGACAAATCACTCAAAATGATATCAATTATCAAAATACATTAAATGATACGCTAAATGTTGTGGATCGGAGTGACCTGGGAACCATCTATTCCGGGTATGTGCAGGACGACTGGACCCTATTTGACCGGTTATGGCTTACAGCAGGAATGCGCGCCAGTTACTTTGATGTAACGGATGAAGTCTATTGGCAGCCAAGAGCATCTCTGGAACTAAACATTACAGATCAGCTGAAGGTAAAAGGCGCTTGGGGACGGTACAATCAGTTTATCAACCGAACGGTACTGGAGGATATTCAGCAGGGCAGCACGGATTTCTGGTTGTTGACGGGAAACGATGGGATGCCGGTTGGTTCCTCGGAACATTATATTGTAGGAGCCTCCTATGAACGCCCCAACTTCCTCATTGATGTTGAAGCATATCAAAAAGATTTGAGTGGATTATCTGAATATTCACTCCGGTTTGGCGGTCCCTTGTCCAGTATCGAACAGGAGGAACTGTTCTTTTATGGTGATGGTACTACGCGTGGAATAGATGTTTTATTCAAACAGAATATTGGCAGATATACGGGATGGGCCAGTTACACGCTCAGTGATACCGATTACACCTTCGAGGGATTAAACAACGGGAATCCATACCCGGCACTGCACGATCAAACACATGAATTCAAGTTGGTAAGCAGTTTTAAGCATGGACCATGGACACTTGCTGCCAACTGGATTTATGCCACCGGCAAGCCCTACTCCGCACCTGTGGGTTATTACGATCTAACACTTCTTGACGGTACGGAGTATTCCTACCTGCATATAGGAGAGAAGAATGGATTCAGGCTCCCCGCTTATCACCGAATGGATCTGTCTGCAACGTACGAATTCAATGTCGGCATACAAGGTAACAGCGCTAAGATGGGCTTGTCTGTCTTTAATGTGTACGACCGGAATAATGTATGGTATCGTGAATTCTCTGTAGATGAACAGAATGTTGCGGTTACCGATATAAACTACCTTGGTTTTACACCAAACTTATTTTTCAGAATAAATCTATAACGTGTATCTATGAAAGTGTTCAAAATTCTATTTCTTGGCGGATTGCTTTTCACAGTTTTTACTCAATGTGATCAGCTTACAGAACCTACCGGTGAAGAAAAGATTCCCGTGGTTGAAGGGTATCTTTACAGTAATCAAACCACGCATCAGGTTCAGTTATCGCTGATGATTCCCCTGACCAGCACGGATACGATTCCTGAACCTATTAATGACGCTGAAGTGGTGTTGATACATAACGATGCAACTTATCCGTTCAGTCTCGCTCCGGGTGATTCTGGATTGTATCAATATACTGAGGATGATCTTATCATCCAGGAGGGCGAGACATATGCCCTCGAAATACAAACGAATAACCGCACTCTTAGTTCAGAAACAGTCGTACCTCCGGCACCCGAGAATGTATCCATCTCCGATGACGTAGTTTCCATTGATTCGGAGCAACCTTTTATTGAGATCGTTCAAAACTTACCTGAACCAGAAATAACTTGGAATAACCCGGAGGAGAGGTATTTTTATATCGTCGTAGAGAATCTTGAAAATCAACCTGAACCGATCATTAGCAATGAAAATGCACCAGGTTTTAACGGAGGCCTGTTTGCAGGAAATGTGTCATTTAGAACCACACCCACAAACGATGATTCGTACACTATAAATCTAAGGGGAGGATTTTACGGTTTGCATAAGGCAACAATCTACAGTGTGAATCGGGATTACGTGAACCTTTATGAAGAAAGAGAACAAGATTCAAGACAACTGAATGAACCGCCTACCAATATAAAAAACGGGCTTGGTATTTTTACGTCATTCAGTAGTGACAGTATATTTTTTAGAGTATTGAAAAATTGATAGAAAGACCTTGCAGGCTAACGGTCTGGCAAGTAAGCGGCGCGTCAATATTTTTGAATGTAAGTATCTAAACGCATACGCGTCTTCCATTCGATTTGCTGCTTACAGGGCGCTGTTAAAAAAAGGACATGCGCGATACAAGATTTTAATGCTTTAAGGAGTAGTCTTTCTCACTGAAATTGTTTTATAGTGTCCAAGGGTTCTTCCCAATTTTTTATAAGAATCTTCATACATAGTATTTAGCTGGTATTCGATTTCAAAAGTTTTAAATTTTGGTCCATTCGTCTCTTCCAATGACTCTCCAATCACCCCCTTCCGACTCTAAGTTAGTAACTGACTTGAATTTCCCGTTTTCAACTGGGAAAAACTCATCTAAAATTTTAACAGGTTTACTATTCGGGGCATAACCAGTGTATTCGGTTATCAAAATTTCTTCATTGACATATAAAATACCCGAAGAAAACCTTCCTGATGGACTGAAGCCGTAATAATAAGCTTCTTCTTTACCCGGGTTCCAACCCTTAAACCCTTCCCAGACTAATTCCGCAGCTCCGCCATCTTGATAGTGCTTTTTAATCACCATTTTAAACATAGTGTTTGCTTCATCAAAAGAGGTAAGTTCATAACTGTATTTCATTTTGTTGCCATTCTGATCGGTTTTTATTTCCGATTCCCATTCACCGACATAAGATTGTACAGCTGCCATAATTTTCTCTTTATCTGAAGTCGAATTGTATTTTACAGAGGCAGTAAAAAGGGAACTCATCAAAATTGAGATGGGTACATAGATGTATAGAAGTCTCATAATTCTTTAATTTAGTTAGAAGATAAAAGCGGATAATCGGGCATGTAGAGTCTAAGGCCGGTCTGCTTGAATCGCAGCTCATACTGTATTTTTTTTTGTTAGGTAACAAACTCAATTGGAATATTAAGAATAAAGTAATTCCAGAAAATTCAATAACGACATGGCCCATAATGGGCCTGCAAAATGATGTTGAATTAACTTTAAATGTACTATGGAAACTTACCAAATTGAAACCGACAGCCAACGGCGACGCACGTCCCACTTAATACGCGGGTTAGGTATACGATAAAGTTAGGAATTTGGCAGTTATGTGTATAGATTAAGAAAAAATACACATTAACAAAATCGATATAATTATGCGAACGAATGTAGTGATCGATGATGACTTGATGGATGAAGCCTTGAAGTTGAGTCGATTGAAAACGAAAAAAGATGCTGTGGAAGAAGGGTTGAAATTTTTAGTCCAGCGGAAAAAGCAAGAAAATATCAAAGACTTGCGCGGAAAATTGCACTGGAAAGGCGATTTAGAGAACATGAGGAATGACGAGAAGTGATTTTAGTAGATACCAGCGTATGGATTGATTATTTCAACGGCGTACAAAATAAACAATCCGAAAGTCTTGACCGAATCCTTTCTGAGCAGTCAGTTCTTGTGGGTGATATTGTTCTCACCGAAATTCTGCAAGGTTTTAACAGCGACAAAGAATTTAGATTAGCCAAACAAGCGCTT
This sequence comes from Gracilimonas sp., assembly GCA_031580945.1. Classification (GTDB taxonomy): domain Bacteria; phylum Bacteroidota; class Rhodothermia; order Balneolales; family Balneolaceae; genus Gracilimonas. The sequence goes on from JAVLBT010000003.1 coordinate 58,366, forward strand.
GATCCGTTAGACTGTATTCATCTCGGCGGGAAATCACTGGCCATAAAAGCAGCATCTAATTTTCGTTTTCTTCGATCGAAAGGCGTGACAAATCGCAAAACCGTAGATATGCTCATCGGAAGTTGGTGCATCGAACATGAAGTGGAACTTCTACATAATGATAAAGACTTCGACAAGATAGCAACAAAGCTACCATTGCAGATTTTCACTGGTTGATGTTATACACCTAACGACCCAGCGTTTAAATGGCGCGGGTTATTTAACAAACTCTTGCGGTGAGACAGCAAGCTCAGAGAATTCTTTGATAACCCTTTTGTCAAATGTCACCAGTTTAACATTCAGATCATCAGCTAAAGCTGCAAATTCGCAATCATAAGCCGAACAAGAGGAGTTGGCAACAAAGCTCATTACTTGTGTTGAATTTACTTCAAATTCATATGACTCCATAAGTTGTTCGGCCTCTTCCATGGCTTGCAAGGCTAAAGGGAGCTCTAAAATATCTTTTCGTAAATAGATGGAGAGTACATTTCTAAATTCTGAACGCCAAAGCAGTGGTGCCCCCCAATCAGAGTCTTTTTTTAGCACCTTATGAACCCATTCATCCATATCATTTGGAACCCACATACTGGCAATGACATTGGTATCTACAACGATCATGGACGTCCCTGATCAATAGCTTGTTGGATTTGGTCAATAGAGAGAGCCCCTTTAGCCTTCTGTTTAATCCTTTTGGCTCGGCCTATAATTTGGTCAGGATCCCGTCGATTACTTTCTACTAACTTCTTTAAATAAACAATGACTTCACTATTAATGCTTCGGTGATGTAGTTCAGCCTGTTTTTTTATTTTTTGATAAACATCGTCAGGAATATCTCGGATAGTAATGTTTGTAGGCATGGCTTTTGAACTCATTATAGTTTCAAATTAAAACTATATAAACCAGCTGATGATTGCAACAGTAAAGCCCTATAACGACCTGCGGTTTAACCGGCTTAGCTTTTTGGTAAATAATTTAATTAAATCTCGGAATTTCATTTAGCCAACGAATTTTGAACCGGCAAACAGCGGCCAAATCCGCATTGAAACCTTTTTTATACTCCGCTCAATGGATACTCAAGAAGATCGATGCCGGGTAAAAATTTATAATATTTTTGATTTTTACTGATCAATTTTGCTTCAAGATTCATAGAAGCAGCAGCTATCAACATATCATTAATTTCTACTCCATAATTTGATCTGAATTCTTTCATTAGTTCAAATGCTTGCAGGGAAATTGGCTTTGTGACAAATTCTATATAAATATCTGAAATTAGTTCGTCAACTCTATTTAAGTCTTTCTTGCTTCGACAACCGGCATACAGTTCCATAGCTGTGATTACACTGATATTTAGTATAAACTTATCTTCAAGATTAGACATAGTAACAACAGCATCGGATCTATCAAGGCTAAAGTCGATGAGAATATCAGTGTCAATAATTACAAGTTGAGCTATATAGTAGATTAGTCAGAAAAACGGCTTTTTCTTAGTTCACGAACCCATTTCGTACTATCCTGCATGTCTTCCCGATCTTTCCACATTCCCCGAAATGAACTTTCAAAAATAGACTTTTTCTTAGATGAATCAGCTTCTTCTGATTGCTGAAGATACTTTTTAGATAGAAATTCGACAAAATCCGCCGCTTCTTGTTGAGCTTCAGATGGAAGTTTCTTGAGTTGTTTTATGAGTTCTTTTTCAGACATACTTCAATGTAATTAATCTAAATCACATTTAAAACGAACTATTTGGAAAAGGGGTATAACGACCCAGCGCATATCGGCCGTGGAAATTATGAATTAATAAACGGCTAATAATTTAAAACAAGCAACTATGGAAACCTAAGCTAC
>JAVLBT010000040.1:0-22123 GCA_031580945.1 Gracilimonas sp.
AGAATCAAAATGTAATTTACCCATGAAGAAAAAGATCATAGTAATTGGAAGTGGATTTGGTGGCTTAGGCGCAGCATCAAGACTTCTTTCTGCCGGACATGATGTCACTATTTTAGAAAAAAGAGATAAATTAGGTGGCCGGGCTTACGTATATGAAATGAACGGTTTTAAGTTTGATGGTGGTCCTACGGTTATCACGGCTCCATTTATGTTTGATGATATTTTTGAAGCAGCAGGTAAAAAACGCGAAGATTACATAGAATTCGTTCCTTGTGATCCGTTTTACCGAATTTTTGATGCTCAGGGTGAAAAGTTTGATTATAACAACGATCATGCGTTTACCCTTGAGGAAATAAAGAAAAGGAATCCCGACGATGTTGAAGGCTATGAGAAATTCATAAAGACCACCAAAGCCATTTTTGACAAAGGATTTGTAGAACTGGCCGATAAGCCCTTTCTAAAGTTCACAGACATGCTTAAAGTGGCCCCTGACCTGATCAAACTTCAATCCTATAAAACCGTCTATAAGTATGTTGAACAATTCATTGACGATGAATTCCTGAGACGCTGTTTTTCTTTCCATCCCCTATTGGTGGGCGGTAACCCCTTTGATACCACCTCTATCTATGCCATGATCCATTACTTAGAGCGTGAGTGGGGCGTGCATTATGCCATGGGGGGAACTGGAGCTATTGTAAATGCGCTGGAAGAATTGATCCGTGAGCAAGGTGGTAAAATTCACACAGAAGCAGAAGTAGAAGAAATTCAGGTAAATAATGGACAGGCAACTGGTGTTCGCCTTAAAAACGGCGAAACCTTTGAAGCCGATGAGGTAGTCTCAAATGCAGATGTCGCCTTTACCTACAAAAATCTTATCAATCCAAAGCATCGTAAAAAATATACCGACCGAAAGATCGAGCGCACAAAATACAGTATGTCTCTTTTTGTGATCTACTTTGGTACAAAAAAACGCTATGTAGATTCCGGACTGGCTCATCACAATATCATATTGGGAGAACGGTACAAAGAACTGCTAAAAGATATCTTCCATAAAAAACATCTTGCAGAAGACTTTTCACTGTATTTACATATGCCAACGATCACCGATCCCTCAATGGCACCCGAAGGACATGAAGGTTTTTATGTACTTTCCCCGGTCCCTCACCTGGATGCGGACGTAGACTGGAATGAAATGGCTCCTAAGTACCGGGATGCGATTATGAACTTTCTGGAAGAAAATTATCTCCCGGATCTTCAGGAAAATCTGGTTGCAGAACATTATATAGACCCACTGCATTTTCAGGATGTTTTAAATAGTTATAAAGGTTCGGCATTTTCTGTGGAACCTATACTTACCCAATCAGCTTGGTTCAGGCCGCATAATAAATCAGAGGATGTTGACAATCTTTATTTCGTTGGCGCGGGAACACATCCGGGCGCGGGATTACCCGGAGTCCTTAGCTCTTCCATCATTGCTCAAGACTTAATCGGGAAAGCATAGGGATTAGAATACAACTTACCTTTCTTCTGTCTGCCTGAATAAATTTTAAAACTGCATTGTCAGGCAGACGTTAATGCCCTATTTTTAGTCTCAATAGTGTTTTACAAGAGATTTAGTATTTGTGTTTTCTAAAAAAGTTTATCAATCATTACTGTGCATTTTGTTCTTTGGCATATTTTCTATGGGTGAATTATGCGCACAATTTGCAGGTGGGTCAGGCACTCCAGAAGATCCCTTTAAAATTTCGAATATAGAGGAGTTACAGAAAGTCAAACAATACCTTAATGCACATTTCGAGATCGTGAATGATATCGATGCTTCTGCAACTGCATTCTGGAATGAAAAAAAAGGATTTGATCCGATCGGGCATAAGAACTCACCTTTTACCGGTTCTTTGGATGGCAATGGATATAAGATCGTTGAACTCACTATTAAACGTGATTTGGAAGAATCTGTGGGACTCTTTGGAGTCATAAAAGATGCTACAATAAAAAATCTCCACTTAAAAGATATTCTGGTTCATGGGGCAAATAAAACTGGCTCGCTGCTTGGTAATATGCTCGGTGGCAGATTGTATGAGATCCGAGTCCGGGGAATCATATTAGGGCGGACTCATACCGGTGGGCTTGTAGGTTTCAACCGACGGGGGAATATTGAATTTTGTACGGTGTCTGAATCTGAAATTAATGGACGGTCTTATGTTGGTGGAATCACTGGGATAAACAGAGGCAGGATCATTAAAAACAAATTTAGGGGAAAAATATCCGCTACGGGACATAATCTCGGAGGAATAGCTGGAAACAACTATGATGGACTGATCTCCGAATCTGAATCTGAAGGAACATTAGCAGGCGAAGGTGTTTCCTCTGTTGGGGGAATAGCCGGTAGTAATGGCAGTGTGATCCTTCGCTCGTTTTCGAAAGCTAAAGTATCTGGGCGTTCCTATGTTGGAGGCTTGGTTGGCAACAATCATAATGGAGAGATATCCACGTCATATTCTGAAGGTACCGTAGAAGGGTTTAATTTTGTTGGAGGATTGGCTGGAGTAAACCGAAGAAATAGTATTATCAGGCAATCTTACACTATTAGCCCAGTAAGTGGTGTCATTGATTTCGGGGCTTATATTGGCGTAAATCGGGATCCTGTTATTGCTGGTTATTGGAATAAAGAAACGGCTAACCATAATAAAGCGGTAGGAAAAGGAATCGATACTGGCATTAAAGGACTCTGTGATGCTGAGATGCGGGGATTCAGTAGTTTTGAAAATATGGCTGGCTTTTCTTTTGGTCAGGATTGGGGGTATAAAGAAAATGAGGCCCCTCAACATTTATGGAACATGCCCTATGTTGTGATCAATAAAGCTGAAACCGGAGACGGTCATATCAGCGGTGATGAAATTATTATTGAAATTATTATCCAGAATATTGGTAATTCAGCAGATACTAATGATGTAATACTCTTACATCCTAATGGTGAAGAAATTGACCGAGCTGAGAATATTGCATTAGAAAAAGAGCAACAACGTCAACTTACCTTTAGTTGGCAAACACTCTTTGACGACCATGGCACTTTTGAGCTGCTGGCCGTTATTGGTGATTATAAAAAACCAATTCCTGTTAGAGTTTCCCGCATACCAGATCCGGTGAATCCTAAACAACCTTTTGTTTTAGAAGAACATGTTTCATTGAAGCCAACCTTTTCTTGGGAGGATGCTTTCCTTGCTGAAAATTACACCCTTCAGATATCCAAAGATGAAGACTTTAAACAAATTAGCCTCGAAGTTCCTGATATCGATACTACTTTTTACCAAATTGATAAACCTTTAAAAAACCTAACCTATTATTACTGGAGAGTTCAAGGCACAAATTCTGATACAGTAGGATCTTGGAGCGACATTTCGGAATTTATAACCATCATTGAAAAGCCCGAAACTGTTCAACTAAAAAAACCGAAAGCCGAAACCAAAGACGCTTCAACCCAACCTGTTTTTTCATGGGCAGCTGCAAACAGGGCAGAAGATTATCAGCTTCAAATATCTGCGGATGATGAGTTTGAGAGCACCTTATTTGATACCACTCTTGCCGCTACCGATACGGTGTTCGCCATGGCTACCAATCTTCCAGAAAAACGAATGCTTTACTGGAGGATGAAAGCCCACAATATTGGCGGTGAATCGAATTGGTCTGAAATATGGAGTTTTATTCCACTGATTCCTCCTGCAAAAAATAATAAGTTTAATCGGCTGGACTACACCCTTGAACAAAATTATCCTAATCCATTTAACCCAGTTACTTACATTAGGTATAGTATTCCTGAACCCGGAAAAGTTCTCCTGGATGTATTGAATATGTTAGGGCAAACTGTGGCAACCCTGGTGGATGATTATAAGTCTGCAGGCTGGCATACGGCTGTATTTGACGCATCCGAACTCTCGAGTGGATTTTATATCTACCGCATAAAGGCAAAAAACTTTGAGGCAACCAAAAAACTATCGGTAGTTAAATAACCGTATGTTTTCGTCCGTATAATTCATTTCAATTCTGAAAATATCAGAATGCTTGTCAAGCAAGTACCTTTGGTGTTAAGTGTATCGATATTTCACATGATGGGTATTCATTTTCAATTTTCCATTGGAACAAACCAACCCTTTTATTCGCTTAAATCCTTCTTTGACCAAACACGTGACTTGCTTTGCATAGCAGGAGGTTTTGATGGATATTTTAAAAAATAAATCCAGCACTTTGCTCTCTTTTAGAATACTCAGAGGATGAATTACTGGCTCCTCCCAGTAACTCCTTTATTCATCCTGAAAAGGCAATAAAAGTTCATCCAATCTACATTAATTGACTTTATCATGAGTTAAAATCAAACCTGTTTGGATGAAAATATTTCTGATCATACTGCTCATAATTCATGGTATCATTCACCTTATGGGTTTTGTCAAAGGTTTCGGCATAGCTGAAATTCAAGAACTCACCCTTCCAATTTCAAAAAGCGGTGGTTTACTATGGCTCTTGAGTTCCCTTCTTTTTATGTCCTCAGCTACCTTATTTGCAATGCAATATGAAGTTTGGTGGAAAATAGCCCTGATCGGAATTACACTTTCACAGTTACTGATTTTCTATTCCTGGCAGGACGCTAAATTCGGATCCGCTGCAAATATTTTGGTCGGGTTAGCAATTCTGATTTTTGTTTTCAGTGCAGAGTAATACAATCCTTGAATATTCCATTACATTTCATGGAAATGCTCCTTTGCTCTTGTATATTTGTTCTCAAACTTAGACTCATAATTATAAGATCATATGTCACTAAAGAATTCGCTGCTTTTAGCTTTTCTGCCACTGGTTTTTATCGCCTGCCAACAACAATCTGCATTTGAGCAACTTAATCTTGAAGAAATCACCATAGAGGAACTGCATCAGGGTTATGAAAAAGAAGATTATACCATAGAAGAGGTTACTGCTGCCTATTTAGAGCGAATGGCCAAAAAAGACCAAGATGGTCCACTTCTAAATTCGATGTTGTATATCAATCCTTTAGCCCTTGATTTAGCCAAAGAAATGGATGAAGAACTTAGAAATGGACAACAGCGTGGACCCTTACACGGAATTCCGGTAGTGCTAAAAGATAATATTGATACCTATGATATGCCCACCACCGCAGGGGCCAATATCATGGCTGAATCCGTGCCTAATCAGGATGCTTTTATCACTAAAAAACTACGGGATGCGGGAGCTATAATACTTGGCAAAGCAAATTTAAGCGAATGGGCCAATTTTCATAGCAGTTTTTCATCCAGTGGGTGGAGTGCACTGGGGGGTCAGGTAAACAATCCGTATGACCTCACTCGAAACCCGTGTGGGTCAAGTGCTGGTTCTGGTGCTGCAGTATCCGCAAATATGGCAGTCTTTGCTTTAGGCACAGAAACCAATGGTTCCATTACTTGTCCTGCTTCTGCAAATGGGTTGGTTGGCATAAAACCTACAGTAGGACTGTTGAGCCGGTCAGGAATCATCCCTATATCATACACTCAAGACACACCCGGGCCTATGGCGCGTACGGTCACAGATGCCGCTATTGCTCTCGGCACCATGGTTGGAATTGACTCTACTGATACAAAAACTTTTGGTAGTGACGGCAACTATTACACGGACTACACACCATTCTTAAATAAAGACGGATTGGAGGGAAAGCGCATTGGCTTTTGGACTGGCTCACTTGGCGGACATTTTCGGGTAGATAGCATGATGCATGAAACAGCTCGGTTTTTGGAAACACAGGGAGCCACTGTCATCGAAGTTGATCAAATCACAGAAGAAAATGCAGGAGGATCTTCTTTCCAGGTATTACTTTACGAATTCAAAGATGGATTGAATAAATATTTTTCCTCTTTAGGTGAAAACGCTCCGGTTAAAAATATGCAAGAGCTGGTAGATTCTACCTTAAATGACCCCGAAGAAATGCGCTATTTTGATCATGATCTTTTGATTCAGGCAAATGAAAAAGGGGATCTGGATTCCGAAGAATATCAGGAAGCACTGGAACGGATGTTGAGAATTACACGTGAGGACGGCATTGACCGAGTGATGGATAAGCATAATTTAGATGCCATTATCGGACCTACCGGCGGCCCTGCCTGGAAAACAGATCTCACTAATGGCGACAATTTTTCGGTCTCATCCAGCTCACCGGCTGCTCAATCAGGCTACCCAAACATCACCGTTCCCATGGGTCATATTGATGGCTTGCCCGTCGGCATTTCTTTTTTTGGAAGAGCATGGAGTGAACCTATACTACTGGAAATTGCATATGGATTTGAGCAAGCTACGAAGGTTAGAAAAGCACCTGATTTGAAAGACTAATTTTACTCAGCTGGTTCAGCTAAGCGTCTGCCTTATACGTTCAAGCTAAAACTGATACAAATGTCTGCATGGGCTTTTGTTGATTTTGTATATAAAAATCGCACAAGCAGATATCTATCATTAATTTATAAGAATAATTTAGGTCATAAAACAGGCTCACCTAATGATGAGCCTGTTTATTTACGACATAAATGTAATCAGCTGTTATCCTTTCAAGCTTTCCTGAAGATCATCCCAATCAGCAAGGAAACGTTCCAGGCCACTATCGGTAAGAGGATGCTTTAATAAGCTTTTTATTACACCCAATGGCATAGTTGCTACATCAGCTCCTTCTTTAGCGCATTCCAATAAATGCATAGGATGTCGAATACTTGCAGCCAGTATTTCAGTTTCGTATCCGTAATTGTCATAGATGGTTACAATATCACGTATAAGCTGCATGCCATCGGTAGAGATGTCATCAAGCCTCCCTAAAAACGGTGAGATATAAGTGGCTCCCGCTTTAGCTGCAATGAGTGCCTGGGTCGGTGAAAAACACAGCGTACAGTTCGTTTTGATACCCTCTTCAGTTAATGTTTTTATTGCTTTAATTCCATCTTTGATCAATGGAACTTTTACCACAACATTATCAGCTATTACTGCGATCTTACGGCCTTCATCCACAATTTCCTCATATTCTGTAGAAACAACCTCTGCAGAAACATCTCCTTCAACCATATCACAAATTTTGGCAATATGACCTTCAAAGTCTTCTACACCAATTTTTGCACATAAACTTGGATTTGTGGTTACACCGTCAAGAACGCCAAGATCATTAGCTTCTTTTATTTCGTCGAGATCAGCAGTATCAATAAAAAATTTCATGTTTCAGCAAAAGTTCTGTTGGGGTTTGACATCTAAATAAACAAAATACGGATTAGTATAGACTCATTCAGTGTGAATCCCTACATATCATTTCTTTTTTTTACATCTATATCCTATTGTAAACCGAACTAATTCACGAGATTACGTGTCTTACTCTCTAAACATTAAATAGTCAAAACATTTTGAAAAAATTAATCGGTACAATATTCCTTTCTGCAATTATATTTTGGGGGTGTGGGAATTCTGACGAAAATCAAAATTCACAGAATGGAGGTGGATGGGACTCCGGTGGATATGGAGGTCAGCGAACCACAAGTGTAGAAACGGAACCCGTAACTATTGGTACCATATCCGACCAAGTTCGTTCCTATGGAAATATCAAAGCGCAGGATGTTGTTGTTATAACGCCGCAGGTTAGTAATCGTATTACTGAAATATACGTGGACCTTGGTGATACAGTTAAGCAAGGCGAAATGCTTGCCAAGATCTATGATGCCACTTATCGTGATCAGTTGAATCAGGCTCGTTCACAGGTTGAACAAAGCCTCATAGCCCTGAAAAGAGACAGTGCTAATTTTGAACGGCAAAAAAGACTTCTTGAAAAAGATTTAGTGAGTGATGCCGAATATGATAATGCAGAGGCAACTTATCAGAACTCTTTAGCTCAATACCAGTCAGCAAAAGCATCTCTAACACAGGCTCAGGAAACATTCAACAATACCCAAATTCGTTCTCCCGTTAATGGCGTTATCATTTCCAGAAATTTTGAGGAAGGGGATATTGCCACTACCGGCCAGGGATTGTTTGAAATAGCAAGTGACACCGGTTATGAAACCAGAGTTTACCTCCCAGTACAAGACTGGAGAGCCGTAAAAGTTGGACAGCCGGTGAAACTTCGGGTATCAAACGAAGAATCAATGAGTTCAACAAAAGGCGTCGTTTCCAGGAAAAGCCCTCAACTTGATGCTATAACCGGTCTTGGTGAAGTTGTTATTACCTTAACACAGATTGGACCTTCTATTTATCCGGGTGTGTTAACAGAAAGTGTAATAGATATCGAAACTAAACCTGAGGCAATTATTGTTCAACGCAGTTCCTTAGTTGAGAAAGTAGAAACAGTCATAGAACCTGAATCCAATACGATTCAACTGGAAAGGACCTACTCTGTATTTGTATCTAAGGGAGATTCAATTGCTGAATTACGACAACTTGAATTAGGAATTGAACAGGGAGATAAAATTGAAGTTTTAGCTGGACTTCAACCTGATGATAAAGTTATAGTAACAGGACAAAACTCGCTTCAGGACGGTTCAAAGATACGCGTTGCTTCCCAGTCTGTTTTTCAGTCAGCTTCTGAAAACGCGAATTCTATTAACAATCAGCAAGCAGATGGCTCCTCACCAGCTAACAGGCCGGGTGCTCAGGCTTTACAAAATTTAAGTGATGAAGAAAGAGCTAAAGTCAGGCAGCGTATGAAAAATATGGATCCTGAAGAAAGGCGCGCCCTTATAGACAGTATCAGAACGGCTAATACTTCAGGGAATTAATATGGGTGGGCTTTCAAAATTAGCCGTAGACCGGCCGATTACTTTTTTAATGACCAGCTTGATTCTTATCGGTTTTGGAATCTTTGGTGTCTTACAGTTACGTCTTGATCTATACCCCGACGTTAGTTTTCCCACTATTACCGTATTTACCGGTTATGATGGTGTAGCCCCTGAAGACATGGAAGCTTTGGTTACACGCCCCATCGAAGAACAAGTTGGGAGCATCAGCGGTATCAGAAGAGTCCGGTCACTTTCAAGTCAGGGCGCTTCGGTTGTAAAATTAAATTTCAACTGGGGTACAGATCTGTATGAGGCTGAGAACGATGTCAGAAAACAACTTGGCTTTGTGGCTCGGTCTATCCCAATTGAAGCTGAAACACCCCTTGTATTCAGCTACGATCCCAATCAGGAACCGATCATCGTTCTTGCGGTAACTTCAGGTGCCCGGAGTTCGCGCGACTTACGTACTTATGCTACTCAGGTTCTTGAACAGCGCATTGAACGAGTAAATGGAATTGCCTCTGCAGAAACCTCGGGTGGTTTAGAACGACAAATAAATGTCGTAATTGATAACCAAAAAATGCGGCTCTATAATCTAAGTATATCAGATATTTCCAACCGCTTGAATGCTGAAAATATACAGGTTCCTGCCGGACAGCTCATTGAGGGAAATACCGTTTATTCTCTCAGAACCATGGGTGAACTAAAAACCGTTGAACAGATCAGAAATGTTGTGATCGCTTCACGGGACGGACAAACGCTTACGCTCAAAGACGTAGCTAATGTGGAGGACGGCATAGCTCAACCTATCGGTAACGTCCGCGTGGACAGTGAACCCGGTGTTATCCTCAATATATATCGGCAAAGTGATGCAAATGTCGTTTTAGCCGCTAACGAAGTAATTAATAATCTGGATGAAATAAAGGAAAGCCTTCCTCCGGATGTAGAAGTTCAGGTTCTCACCAACAAAGCAGAGTTTATAAAACTTTCAATTCAAAATCTCTTGCTTACCGGATTTCAGGCTATCATACTGGTGATCCTTATACTCCTTGTTTTTTTAAGAAGTGGCAGGTCTGCTTTTATCATAGCTATCTCAATACCCGTTTCTATAGTCACAACTTTTGCGGTAATGAATTTTGCTGACCTCAGCCTCAATATCATTTCGCTCTCCGGACTGACACTGGCGGTTGGTTTGGTAGTTGATGATGCCGTTGTGGTTTTAGAAAATATATTCCGGTTCAGGGAGGATGGGAAAAACCGTAAAGATGCTGCTGTTATGGGAGCTAAAGAAGTAGCCGTTCCAGTAGTTATTTCCACTTTAACGACCTTAGTTGTTTTCTTGCCCATCTTATTTGTGCCTGGAATTGCCGGATTTTTATTCCGGGATCTTGCCTTGACCATTTCTTTTTCACTTTCCATTTCATCTCTGGTTGCCCTTACCTTGATCCCCATGATGACCTCCCAATTTTATAAGGAAGGGGAACTTTCAATTGAAGCCAATAACAAACTGGCTGATTTCTTCAGCAGGAATTTGGAGAAACTTGAAAACTGGTATTCTTTGGTACTGGATAAAGCTCTATATAAAAGTGGATTACTTATATTAGCGGCTATTTTATTTTTTGGTGCCACACTGCCAATATTCAATTTTTTGGGTGGTGAGTTTTTCCCGCGTGTAGATGAAAATGCATTTACTTTGGAAGTAACCCGCGAAGCAGGCGTTAGTCTTTTAGAGCTTGAACGCTCAATCAGTCAGGTAGAAAGTATCATCCGACGGGAAGTACCTGAAGCGAGAATTGTAGTCTCTGACTATGGTGATAAAGAAGGTATTGAGGGAGCGGACAATCCAGGAGGATTTACGGGAACCGTTAGAGTTGAACTGGTTCCTCAACATCAACGCAATCGTTCTCAATTTCAAATTGTCAGTGATTTGACCCAGGATCTTCAGATAGTTCCGGGGGTGGGTATTCAGGAATTGATACAAGATCCACTGAGTCCTGATGGCGAAAATGGGCTAATCGTACAGATCTTTGGGTATGATCCCGAAGTGAAGAAGGATTTATCTGACGGAGTAAAGGAAAAGATCACGGACATTGAAGGTATTGAAAGCGCCTATAGCACGGCTGATCAAGGCAGGCCTGAGCTTAGGCTTATTCTTGACAGAGAGCGTATTTCATTAGTTGGTTTAACGACAAATCAGGTTGCAAGTGCCGTCAGTGACGCCGTTCAGGGTGCAGTTGCAACCAGTTTTGTTGATCAGGGTGTTGAGTTTGAGGTAAAAGTTGAACTGGATCCACGAGAAAAAGCTGCTTCAAATGACTTAGAAAATATTCAGATACAGACTCCTAATAATGGTTGGATGCCATTGCGAAATCTTGCCCGGATCGAAAGATATACCGGCCCTACAAATGTCACCAGGATTAACCAAGAGCGAGTAATAGAAATTCGAACAGAGCTGGATGGAATTGATTTGAAAACAGCTTCAGACCAGGCTCGTGAAGTCCTTGAGGAAGTTCAGTGGCCTGAAGGTTACCGTTATGCATTGGCAGGTTCTGCCGAGGAGCAGTCAGAATCATTCAACTTTCTGTTATTAGCATTTGCAATAGCGGGAATACTGACTTATATGGTAATGGCATCTCAGTTTGAAAGCTTATTGGAACCATTTATTATAATATTCACCATTCCTTTAGCACTTTCAGGAGTCTTGATAATGCTGGGACTAACCGGTACCTCTATCAGTGTGACTTCCATGGTTGGCCTGATCCTGCTTTCCGGTATTGTTGTTAACAATGGTATTGTTATGATTGACTATATAAAAATTCTTCAAGCCCGTGGACTTGATCGTCATAAAGCTATTGTAGAAGGAGCCAAACGAAGGCTCCGGCCAATATTAATGACGGCATTAACAACCATCTTATCAATGGTTCCTCTTGCATTGGAACTTGGAGCAGGTTCAGAAACATGGAGTCCTATGGCAAGAACAGTGATAGGAGGACTTACAATGTCTACCATTTTGATGTTGTTTGTAGTTCCCGCAATTTACAACGTCATCAATAAAGGAGTTGAAAACATGGGATTTGATTCAATACATAAAGCAGACCCATTAGAAAATGAAGAGGTTTCAGCATGAAGAAATTCACGGTAGCCAATATTCTTCTAAACCGACCTATTACTGTAGTAATGATCACCATCATTACCATTGGTTTCGGTATTTTCTCTCTCACAAATCTAAGAGTTACGCTAAATCCCGAGATCAACATCCCGATTTTGGCTGTATCTACTGGGTATAATAATGTTGCACCGGAAGATGTAGACCGCATCTTGGTAGAACCACTTGAGGGTGCTCTTGCTGGAATAGAAGGCGTTAAGACTTTAGAGTCTAACATTAGCCGAGGAAATGCTTTTCTGGTCTTGGAACTCTATGAAGGCACTGATATCCGGAAAACCGAGCTCAAAGTACGTAAAGCAATTGATCAGATTCGAGACCAGATTCCCGAACAGGCTCAGGATCCGATCATCTTTCAGTTCGATCCCAATACTCGTCCGATCATGCAACTCAGTATCAATTCCGATATTCGGGGACTTGATGAATTAAGAAACCTTGCAGTTGAAACTGTAGAACCAAGACTGGAACGCTTGGTTGGCCTTGCTTCAGCCGAGACACAGGGAGGATTAGAGCGGCGTATCTATGTTGATATAACTCCAATGAAACTGGCTCAGCATAAAATGATCCCGCAAGATATAGAAAATGCGATACGAGCCAATAATTCACAGATGCCCATCGGTAATATTGTTGCTGAGAACATAAGCTACAATGTACGTGCACAATCGATGTATAATAGCATCGAAGATATCAGAAATACTATCATAAAAATTGCTGAAAACGGGGTTCCGATCCGTGTTAAAGACGTAGCTACGGTTACGGATGATTTTACCGAAGTCACCAACTTTGTAAAAGTAAACGGAAGAGCAAGTGTTTCAATCGAAATCCAAAAAAACTCTGATGCCAATACTTTAGACGTAGTTAACGCTGTAAAAAATACCGTTCCTGAAATAAATAATGTGCTTCCGCCCGGTGTAGAACTCAGAGTGCTTTCCGACCAAGGGCGTGTAATCGATCAATCTATTAATAATCTCTCTCAGTCTGCGCTTGCAGCTTTAATTGTTGTAGTTTTAGTCATAGTAATATTTATGGGTGGATGGAGAATATCCATGATCGTGGCTGTGACTATTCCCGTTTCAATTGCCGCAAGTTTTGCCGCTATGTATGCCATTGACCTCAGCCTTAACACACTCACCATCTCGGCCCTTGCCCTTGCGATCGGGCTACTGGTTGATAATGCTATTGTAGTAACTGAAAGTATTGCACGAAAACTTGAAATCGGCCTTTCTAAATACAAAGCAGCACTGGATGGTACAAATGAGGTGATAGGAGCTTTATTCGGTTCTACCCTTACCACACTCGGTGTTTTTATTCCAATCATAATGATGACAGGCTTTCAAGCTGATGCATTACGGGAATTTGCCTATACGATCTGCTTTGCAATCGGTATGTCATTTGTATCTTCTGTGGTTATTGTACCGGTGTTATCTGCCATGCTCTTAAATGGCGATCAGTTCAATAAAAGAAACTTTATGTTTGACACCATTAGCAAAATGGAGCGCGCATATTCACGGGTACTCAACTGGTTTTTGCATCATAAATGGATACCACTCACTTTTATGATAGCCATAATTTCCGGTACCGTTTATATGTATATCAACATAGAGAAAGAGGGGTTTCCGGAGACGGATTCCGGTGAGATCGATGTACGTATAAGCCTTCCCGAAGGTAGTAAGTTGCAAAAGACAAATGCTGTGATGGAAGATTTTTATTCCAAGATCAGTGATAAAGAAGAATTGGAAACCATTGTATCCTCCATTGGCAGAAGCAGATGGAGAGTTCAGAGTAACAGGGGAAGTTTCAATTTGAGTTTAGTACCGCAGGAACAACGAGAAATATCTACTATTGAACTTGCAGCAAATTTACGACAGGAACTTACCTCTCCCGGTGTGGATGTTAATGTATCCGTTGAAGGCGGTGGTTTTGGTGGCCGAGGCTGGGGAGGCGGTAATAATAGAATTCGCTTATCGCTGATTGGCCCAGAAATTTCAGAACTCACAGCAATTTCAGATAAAATTGAAACTAAACTCCTTCAGGATCCTGCTATTGTTTCTGTGGATAATGGACGGGCAGATCCAACACCCGAACTTCACTTTATTCTGGACCGTGAAAGGATTAACCGCATTGGAACCAATATTAACACCGTTGCAAGTGCACTACGTACACAAACACTTGGAAATCAGGCTGGATATTACCGGTCAGAAGGACGTGAAATTCCTATTGAAGTCAGAACCTCAAAAGAGGCATTAAAATCTCGTGAGGAATTATTTGACCTGGAAGTAGCTCAATATGAAGATACCCGTATTCCGGTAATGGCTGTTGGAAGTTTTCGCTCAGTACAGGGTGTTGATTCATATGAGAAAAGAAATCGTGAAACCATACTTGATGTAAACATTCAGGTGAATGGTAGTGCTAATGAGTACAGAGCTCAGATTGAAAACTTCCTGCAGAATGAAATCGTACTTCCTGAAGGATACAGATATGATTTCACCGGAGCCACAAGTATCTGGCGTCAGGATTCTTCGCAGTTTCAATGGGCAGGGTTGGCAGCAATTATTTTGATGTTCATGATAATGTCTTCTTTATTCGAAAACTTCAGAGATCCCATCGTTATCTGGTTATGTATTCCCATGGCTTTATTTGGATCTCTTGTTTCTCTGATGGTCCTTGATACTGCATTGAGTACAACCGCACAGGTAGGCATGTTCATGTTGGTCGGTATTATCGTTAACAACGGGATTGTTTTGGTTGACTATATGCATCTGAATACAAAAGGCATGGAATTTGACCTAAAGAGAAATTCTGATTTTCTAAATGGTGTGCTGGAGGCCTGTACTCGGCGAATGCGCCCAATTTTACTAACCGCTATTACAACTATCTGTTCTATGATTCCCCTTTCCCTTGAAATAGGTGCCGGCGCTGAGATCTGGTCTCCACTTGCCAAAACCGTAATTGGCGGCTTATCCTTCGGAGTTATTTTCACTTTATTTGTCACACCGGCTATTTCTGTTGGCTATAAACAGATGACAAATTGGCTAAATACTATTTTAGGTAAATTAAAGTCCAGAATGAGCCGTTCTGATGGAATTATAACTCAAAATTAATGCCCTGAAGTTTGGTTTTTGGAACTTGTTTAGGCTATTCTTATCATGTTAGCAAAAAGGAGAATATATTATGAGCAGATCATCAGATTTTATATCAGGGATTATTTCAGGAGCCCTTGTAGGTGCAGCTATTGCATTGCTTTATGCGCCTGACACCGGTAAGAATACGCGCGACAGACTCACTTATCAGTTGAGTAATTATTATGATGAACTCAATGATCTTATTGACGAGCTTCGTGCCGAAAAAGAGATTTTGGTATCAGAAGCCAAAGAGAAAGGTGATAAAGTAGTTCTTGATGCCAAAGAAAAAGCGGAAGACTTGATCAAGGAAGCAGAAGACCTACTTGAATCAATAGAAACTGCAAAGAAAAAAGCCTGAGCCCAAATAAATTTAATTTTAGTCAGCTCGATACTTTTAAAAGTGTCGAGCTTTTTTATTTTCTACCTTTCCTATTGTTCATTCAAATTAATGTTCATGACCGACATACAAGATGTTATCAATCTGAGGCGTACGTTACATCGGTACCCCGAATTATCAAATCAGGAATTTGAAACCTCACGACGCATAACAGAATTTATGCATCACCTGGAACCGGATAAAGAGGTTGATGTGGCAAGTACTGGTAAAATGTTTATTTATGAAGGGGATGAGACAGGTGAAACCCTCATGTTCCGATGTGAATTGGATGCTCTTCCCATACAGGAACAATCTCACAATCTGGCCTATCGCTCTTCGATCAAAAATGTAGCTCACCTTTGCGGACATGATGGACATATGGCTATAATAGCCTATTTGGGGAAACTGATATCAGAAAACCGCCCTAAAAGAGGAAAAGTGGTTTTATTATTTCAGCCTGCAGAAGAGAATTTCCTTGGCGCAAAAGATGTGGTGGAATCTCCGGCATTTCACAAATTATCTCCTGATTATATTTTTGCCCTTCATAATATACCGGGTGTACCTAAAAATAAGGTTTTGGTAAAAGAAGGAAGCTTTACAGCAGCTTCTTGCGGAATTTCCATACAGCTTAAAGGAAAAACATCCCACGCCGCAGAACCCGAAAAAGGAAATAATCCATATTATGCGGCTACGGAAATCATTAATGATATTCAACAACTGACGCACTCAAATAAAGAATTTCGTAATCATGTGATATCCACTTTGATCTATATCCGGCTTGGCGAAATTGCTTTTGGAGTATCTCCGGATGAGCTTAACATGGGACTTACACTTCGTGCTTACGAAAACGAAGATTTAGATTTACTTTGCAAGAGAACTGAGCAAATACTTCAGCGGCATGCTGAAAAGAATGGGCTTCTTCATTCACATACCTATTGTGAAAATTATCCTGCTACCATCAATGCTCCTGAATGCGTTGAGATGTTAAAAGTTGCCACAGACAGAATCAGATTAGACTTAATTGAAATGGAACATCCCAACAAATGGTCAGAAGACTTCGCATACTTCACAGCTACAAATAAAGGTCTTCAGTTTGGATTTGGTGCAGGTGAGGATCTTCCAAATCTTCACAATCCTGAATATGATTTTCCCGATGATATAATAGAAACAGCCTCACAGGTTTTCTACGAGATCTATGATTCAGCTCTTAGATAATTCTCACACTCTATTAAAGTTTTGGTTTCTGTTTCAAAGTTAAACAGGGTTTAAATTCCTGCCTTAACTTAATTATATGTCAGAGTTAGAGAGTCTTTAAGTATCGAGCACCCAATCTGCTTGGCCAGGACGTTCGCCGGTGTACATTTTCTTTGTATCAGGCTCACTAAGGTCGAAGATCACTTCATTCCACCCTTCTGTTAGTTCAATATCCACCTCATTTGTTCCGCCACTCCCGGCTTCACAAGATTCTGAAATAGAAGCTTGCTCTGAAGAAAATATCCACCGGACCTGGTATTCCCCTGAATTATCACTTTGGGGTGGAAAGCTATTTCTATTTGTTGAGCCAGAGCTTAATGCAATAGCTCCAACATTGTTATTTTCTCCAAAGGTGAAATTGAATAAGCTGACATCCACAAACAGATGATCGTCACCAAGGTTACTGCTAATATTTTCCCTGCAATACATTCCAACGTACTCATCGTCTCCAAGAGGTTTCAGTGCTTCCTGTATGTCTTCTTTATCCAGAAAGTTTACCGTGAACGTCCCATCTTCATTAATAGAACCTTCAATTAAATCCACAAAGTCTTCTCCCTCATATAAATCATTTGCACCTAAATCATACCCTTCCACTTCCCCTTCTACCATTGATATTGATTCTTCCCCATTTCCGTTATTGCTATTATTATTTTCACCTTCATTATTACTTTCTACAGGGTTTTCACCACAGGAACCTGTAACCACTAAAACCAAGATGAGCAAACCATTATAAAACAAACTTCCAATATTTAGCCCTCTTTGCTTATTCATCTGTAACTCCGAATTTATATTTATAATCTAATTTTAAGATAAGTTAAAACAATTATTTCAGAGGAATTCAAATTGGATTTCAGGATGTCTCCAATTGTAATTTATTTTGGACGGGTATGCTCCTGGACTTTTAAATCTTAGTTAAAATGATGGATAAAATAAAAGCCCCATTCAACTTAATGAAAGGGGCTTTTTAATTTTCTAAGCAACTTCTATAAAAGAAGAAACGATCTTAGTCTTCGGCTTCGGCTGTTTCGCTTTCGCCGTTTCCACTACCGCCAAGTTCTTCAAATACTTTGGCGATTTCTTCGTCTCCTTCTTCCATGTCGGCTTTGGATCCTACCACGATGTCTTCGTAGTCGCGGAGTCCGGTACCTGCTGGTACTTTATGTCCAACCACGACGTTCTCTTTAAGTCCGCGGAGGAAGTCTTTCTTGGCTTCTATAGAAGCTTGTGTAAGTACCTTCGTTGTTTCCTGGAAGGAAGCTGCTGATAACCAGCTATCGGTTGAAAGTGCAGCTCTTGTAATTCCCAGCAGAATAGGCTTAGAAATAGCCGGCTCTGCTTCACGGGTCTCGAGCTCTTCTTTACCGTCTTTGATCAACTGATTATTGTGATCTCGTACTTCACGACGATCAAGTATGGTTCCTCTCTTCAGATCAGATCCACCTGGTTCGGTTACTACAAACTTACCGATTAATTCGTCGTTGCGGTCATTCACTTCAAAGCGATCCACTTTATCTCCTTCAAGGAACATGGTGTCGCCTGGATCCGTGATCTCCACTTTCTGCATCATGGTGCGAACAATAGTCTCAATGTGCTTATCATTGATCTTCACACCCTGAAGTCGGTAAACCTCCTGAATTTCATTCACGAGATACGACTGTACTGCATAAGGACCGAGAATATTCAGAATATCCTGAGCCGGAATAGTACCGTCAGAAAGTGGCTGACCTGCTTTCACATAATCATTGGCCTGAACCAGAATATGCTTACTCAGCGAGATCAGGTATTTCTTCTCATCCGTTCCGTCTTTCGACTTCACAAAAACTTCCTGAGAACCACGCTTACGTCCACCCATTTCAACGATACCGTCAATTTCAGAAACAACGGCTGGTTCACTTGGAGAACGAGCTTCAAAAAGCTCAGTAATACGCGGTAGACCAGCAGTAATATCCTTTGATTTGGATGCTACACGTGGAATTTTCGCAATCACCTGACCGGCTTCTACTTTTTCACCGTCGTCAACAACGATATGGGTATCTACCGGAAGGGTAGTTTCGCGAATTCGGTCTTTAGTTCCTTTGATCATGATGGTTGGAACCAGCGTACGATCTTTGGAATCGGTGATCACTTTCTCACGGTGACCGGTTTGAGCATCGGTATCTTCAGATGATGTTACCCCATCAATGATATCTTTGTACTCAATGGTACCGTCAATTTCAGAGAAGATCAGCGCATTATATGGATCCCACTTACAGAGCACTGCTCCTTTTGGAACCATATCGCCTTCTTCCACTTGTATTTCAGAACCATAAGGGACGTTGTAAGTGATAAGAACATTTCCTTCATCATCAACGATCTTAATTTCACCGGCTCTGGAAAGAACTACGCTATGTTCTTCTTCGCCATCATTGTATACAACAACACGAACATTTTCGAACTCAACTTTACCTTTGAATTTGGTCTTATGTTGTGATTCAGCCTCTAAACGTGAAGCCGTTCCACCAACGTGGAAAGTTCGAAGTGTAAGCTGCGTACCAGGCTCACCAATAGATTGAGCAGCGATGACCCCTACAGCCTCACCTTTTTCAACCATGGTTCCCCGGGCAAGGTCACGGCCGTAACATTTTGCACAAACACCACGAGGTGTTTCACAGGTTAGTACGGACCGTATTTCTACATCTTCAATAGATGTTTCGGCAATTTTACTTGCCACAGTCTCATCAATTACCTGATTTGCTTCACAAATAAGCTCATCAGAAATTGGGTCATAGATCTCATGGAGTGAAACACGTCCAAGAATACGATCTTCAAGACTTTCAATGATATCTTCATTGTCTTTCAGTGCCGTCATCTTAATTCCACGAAGGGTACCGCAATCATTCTCATTGATGATCACGTCCTGAGAAACATCAACCAATCTTCTGGTCAAATAACCGGCATCAGCTGTTTTAAGTGCGGTATCCGCAAGACCCTTACGGGCACCGTGCGTAGAAATAAAGTATTCAAGAACCGTCAAGCCCTCTTTGAAAGAAGAAAGGATCGGATTCTCAATAACCTCATTTCCTTGCTGCATGGAACTCTTTTGAGGTTTTGCCATCAAACCACGCATACCACCTAACTGTCGGATCTGCTCTTTAGAACCACGAGCACCTGAATCCGCCATCATATAAACAGGGTTGAAACCACCTCTGTCGTTCTGCAAGGCAGTGAACAGTGTTTCTGATACACGGTTAGTGGTACTAGTCCATTTATCGATAACCTGGTTATAACGTTCGTTATCCGTAATAAAACCCATCTCGTATCGGCCCTGAACGTCAGTAACTTCATCCTTGGCTTTAGTGATAAGTTCTTCTTTGGCATCAGGGATGATAATATCATCTAAACTGAAAGATAATCCACCAATTGTGGCTTCTTCGTATCCCATTTTCTTCATGTCATCCAGGAAGGCAGATGTTTTAGCCGTTCCTACTTTGTCATGAATTTCACCAATCAGATTTCTAAGCTCTTTTTTCCCAAGCGTTCTGTTGATGAAGGGAATCTCTTCCGGTACGATCTCATTGAAGATCACACGTCCTGTAGACGTTTTGATGACTTCGAATGTCTCTTCTCCTTCTTCATTTACGATAGGAATGCGAACATTGATCTTCGCATGAGCATCGAGTTTACCCTGATCAAAAGCGACCAACACCTCAGCAGGTGATGAAAAATTCTTTCCTTCTCCAAGTCGTCCATCATCTGGCTTGGTTAGATAGTAAAGACCCAAGATCATATCCTGTGATGGAACTGCAATCGGTCCACCATTAGCTGGAGCTAAAATATTGTGTGAACCTAACATGAGCACAGATGCTTCTAAAATGGCATCATGACTCAGTGGAAGGTGAACAGCCATCTGGTCACCATCAAAGTCAGCATTGAATGCTGTACATGCGAGTGGGTGAAGTCGAATTGCTTTATCCTCAATAAGAACTGGCTGGAATGCCTGAATACCTAACCTGTGCAATGTTGGAGCACGGTTAAGAAGAACAGGGTGCCCATCAATTACATTTTCAAGGACTTCCCAAACAACGGCATCCCGTCGATCAACAACTTTCTTGGCGCTCTTCACCGTTTTCACGTATCCACGCTCTATCAAGCGGCGAATAATGAATGGTTTATAGAGCTCTACCGCCATTTCTTTAGGCAGACCACATTCATGCATTTTCAGCTCGGGGCCTACAACAATTACAGAACGACCGGAATAGTCAACACGCTTTCCAAGAAGGTTTTGACGAAAACGACCACTTTTCCCTTTCAGCATATCTGAAAGTGACTTCAGTGGACGATTATTGTTTCGGACTGCATTTGATTTTCTTGAATTATCATAGAGTGAATCAACAGCTTCCTGCAGCATGCGTTTCTCGTTACGGAGAATCACATCAGGTGCTTTGATATCGATCAAGCGTTTCAGACGGTTGTTTCGGATAATCACACGACGATAGAGGTCATTTAGATCAGAAGTCGCAAAACGACCACCTTCTAAGGGAACCAAAGGCCGTAATTCCGGTGGAATTACAGGTATGACGCTTTGAACCATCCATTCAGGACGGTTTTCAGTGTGCTTGTTTGCCGCACGGAAAGATTCGATGACTTGTAGCCTTTTCAGCTTTTTCTTCTTACGCATTTGTGAAGTCTCATGCTTCACTTCATAACGCAGATTGTAAGCAAGATCATCAAGGTCAAGATCAGAGAGAAGGGCTTCAAGTGCATCCGCACCCTCTTTTACGATGAATTTATCATCGTCATCATCATCAAGTTCTTGATTATCTTCCGGAAGTTGTTCTAAAATATCCCATTTCTCTTCTTCTGAGATCTGGTCGCCCTGGGCATATCCTAAGTCACGAGCTACACCTGGATTGATCACCACGAATGTTTCGTAATACACGATCTTATCCAGGTTCTTGGAACTCATTCCAAGAAGATAAGCGATCTTGTTCGGAAGAGATTTGAAATACCAAATATGGCAGACGGGAACGGTCAGGGTAATATGACCCATTCGTTCACGGCGCACGGCTTTTCGGGTAACTTCTACACCACAACGGTCGCAGATAATACCCTTATACCGAATACGCTTATACTTACCACAATGGCATTCGTAATCTTTTACCGGACCAAAGATCTTTTCACAGAAAAGACCGTCCATTTCCGGCTTAAAGGTTCGATAATTTATTGTCTCGGGAGTCAAGACTTCGCCGTGAGAACGAGATAAAATCGTTTCCGCGGAAGCAAGGGATACTCCGATGCTGTCGAAATCTTTAGTGACTGTTAATGTCTTAGTTACTGGCAAGGATGTTCCTCCAAATTATTAACAGTGAAATTATTCAATGTGCATTTCAAGGCCAAGCCCCATCAACTCGCGGAGCAGTACCTTAAATGATTCGGGCACGTCACCATCGGGAAG
>JAVLBT010000041.1:0-22114 GCA_031580945.1 Gracilimonas sp.
GGATTTTCTTGTTTGATGATCTTCTTTCCTAAAAGAACGGCGAACCATTTCCAGGTGAATTTGGCATCGGGGATCATCAGGTTGAGCCTGGCCCAGACCGCCAGCTTCGATTTCCAATCTTTGTTTTTAAGATAAAATATGGATGGATTGCTGGTTTTGAGAGAACCTTTATTTCCTGAAGAAATTAGCCCTGTCGGTTCGATGATGTTTGACCGATATACTTTGCATTGGTTCAGAATTGGGTCGTCCGGTTCATCCTGCATTCCAGAGGAGGCCTTTTTTGTAGTGAGAATGACGACCTCCCAACCTGACTTGAGTAGATATTTGATAAACCGGGAAATACGATAGGCTCCCACTCCAGCAAAAGGATACCAGTAATAACTTACAATTAAGACTTTTTTGCCAGCCACGTTATTTGCGGTTTTTGAACCAGGTGAATCCCCAGAAACCCGCAATTAGAAGTTGAGCAATTAATGCGATCCAGGCTAATTTAACACCCAGCACATAAGTATCAGGCATAAAATTCAGCTCAATAGTATGCTCCCCTTCAGGAATTTGAAGGCCTCGTTGGAAATAATTTGTTTTATAGATGGGAATTTCTTCTCCGTCTAAAGTGGCCGTCCAGCCGGCGGGATAGTAAGTTTCGCTAAGTACAAGGAATCCCGGTTCAGAACGTGTCACTTCCAGAGTGATCTCTGGTCCGGTGTATTCCACTACTTCTACCGAAGCGGTAGTATCTGCCGAAGTTTGAAGCTGATGAGAGGTTTCCACTACGGCCTTGTTCGCAAAATTAAGCTGGCCGGGCATCAAATAGTTGAAGGCCTCCCGGGGTTCTTGCGCGGTGACAACCGAATCAACAAAAAAGGCTTTCGGAAGTACGTTCCGATTTTCGAATACCATTCCCTGTTGACTTTGGAAAACTTGCTCAAAACCGGGAAGTGGCAGCTGTTGTGAATAGGTTACGTATTTAACATTCATCAGATTTAACAATGCTGGATTAAAATTCTGGCTTTGAATATTCAATGGTCCATTACCATACATTACATCCTGAATTACACTTAACTTGGAAGCAGAGTACCCCCCAATAACAGGATAAAAATAAGCTGGGGTTGAACTACTGTAGGGATCGCGAAGCAAAGGAAGTACACGATAAGGATACTCAGTGTTTTCAGAGATGCGTTCTTGAATCCACGTGTCTATATCTCTTCGCTGTGATTCCAGTATCGTTTTAGAGTCAACGTTACCAGCTACGATGGAATCTTCTGGAATATATCGTTTATCGACACTGATCATATCTATGGCAACGATTAAAATAAAACCAAAGAGTGCTGCACTAGGAGGGATTTTGCCTGCAAAAGCGAGATACATTAAACCAATTCCTATCACCGTAATGATGGTAAATCGAAATACGTCTGATTTTGCTTTTTCTTCTCTTGTTGGCACCATTCGTGAATACACATAGTTTTGAGCCTGTTGCTGTACCTGTGGATTATTAGGTTGAACCTGATTTTGCTGAGCAATTTGATTTGCAATGTTCTGTACCTCACCGGGACGTGTAAAATCGGTTGAATTTACCTGTATAAAGAGCATTACAACTACGGCTCCTACAATACCAACAGGCAGATAGAGTTTACTAAGCTCTTTTTTCTTATCGGTGACAAAATTTATAAACCAATCTAGACCAAAAACAGCGACAACGGTATAACAAAAAGCAGTATAAATCAGCCAGGTTTCAGGAGCCCGAAACTTGTCAAAGTATGGGATATAATCGAAAGCAAATTCATTCAATAGCCGGAAATTTCCGCCCCATGCAAAAAGGATACCCAGCGTGCCAGCAGCAAAAAAGACATACATGGTCTTGCTGCGTTCTCTTAAAAGTGCAAGCAAAATAAAAGGCAGACTCAAAGCACCAATATAATGCGGTCCGGAGGTGAACGATTTAGGCCCCCAGTAATCAGGTGAAGCTCCTCCAAAATAATTTGGAACAATTAATGTGATAGTTTCCCAAATTCCCTGTGACCAGGCAAAAGCATACCCGGTAGAAAGTCCGGTAGAGTTGTCAAGGGCTGAACCACCGCGTAAGCTATAGTTCGCATATTCTTGGAGTGTTAGTAGTTTTTGAGCATGCCCCAGAATTCCCACAATTCCGCCGAGAAATAACAGCCCTGTAGTAATCATCCAGGGTTTTAGCTGTTTTTCTTTAAAAGCACTCCAGGAATCGAATACAAATAGGAGGCCTAAAAGATAGAATATATAGTAGGTTATTTGTGGGTGACCGGCACGAAGTTCTAAAGTCAGAGCCACTGAAAACATCAGCAATCCTGGTAATTTTTTCTCCTTTCGGGTGAGCAGCCAATAGCCTGCTACCAGCCAGGGTACAAATGCGAGAGCTTTGAATTTGGTGTTATGTCCGGCAATTATGATCACAGGAATGTAGGTGGCCAATCCGTACATTAAACTTCCAAAAACAGCACTGAGTTTTCTGAACTTCATCAGCACAAGTAGAAAATACATGCCTGCAAGCATGATCCAATATTCAAAAGCGGGATAAATGTTGTTGAAATAGCGTGTTAAGTTATTCAGGTAAGGGACTTCATTTATGGTAGAGACCACAAAGGAGGGCATTCCTCCAAACATATTGGTCACCCAAAGTGGTTCTTTGTCATAGGTCTCTCTGTACTCAATAACTGATTCTGCTGCTGCACGCCATTGGGTGGTATCATGGCGCTGTAATTCTTTACCTCCGATTGTAATGGCTGTAAAAAGGATAAATGGAATGATAAACAGGATTAGCAATGCCGCAAGATGCTGACGGGTATCAGGCAGTTTGGAAAAAAAATCTTGGGTGGAGGCAGTAGTTTGGGAAGCCATAAATAGGGAATTATTCAATCACTTTTGGAACACGGAAATAATCACTGTCAGCATCAGGAGCATTTTTCAAGGCATCTTCATGGGAAAGTGGTTTTTGGGCTTCATCTTTTCTGAACCTGCTTTCCAGGTCAATAACGTGCTCAAGTGGCTCTACATTCTCAGTATCTAATTCATCCAAAAGATCCATATATCCAAGGATTTTATTCATATCTCCGGCTAAAGAAGATACTTCCTTCTCATCCAGTTGTAACCTTGCAAGGTTGGTAATATATTTTACGTCTTTCTCAGTAACTGACATAGTTTCAATCTTATTAAGTTCAGCTCAAATGTAAGAAAGATTGGTAGAAAGATTTAATTCATTTTTAATGAAAAACTAAAGTATCTGCAAGAATGGTTGACAGAATAATTAAGTTCTAAACTTGGCATATTGATGATATTATCTACATTTTAGGAAACTAATTTAGCCTTATGATAAAAAAGAAAGTCACAATCAAAAATTCTGCAGGACTCCATGCACGTCCATCTGCACAGCTGGTAAAATTAGCGGGAAAGTTTAAGTCAGATTTCTTTATTCACAGCTATGGATATCGTGTTAATGGGAAAAGTATACTGGGGGTTATGACTTTAGCAGCCGAGCATGGGGCTGAACTTGAATTGGAACTTGATGGTCCGGATGAAAAAGAAGCATTAGAAGCCATTACTGACCTGATTGAAGACAAGTTTGGGATGGATGAGGAATAATAAATATGAATGCTAATACAGCAGAAATAACGGAAAAACATCTAAACGGAAGGGGAATAGGAACGGGCATTGGTATAGGTAAAGCCATTGTCATTGATATTGAAACAAAGGAAGTTGAACCAACTTCTATTGCTGAACATGATGTTGAGTTAAACAAAAATAAGTTTATTAAGGCGAACAAAAGCCTGACCGAAGAGCTTGATATACTGGCAAATGAATTAAAGAATAAGGGGACTCATGAGATCATTGAAGCACAGATGCAGATCATACAGGATCCGGAGATCAAAAAAAATGTATTCTCTATAATACAGAAAGATTTGTTGAGTGTAGATTATGCCATTTACAGTACCTATTGCAAGTTTATAGAACGACTTAAGGAAAGTGGTTCCGAATTATTTAAACAACGAATTGTAGACCTTGAGGATATTAGAGACCGTTTGATTGCAATTGTGTGTAATCAAACGCATAAACACCCGGTAAAGAAAGGGGATATTGTTGTCGCTAAAGATATTAGCCCCACCGAACTTGTGGCATTTTACGAGAAAGAAATTGCCGGTTTGGTCATGGAGAAAGGAGGCCCAACCTCTCATGCTGCTCTCATTGCGAAGTCACTTGCACTTCCATGCGTGGTTAGTGTTGAGAAAGCCACGCATAACATTCAGGAGGGGATGCAACTGATCCTGGATTCTGAAAATGGAATCCTTATCCATCAGCCGGATAAAAAAACACTGAACGCCTTCAGAAAAAAGAAAAGAGACCATCAGAAAGTCTCTGCCCGGCAATGCAGAGAGACATTTGAAACAAAGGATGGAACTCCATTTCAGTTATTTGCCAATATTGAATTTGAAGCAGAGCTGCCAAAAGTGGCTGAAAATGGGGCTCGAGGTGTGGGATTGTTGCGCACAGAAAGCCTTTTATTTGGTAGCCGAATTCGGAAAGGTCAGGAAGATCAAGAAGTATTCTACACACATATCTTAGAAGGAACAGCAGGGCCTGTAACAATTCGTTTATTTGATGTGGGAGGCGATAAAACCACAGCGCGGGCTACAAAAGAGGACAATCCATTTTTAGGGTGGCGGGGTATTCGCTTATTACTGGATGAGAGACAGCTGCTCCAAAATCAGCTAAAAGCCATTTTAAAAGTATCCGGACAATACCCCGGGAGAATTAAGATCTTAGTACCTATGGTTTCTGTGATGGAGGAGGTAGCTGCTATTAAAAAGGAGATGGAAGAAGCAAAAGCTGCATTACAATCCGAAGGGTGCAAGATTGATGAAGGTATTCAGTTTGGGCTAATGGTTGAAGTTCCGAGTGTAGCAATCTCGGCGCAGGAATTCGCCAGTGAAGTTGATTTTTTAAGTATAGGCACTAACGATCTTACACAATACACAATGGCTGTAGATCGTGGGAATGAACGCATCTCAGAGCTCTTTCAACATTATCATCCTTCTGTACTACGGTTGATTAAAATGACACAGGATGGTGCTAAAAAAGGAAATGCAGACCTAAGTGTTTGTGGAGAATTAGCTGGTGATCCGGTTGGCGTTGCTTTCTTAATAGGAGCCGGAATTACAGATCTGAGTATGTTACCACACACCATTCCACATATTGCTGACTTGATCAGTAGGTTCCGAATAAATGAATTCCAGTCATTTACTTCCGGAGCTCTTAATTGCACTACTTCCGTAGAAGTCCATGATCTGTTTAAAAAGAAATTTGGCAAACAAAAAGCCTCGAAATAGCAGGCCCTTTACCTGGTATTTGAGATCATCAGGTACCAAAAAAAGGGGTCAGCTGTTGATTTTATTTTCTATTTCAGCTCTTTCTTTTGGAACCTCAGTAAGATTTTCATATCCATCTTCAGTCACGATAATATTATCTTCGATCCTGATTCCTCCAAATTCAAAGAGCGAGGGAAGTTTATCCGCATTTAGAAATGTTGCTTGTGTCTCATTTTCCAGTGCGGGTATAAGCAGGGCGGGAATAAAATATATTCCAGGTTCAATTGTAATAACCATACCAGGCTGTAGATCTCTGCGAACACGTAAATATTTAATACCCGGTCTATCAATTCGTTCCACACCTTTGGGATATCCGCCTACATCATGCGTATCCAGACCCAGAAAATGGCCAAGTCCATGCGGAAAAAATAAAGCAAAAATATCATTTTCCATCATATCATCGATTGATCCTTTTACAATATCAATGTCTTTTAATCCCTGCATCATTATTCGAGCCGCGTGCAAGTGGAGGTCTTCCATTTTTACCCCAACATCTACCATTTCAATGGATGTATTCAAAGCTTCTAAAACCGCATCATAGATCCCAGCCTGTATTGCCGTGAATTTGCCATTCGCTGGGTAAGTGCGAGTAATGTCGGAGGCATAACCTTCGTACTCATGACCCGCATCGATCAAAAATAGATCGCCATCTTTCACCTGACTCTTATTTTCAACGTAATGCAGGATGGCTCCATTTTTCCCACCGGCAAAGATCCCGTTATAGGCATCTTGCTGAAGTCCATTTTCAATTTGGATCTTCGTGAACAAAGCTTTCAGTTCAAACTCATGCATACCGGGTTTAATGGCCTTCATAACCTCTGAGTGAGCCAGATTATTGATACGTGCAGCTTTTCGCATGTACTCCAGTTCTTCATCCGTTTTGATGACCCTACAATAGGTTAAGGCATCCTGCAAAGTTTCAATATCGGCTTCAAAACCGCGGTCCAGATCTTCGACCAATTCTGCATCGGCCTCATTCAGGCAGTAAACCTTATCCGGTTTAATTTTATTCATCACCGTTAAAATTTCATTTGTAAAATGCAGATGGTCCGGATTGTACTGCGTTTGCCAAGCCTCCTGTGATTTTACATATCCATGCCAAACCGCATATTGGGCATCCCGTTTTGGGACAAATAAATGATACTCTTCCGTTTTCAGATCAAGGATCAGTGCACAATCCGGTTCATTCACTCCCGTTAAATACCAAAAATTAGACTCCTGCCTAAATGGGTACTCGTAATCGGTTTCATTACGAAATAGGATATCAGACCCTTGTATAAATACCACTCCACTTTGATTTTCTTCAAACAGGGAGAATAATTTCTTACGGTGATTTTGATGCATCATATTGGATGAAAATAGCTTGAGATGAAAATTTAAAATGCAATGGAGAATAGTAAAATAGCCGGTGAATATCGACTGATGCTGTTAGGAATATGTTAATAGGAGTTGGCAGATATCCGGAATAAGTTCGATTAGATCTTGTTCAAAATTAAAAACGTTATCTTTTGTCAGGTCCAGTTTTTTAACGCCTTTGGCAGAGTGAATTTCGGCGTTAGAATGAATTCCATCAAACATCAGATTCAAGCTTGCAGAAAGGAAGGCGGTATTGGCTCCATCTTGATTTAGAACTCCATTTAAACGAGTTCCTCCATATGGATTTGAAGATATACTTAAACCAATTTTTGTGTTTTCAGGCTGTCCAAAAATCCGATAGTAATGGCTTAAGGCAAATTCCGGGGAAAAACCATCAAAATTTAAAAACTTAACCGGCTGCAGAGGTTCGCCAAAGAGAAGGGTGCATTGGTTGTTAACATATGATCGAATCTCAGGGTGTAATTTTCTGCCAATAAATCCACGGTCCTGCCAATAACCGGTAGAATAATCTAATGTCTTTTGGGATTGAAACCTCTCCGGGATTATTTGCAGAGCATTAATTTGTTCGTCTTTTAATTTGAACCAAAAATCCAATAATCCGTTACTAATAAGTAAAAAGGGGGCTTCAACTTTTTGATTGTACCGTGCTATTTGAATCGCAGCTTTTTCGGTGAGTTTAATTTCAGGAGCTTTGCATTCAACCAGCAATGAAGGATTGAATTCCTGATCATAGCTAATAATATCGGTGCGGGATGAAGATTTGTCGCCAGCTAATTTTACCGGGCTTTCAAATGAAAGGCGAGAGGTGGGAATACCGGCTTGCATAATGAGATAATCTACCAGCGCTAATCGAACTCGTTCTTCTGGCCTGTTAGCAAAAATTTTCTTTAAAACAGGGTTCCAGAGCAACTTTTTGCCTTCTCTGAAACGAAATTGAGGATAGTTTGAAAGAGCTTTACTTAACAAAATAAATTTGATGTTAGGTGTTCATTATAAAAGTAACACATAACATCAAACCATTGTAATAAAACCTACGCTTTTGCAGGTTTTTCTTCCTTTCCGCCATGAATACTTCGTTTAATAAAGAATTGCTGGATGATAGAAAGCACATTGAATATGAGATAGTATAGACTTAACCCGGCTGCAAAATTATTGAAAATAAACAATAACATGACTGGAAAAATGTATTGCAACATCTTCATTTGCCCGGCCATTGGACTGGTACCACCACCGCCGCTCATTCCGCCGGTCAATTTGCTTTGAACCATCATGGCAGCTGTCATGAGTAAGACAAAACCAGCAAGTTGATCACCCAGGAAGGGTATTTCAAACGGAAGTGTAAGAATGTAATCGGGGGCAGAAAGGTCTCCGGCCCACAGGAATTCTTCTTGCCTGATCATTATTGAATTTTGGAAATATCGCCAAAGAGTAATCAGGATGGGGAACTGCAGGAGATTTGGCAGACAGCCACCTAAAGGATTGACCTTATTCTTGCGATAAAGATCCATTGTAGCTTTTTGTTGCTTCTGTGGATTGTCTTTGTATTTCTCCTGAATTTCTTTCATTTGGGGCTGCAGTTCACCCATAGCTGCCATACTCTTATAACTTTTATAGGTGAGTGGAGAAAGAACCAATTTCACAAGAGAAGCAAATACTATAATGATAATTCCGAAGTTCGTGGTAAAGCCCGACATAAATTCAAAGAAAGGGATCACCATCCAGCGTACAAAGGGATCTGAGAACCACCGAAGCCAGCTCCAGCCTACATCTACCATATCATAAGCGTGATCATCTATCTGTGTAAGCTCACGGTATTTCAGCGGGCCAAGATATAACCGAAAGGATACGGTACCTTCCTCATTTAGATTAGAGCGAATAGATGCGGTATATCGGTGGTCGGTATTTGGGTTATCAGCCTCGCCGGTAACCTCAGCCGTTAGGATTGCTGCATCCGTGGCTGACCGGGGTTTTATGATCTGTGTGAAAAATTTTGTTTTAGAAGCTGCCCAATCAATATTACCGTTGATCGTATTTTCTTCCCGGCCGGCTTCATCCAATTTAAATTTTTCCAGTTCACCTCCTGCATAAACATAAGCAGCTGTTTCGATAGCATCCTGCGTTGGATCCTTCTCGGTAAAACTAAGTGGAGCAGTCCAGCCGAAATCAACATCACCGCCGATGATGTAATCCTGTAATCCCACAAAACGAACATCAACGTCAATTTCATAATTTTCGCCATTCAGCAGATAGGTTACCAGAACCCTTCGGCCATTATCCAACGTTAATTCATATTGTAGTTCCCGTTGTTCACCTTGCCTGATATTGAGTGAAGACCCCGGGGTAACCTGATCGAAATAGACATTTTGTGTTTCAATATTATAATTTTCAGTGGATAGAAATCCAATATTGTAGGCAGACCGGGTGGTGTCATCGATCAGCTGAACCGGCCGTCCGTCCCACGTGTCATACTCGTTTAGCTTGAATGATGAGGGACCTGCACCTTTATTGTTAAAAATAGCTGTGTAGAGGGGAGTTGTAACTTTGATCTTTTGCTGTACAGTATCCTGAAATTCAGCAAATAAGCCCTGAACAGCTACATCGTCAGTATCATCCTGAGAAATGGATTGCTGTCTGGTAAAATCATCTTCTTCCTGATCGGGTTGTTGCGTTTGTTCCAGTGAATCCTGTTGCCGCTGTTCTACCATAGCAAGGCTATCCTGAGCGGCTTGGTCTCGGCGTTGCTGCGCTAATTCTTCTTCAGAAGGCATGGTAAAATAGAACCATCCCAACATCAGTAAAAAGATCAATACAAATCCGGTGGCGGTATTCTTATCCAAAAGTATGCGTTTTTAAAAGGGTGATCGATTTGCAGATACGCGAATGCGCATTTCGTTCAGTAGTTCCACTACTTGATGCTGAACGGTTTCGAAAGATAGGATTGTTCGCTTTGCCACAAAAGCATAATGTAATTTTATGTCAGCTATATTGGGCAAATCTTTAATAATGTACTGGTTAAGCCGATAAGCTTCACGCAGGAGTCGCTTGGTCTGATTCCGCTGAACAGCATTACCGATCTTTTTAGGAGCGATGAAACCAACTAATTTCGTCGGGTTGGCATCGGGGTAGGTGGCGTAACGGAGATGTATATCTTTCTTCCTTAAAAGAAAGGAGGAACCTGAAAATAGTTCCTCAAAATTTCTTTGGCCACTTAATATGTGTGATTTTGGTAAGGTAAATCTACGTAAACCTGAACCAGTCAGATTACTTAGCTCCTTTTCTCTCATCACTTACTGTTAACTTATGGCGACCTTTCTTACGTCTTCGAGCAAGGGTTTTGCGTCCGTTCTTAGAAGACATCCGTTCGCGAAAGCCATGTTTGTTTTTACGCTTCTTGTTACTTGGTTGATACGTGCGTTTCATGAATATGGATATTTTATACGTTCAATTTCTTATCCGAAAAAGGTTTTAAATATAAAGAGATTCTCCGAAAAAACAGAACTATAATTTAAGTGAATTAACTTACGGTTTGATAGCGGTTTACTTTGTGTGAATACTAACTTTTAACGATAATTGCGTATAGTATGTGAGAGAAATCAGTCAATAGAATATTTATAGTATGAGTTTTAAAAAACCGTTCAAGATCGGGATTATGGTACTACTTCAGTTTGCAGGAATAATAATGCTGTCCGAAGTGCGTGCTCAATCCGAAAAAAATAAATTATTGGATAAGGCTTCGAAAAATTTCAGTCAGTCAAATGAAACCGAAGCATTGGAGAGCTATTTGGAAGTATTGAAATTTGATAAGGATAATTTTGAAGCCCTTTGGCATATAAGCTTGCTCTATGCAAGAATTGGCTATCGGTTTGAGTCAGAACAGAAAATGAGAACATATTATCAAAGATCTCTCGATTATGCGGAAGAGGTATTGAATAAATATCCTGAGGAGGGAAAAGCACACTTTGTGTATGCGGTAGCAAATGGTCGAATTTCGGATATTTCAGGATCCGGTGAAAGAGTTGAAAAATCACATGTAATAAAAAAACATGCTGAGAAAGCGGTAGACATGATGCCCGATTATGCACCCGCATGGCATCTTTTAGGCCTTTGGCACAGTAAAGTAGCTAATGTAGGATCTGCACAGAAATTAGCAGCTGGTGTTTTTTCAAAAGGATTGCCAAAAGGAGCAACCAATCAAAAAGCGGTAGAATATATCCAAAAAGCCATGGATTTAGAGCCTGAACAAATGTTAAGATTCAAACTTGATCTTGCCCGCCACTATCAAAGGTCAGGTGAACATAAAAAAGCAATTGCGGTTCTTGAAGAGGTCATAACCATGGACGCAAATAACGACATAGATAAGTGGAATCTGCAAAGGGCTTCAGAGTTGCTTTCTGACCTGAAATAGTTACTTTTCATAGGAATAAATAAACAATTCTTAATTAATCGATTCGCTATCTTTTTTCTTAATTTTATACAACTGCGATTAGCACATAATGCATTTCTTTATAGAACATCTTTAAACCCCTGGTCATGAATAGAATTTTCAGCACTTTACTATTGCTTTCCTTTTTTGCATCTGCATCTGTACAAGCTCAAATTAAGGTGAATGAGATTGTAGCTTCCAATGGATCCTCCTATGCGGATGAATTTGGGGAGAATGATGATTGGATTGAGATTTATAACTCCGCTGATATTTCAATTGATTTTGGCGGGATGTATGTATCTGATGATCCTGAAGAATTTGATAAGTGGCAGATACCCGAAGACGAAAGTGCAGCTACTACCATAGCTCCGGGAGAATATAAGATCCTCTGGTTTGATGAAGACATTGAACAAGGGCCCCTTCACGTAGATACGAAACTAAGTGCCGGTGGAGAATTTGTGATCCTAACGGCTAAAGATGGTGTTACGCTCATTGATTCAATTGCCTTTGGAGAGCAAAGTGAAGACGTATCTTGGGGTAGAATTCCCGATGGGGTGGGTTCATTTCAATTTCTGCAACCAACACCGGGAGCTACAAACTCCGGAAGTCAAATTGAGGAACAAGCTGAAGCACCCGTATTTAGTTTAGAATCTGGTTTTTATTCAGGAACACAAGTCATATCACTAACCGCGGCCGAAAATGCTGAAATTAGATATGAAGTCGGAGGAGCGGTTCCCACTTCAGGTTCTAAACGGTATGAAGGACCAATTTCTGTGGATAGCTCGTCCGTTATTCGGGCCATCTCCTTTGAACAAGGCCTGGCGGCAAGTGATGTAACTACCAACAGCTATTTCTTTGAAGAGCCTCATACCACACCAGTCGTTTCTTTTGTGATGGAACCAGATAGCCTTTTCGATTATGATAAAGGGATGTATGTAATCGGTGATTCATCTGAAGCCAGCGAAAATTACCCATGGTTTGGAGCTAATTTTTGGCAGGAATGGGAATATCCCGTCCACATTGAATACCTGGAATTAAATGGGTCGGTGGGTTTTGAGTTTGGTGCCGGTGCCAGTATTGGCGGGAATTTTAGCCGCGCATTTCCCAAAAAGTCATTCATTATAAATAACAATGCCAGCTATGGATTGGATGAGTTAGAATATGAGCTGTTTCCGGAGAACGACTACACCAACTACGATGGATTTGGTTTGAGGGCCGGAGCTGAAGAACGTTCTCGGTTACTGAATGAATTAATGTATACCATCAATTTAGAATGGGGACACCATAATGCCATGCAGGCCTATAAACCGGTGGCTTTGTATATCAATGGAACCTATTGGGGCATCTATAATTTGCAAGAGCGTAAAAACGATGATTTTGTAGAATCCAGATATGGATATGATGATATCGACATGATCAAGGATTATGATGAAGTCAAAGACGGAGATTACCAGGCTTATCAGGAGCTGTTAACTATTTTCCAGGATGAAAGTCTGTCAGAAGAAGCCTTTTTTGAAGCAGCAGATTCATTGATCGATTTAGAAAGTTTTACGGATCATTGGATCTATCAGGTGTATAGTTCTCATGGAGATCCAAATAATTTGCGCTATTGGAGAGCTCAGGAGCCAGGTAGCAAATGGCACTACATCTCTCACGATTTTGATTGGTGGCAAAATCTTGATAAAGATCCTGAAGACTATTTAAGGAAGTTCACATTTTATCTGAGCAAAGAACCGGCTGGTTTTTGGCTTATTGGCCGAATGATGGAAAATCCTACCTATCGTGAGATGTTTCTGAACCGATTGGCCGATATGTTGAACACTGCTTTCGAACCTGATTATATGATCGGATTGATAGATTCCATAGATACGGCGATCAACCCGGAAATTTCCCGCGATATTGACCGCTGGGATGATGTGTGGTACGACAATAGCGGCCCAACCAACTTTAGCATGGAATATTTTTACTATGGACTTGGCCGCGAAGATTATGGTTTAGCAGTGCCATATGTGCTGAATTACCCTGATTTTATATACCAAGAAATTCAGGACACGCTGGCTACTGATACGGTTCGGGTTACCTTAGCGCAAACTTCCAAAGGGACCGTTCATTTAAACTCGATATCCCCAAATACCAGTCAGAGTTCTTGGTCTGGGTTGTATTTTGAAAACACCACAATCACGTTACATGCACAGCCAGATCCGGGTTTTGAATTACAGAGCTGGGTTATAAATGGTGAAGATGCTGGAAGTGACGATGTACTGAATATTCCATTAACCACAAACCCTGTTGAAGTTGAAGCAAACTTCAGATCAGTAGAAAATGATGAGATCGTGATCAATGAGATCAATTATAACTCCAGTGATGAATTAGATGCTGGGGACTGGATCGAGCTATACAACTATTCTGGTGCGGCTATTGATCTGTCAGGTTGGATTTTCAAAGATGATGATGATGCGCATGAGTTCATCATTCCTGATGGGGTCAGTATACCTTCCGAAGGCTATGTGGTTATTTCAACAGATACTGCCAAATTCAAGGAAATTCATCCTAATACGGCCTTTGTCAAAGGAGAAGCTGATTTTGGGCTGAGTGGGTCAGGTGATCAGGTTCGAATATTTAATGCGAGTCAGACGCTGATCGATTTTGTTGAATACAAGGATGATGCTCCATGGCCCTTAGAGGCGGATGGAAACGGTCCTACGCTGGAATTGGAGGATTACTCTGCAGACAATGCGCTGGGTGAAAACTGGATAGCATCGTCTGAAGATGGCGGAACGCCGGGAATTGCGAATGATGCCGTGATCAATAGTAATGAAAGCAAAGGCGAAACACCGAATACCTTTAGCTTAGATCAAAATTACCCGAACCCATTTAACCCGACAACTAATATTTCTTTCAATTTGGCAGACGCCGGACAAGTGAAATTAAGCGTATATAACATGCTGGGGCAGGAAGTCTATAAGCTGCTTAATGAGCGCATGAATAGTGGAGCACATTCCATTACATTTGACGCGCGGGATCTTCCAAGCGGAGTGTACATTTATCGTTTGACCTCTGAGAGGAGATCTGAAACCAAGAAGATGACCTTGCTTAAATAAAGGGATGAGATCAAATTACCTTCGTTTGCTTAATATATTTTTAAAAATCTTTCTTTAGAATAAAAGTATGTAGCGGTGTTGGTCGTTATTTGTGGGTCATTTAATGAGGGTCATTTTCCGTGTGATTATGGTTGATCCTGAACGAAGTTGGTATACATAGATACCGCTCGAAAGAGAAGAAGCGTCAAAGGTGATCGTATGACTGCCGGCCGGTTTTTGGGAAGATTCCAAAACTTTGATCTCCTGACCAAGCATATCGAAAACCCGCAAATCAATTTCAGTTACTTCCGGAAGTTGGTAGGTGATCTGCGTGGTAGGGTTGAAGGGATTGGGATAGTTCTGCTGCAGTTGAATAGTCGTAGGTGTTTCCCGCCGGTTTTCATTGGACGTAGCGGTAGAACGAAAGGTGTAAATATTACCATCGAAGGACCCCAGGTATAGGTTTCTTTGTTGATCTTCCCCAAACATAATAAGTTGATTTCCACTAAATTGATCAATGAGTTGGTTATCATGCGCCTGTTGCCCATCCCAAGCCAGTGACCAAATATTTCCTGAAGCAAAGTCAGCGTATACATACCTGCCAAGTAATTCCTGAGCTTCGGTACCTCTATACACAAATCCTCCGGTTATTGAGCGTCCTTCACCACGTCCGTATTCATAAACAGGAAGTTCCAGCCCCGAGGTATCACAACCACTGGAAGGCTCAAAACACAAACTGCCCTCCATGATATCCCACCCATAGTTTCCCCCTTTTATCACTACGTTGATTTCTTCGCGGGAAGATTGTCCTACATCAGCCACCCAAAGTTCTCCGGTTTCGGCATCAAAGCTAAAACGGTAGGGATTTCGCATTCCATAAGCATAGATCTCCTCTCGATATCCTTCTTCATTATCTACAAAAGGGTTATCAGCGGGGATAGCATACTGGAGGTTATCCTCTGAGTTGTCAACATCAATTCGCAAAATGGATCCGAGCAGGGTGGTGCGATCTTCGCCATTTTCCTGTGGATCTCCACCGCTTCCGCCGTCACCTAAAGCAATGTAGAGAAAATCATCAGGACCGAACCGAATTTGTCCGGCATTGTGATTGGTATAAGGCTGATCGATCTCTAATAAAATTAGTTCAGAATCTTCAATTACTGTTCCATCATCGGCTGAAACTTGAAATCGAGAAATAACAGACCGGAACGGATCTCCGGCGGTATAATATACATACAAATAGCCGTTTGATTCGAAGTCAGGATGGAAATCAAAACCCAGAAGCCCTCCTTCACCGGCCGTATTTACCCGATCGCTTATATCCAAAAGAATATCGGTAGTAGCTGTTTCAGGATCATTCTTCAAAGCCAGCACTCGTCCGTTTCTCTCAGCAACATATACGGTATCATTACCCTTGTTTGCAAAATGATAGTCAATTGGAGCATTAAAACTAAGGTTGGGATAAGCATTAACGACCTCAACCTGAGCAAAAACTTGAAGGCTAAAAAGGGAAAAGATGACGACAATAAAAATGTGATTTACTATTCTCATATAGAGTCCATTGGTTTTTAGATATACTACATCAACATGAAAAACATGGATAAGTTTCAAAACTGAGGATATACGGTAATTGATGTGAAGCAAATCCGGCTTATTTCCCTTCATCATAAACAAATACGTTCTCTTATTTTAGCATGTTGTGTGGTAAAAAACTTCATGAGAAATATATTTGGATTTGAGTTTAAGGATTATGATTGACCCAAAAAGTCCTTCATCAAATTCCGTGCAGCTTTATAGGATGAGATCTCACCATTTTGGACCTGTGCTCTGAACGCATTCAGTTTTACGCTTAGCTCTTCATCTTCATAAAATGCTCGGTGCAATTCCAGGTTTATGGCCTCATCCAGCCAATAGTTGGCTTGTTCTTTTCGCTTTTTTTCGAAGAATCCCTTGGTTTTAGTATGTCGCATAAATTCATCTACGATCTTCCAAACATCAGGAATACCTATGTCGTGGAAAGCAGAACAAGTAGTCACTTTAGGGATCCACCCAGATTCCGTGGGCGGGAAAAGGTGGAGTGCATTTTTATATTCACTCATAGCCCTTTTAGCAGCTTTTTCATTTCCGGAATCAGCTTTGTTGATGGCGATGGCATCCGCCATTTCCATAATGCCGCGTTTGATGCCCTGCAGTTCGTCGCCAGCACCGGCCAGCATCAATAGTAAAAAGAAATCCACCATGGAATGAACCGCAGTCTCAGACTGACCAACGCCAACTGTTTCGATCAAAATGGTATTAAATCCTGCAGCTTCGCATAGTGTGATCGTTTCGCGGGTACTGCGGGCTACGCCCCCGAGAGAGCCAGAAGTGGGGGTAGGGCGAATGTATGCTTTGGGATTGTTCGACAATGTCTCCATGCGTGTTTTGTCTCCCAAAATACTTCCGCGCGTTTTAGAACTGGACGGATCCACAGCAAGCACAGCCAATGAGCGTTCTTCCTTTTCAATAATGTGATTCCCAAAAGCTTCAATGAATGTACTTTTACCAACGCCCGGCACTCCTGTGACACCAATTCGGATAGAATTTCCGGAATGAGGAAGGCAGCCTTCAATGATCTCTTGTGCCAGATCCTGATGTTCTTGTTTCGTGCTTTCGATGAGTGTGATCGCCCGGCTCAACAACATCCGATTCCCCGAAAGAATGCCAGTAATGAATTCCTTTGATGTAGGGAGGCTTCTACTCATCAATTATTGTTTGAGTAATTTTCGATCAGCGTATCCAGAATCTGTTTGGCTGCTCGTGGGATCACGGTTCCGGGACCAAAAACAGCTGTCACACCGGCATCATATAGAAATTGATAATCTTGCTGAGGAATAACACCGCCTGCGATCACCATAATATCTTTTCGCCCATGTTTTTTTAATTCTTCGATCACTTGGGGCACAAGCGATTTATGTCCCCCAGCCAGGCTGGAAACACCCAAAATATGTACATCGTTTTCAACGGCTTGCCGGGCAGCTTCTTCCGGTGTTTGAAAAAGTGGGCCAATATCTACATCAAATCCAAGATCGGCGAAGCTTGTGGAGATCACTTTGGCGCCGCGGTCATGACCGTCCTGCCCCATTTTTGCAACCATGATACGGGGCCGGCGGCCATCGATCTCCGCAAAATCATCGGCTCTTTTAAGGGCTGCTTTAAAATGATCATCGTTTTTAAGTTCAGAAGAATACACGCCAGAAATAGATTTTATGGTTGCTTTATAACGCCCGAAAGATTTCTCCATGGCATCGGAAATTTCGCCTAAGGTGGCTCGCTCACGGGCGGCATCAACAGCCAAAGCTAATAAATTTCCATCTCCACTTTCAGCACACTTGGTGAGAGCGTCGAGGGAAGCCTGAACTTTTACGTCATCTCGGTCATCTTTCATTTTGTTGATGCGTTCGATCTGCGACTTTCGAACTTTCTCATTATCCACTTCCAGAATATCGATCTCTGATTTTTCATCCGTAGTATATTTATTCACGCCTACAATAGTATCCTGTCCCGAATCGATACGCGCTTGTTTTCGGGCCGCTGCTTCTTCAATTCTCATTTTTGGAATTCCGGTTTCAATGGCCTTTGTCATTCCACCAAGGTCTTCGACTTCTCCGATCAGTGCCCAGGCCCGGCGCGCAATTTGATCCGTCAGATATTCCACATAGTAAGAACCCGCCCAGGGGTCCACAGCTTTAGTAATGCCGGTTTCCTCCTGCAAAAAGATCTGCGTATTCCGAGCGATACGGGCAGAGAAATCTGTGGGTAACGCGATGGCCTCATCCAGCGCATTTGTGTGAAGAGACTGCGTGTGGCCAAGAGCTGCAGCCATTGCTTCGATGGTAGTACGTGCTACATTATTATATGGATCTTGTTCGGTAAGACTCCAGCCGGAAGTTTGCGAATGAGTTCTCAGCGAAAGTGATTTTGGATTCTTGGGGTTGAAGGACTTCACGATCTTTGCCCACAATAACCGGGCTGCACGCATCTTAGCGATCTCCATAAAATGATTCATGCCAATAGCCCAGAAAAAAGAAATGCGAGGTGCAAATTCATCGATATCCATTCCAGCATCCAATCCTGTGCGTAGATATTCAAGCCCATCTGCAAGGGTATAAGCCAACTCAATATCACAAGTAGCTCCGGCTTCCTGCATATGATATCCGCTTACGGAAATAGAATTGAACCGAGGCATATTTTGGGATGTAAATTCAAAAATATCTCCAATGATCTTTATGGAAGGCTCCGGCGGGTAGATATAGGTATTACGGACCATGAACTCCTTTAGGATATCATTTTGAATGGTCCCGGATAGGTCTTTCAGCTTAACTCCCTGCTCTTCAGCCGCTACAATGTAAAAAGCCATCACGGGAATTACAGCTCCATTCATGGTCATTGAAACTGACATTTTATCCAATGGAATTTGATCGAAAAGGATCTTCATGTCTTCCACGGAGTCGATGGCCACTCCTGCTTTTCCAACGTCGCCGGAAACGCGGGGGTGATCCGAATCATAGCCACGATGAGTAGCCAGGTCAAAAGCCACGGAAAGGCCTTTCTGCCCGGCTTTCAGGTTTCGTCGATAGAAAGCATTTGATTCTTCCGCTGTAGAAAACCCGGCATACTGACGGATGGTCCATGGCCGCACAGCATACATAGTAGAATAGGGGCCGCGCAGGTAAGGCGGTATTCCGGCGGCATAGTCCAGATGCTCCAAATTTTTGATATCATCTCTGTTAAATTGAGCTTTCACATCAATTTTTTCCGGTGTTTCCCAACTCCCAATATCATCTTTTTGGGAAGATCTGCGTGATGACAAGTTCAGGTCAATGTTTGAAAAATCTTTTTTCTTCATGCGTCTCCTTTTTGGAGTTCAGCTTCCATATTCAGTGGCACGATTTTCTCAATTTCTATATGATCAGATTCGAATTTGGATAGGAAATGTTGAGTACTAAATGAAAGGTCATGCGTAATTTCATCCGGCTGATACTTGTTTACTCCTACTAATATTTCCTTCCTTTCTTTGTAGGATTCAATTTTACTCTCCCGGGAGTGGGTGATCTGATTCTGAATAAATCCAGATTTCAGACAGGCATAAAAACCGCCTTTTTTCTCGATCTTCTGGAAAAGATCCCAGCTTTCTACTGCGACCTTATCCGTTAGTGCTTC
This sequence comes from Gracilimonas sp., assembly GCA_031580945.1. Taxonomy (GTDB): domain Bacteria; phylum Bacteroidota; class Rhodothermia; order Balneolales; family Balneolaceae; genus Gracilimonas. The sequence goes on from JAVLBT010000041.1 coordinate 19,476, forward strand.
TACATAATAAGATCCGGCGCCGGGGTCTGAAACTTTATCGAAATAAGCTTCCTCCTGTAGTATAAGCTGTACATTTCTGGAAATACGATTGGAAAATTCACTGGCTTTATCAAAATGCACGTTGTAGGGTAAAATGGTCAAGGCATCGGCTCCACTTAACACAGCCGACATGGCTTCGGTTGTGGCTCGCAACATATTGTTATGGGCATCATTTTGGGTTTTATTCCAAAGTGCAGTTTGGGCGTAAAGTGAAGGTTTGGGGGGTTCAATTTGGTACGTTTCCAATACCTGGTTCCACATTAACCTAAAAGCCCGGAATTTAGCCATCTCCGGGAAGTAATTACTGGCAACAGCAAAATTAAAGTTTAATGGAATGTTTTTTCCGGCAATACCCAGAATCTCATTCCCCGCTGCCAAGGCAAATGCACACTGTTGAACGATGGTGGCCCCCGCATTTCCATATCCGCTGATATCAATGTTGAGGGCAAATGGAAATGCAGAAAAATACTGTTCAATCGCTTTTTTAGAGGCCAATTTACCCGTAAAGACTCCCGATGAGAATGGGTCGTGGCTAACGATAATGTCTAACGTTTTTGGATCAAGCCCACTGGATTGTATGTAAAGTTTTAATTCATTGATAAAAGACTCCGAGTTGAATGCAGGCCCAAACGCTAAGCTGATGAGCTCAATTTGGATATCCTTTAAAAGGCGTTCAATATCGGATGTGGTAGAAAGATGATTCGGTTCACCATAAAAATATAGTCCTGAGGCTCCATTTTGTAAGGCATTCAAGGCTGTTTGGTTAGCAGAGCGAAGGTCATCAACTAAAATGGATTGGATGGAAGTCCAGCCCGCATGTGCTCGAACAGGTTTTGCAGTATGCGCGAGTTGTTCGAGATGTTCGCTACGATAGAAAGGGAGTACTTCCAGGTTGTTTTCAGGATTCCATGAGAGTACTTTTTTGTAATCTTGACCCTTAAGGTCTTTCTCAATTACTGCTTCCCATTCTTCTGTAGAAGTGGGCGAGAACTCACTAAAATCTAATTTGCCATTAAAATCTAAGGTATCCAAAACAGTATAAATGGTCTTTTAATTGTGATTATAACCTAAAATAAACTTGTAGAAAATTCTTTACTAATTGATGTTAAAAAATACGGTTTTAATTAGTAAAAAAGCGCTTTCAATTTGTATATTCAGTTCCGATTTTATTCTAAACTAATTTACGAAGCATTGATGGAACAACTCGAACAAATCATTCCCCCTTTAACCCAGCTCACCGAAGATGAGCAAATGTTGAAAGAAGCGGCTGCTGATTTTGCAGAAGCTTCAATTAAGCCATTAGTGGAGGAGATGGATGAAAAAGCCAAGCTTGATCCTGCTTTGGTAAAAGAGTTTTTTGAGATGGGTTTGATGGGTATCGATATCCCTGAAAAGTATGCGGGTGGCGGTGGCACATTTATGATGTCTATCGTGGCTATTGAGCAAATTTCCAGAGTTGACGCATCAGCCGGTGTATTTATGGACGTTCAGAATACATTAGTCAACAATGCTTTTGTGAATTTTGCCTCTGAGCACCTTCAGCAAAAATACTTACCTCAGTTAGCTACCGAAAAAGTTGGGGCTTATTGTTTATCAGAAGCAGGTTCTGGCAGTGACGCTTTTGGACTGAAATCGACCGCTAAAGAAGATGGGGATCATTTTGTGCTGAATGGGTCTAAATTATGGATCACCAATGCTAATGAAGCCGATATATTTTTAGTATTCGCTAACATCAATCCTGACGAAGGCTACCGGGGAATAACGGCATTTGTAGTGGAACGGGATATGGAAGGATTTTCGGTTTCCAAGAAAGAAAATAAGTTGGGAATTCGCGCAAGTTCCACCTGTGAAATTCTATTGGAAGATGTGCGTGTGCCCAAAGAAAATGTATTGGGTGAAGTTGGAAAAGGATATAAAGTTGCTATTGAGACGTTAAATGAAGGACGGATTGGTATTGGCGCACAAATGATTGGCATAGCACAGGGTGCTTTTGAAGCTGCATTGGCTTATGTACAAGAGCGAAAGCAGTTTGGTAAAGCTATTTCAGAATTCCAAGGCGTTCAGTTCCAATTGGCTCGTATGGCCACAGATATTGAAACCGCTCGATTGCTGGTCTATAATGCTGCGCGTATGAAGATGTCTGGACAAAAATTTTTAAAAGAAGCCGCCATGGCAAAGTTCTATTCTTCTGAAGTTGCTGAAAAAGTGGCTTCGCAAGCAGTAGATCTGTTTGGTGGTTATGGTTATGTGAAAGAATATCCCGTAGAGAAATTTTACCGAGATTCAAAGATCGGTAAGATCTACGAGGGTACAACGAACATGCAGCTCAGCACAATAGCTAAGTTGCTACTTCGATGAGTGAGTGAGAAAAAGGGGGCTTCGGCCCCCTTTTTATTTTAAGATCTTTTTTGGTGAGGTCAGTAAAAGCCTTTGAATAGCCCTTATTAATCAAGTTCATGTTGGCTAATGGCACAACGAAAGCCTACATCATTATGGGTCATAAGGTCATATGTTCCGACTCTCCAGAATGTTTGGTTTGTAGCGGTTTCTTCATCAAAGCTTCCTCCGCGAATAATTCTCAATCCCGCTTTTTCGAGATC
>JAVLBT010000042.1:0-20174 GCA_031580945.1 Gracilimonas sp.
ATATGGAAAGATCGTCCACAAATTTCACATTCAACCCGGCTTTATCGAAGGGGAGTTTTTGCTGAATAGATTCAGGACCTTCAATGACCCACAAGTGAAAATACTCGCCATTCACTACCAGCTGATCATCATAACCGATCTCTGCATGAATTTCTTCCAGATTCTCTTTGGGAAAGCCAGGTACAATGCGATCCACAAGTGTATTGCAAAAAGGGATGTGGTTTTGGATCCAAGTTTTGAAAGCAGCATCTGTATTCCAAAGATCAGCATATTGGAGAACGTAATTTTTCAGATTGTCTCCATTCTTGTCAATTAGTTCACAGGGAATAATGACCGGAGCTTTTTCAGGATCGCTCTCAAAATGTTTAAAACGGTGATGGAGCAGTGCTGTTAATTTTGCGGGAAAACTGTTGGGGATGGTTTTATAATCCGTATCATTTTCATCAAAAGCGATGCCGGCTTCGGTTGTATTAGATACAATGAATTCTACATCCGGATTTTCACCCAGCCGGAGGAATTCCTGGTAATGCTTATAGGGATTGAGGCCGCCTTCCACACTTTGTACAAGCTCAATATTCGAGTATGGTTTACCATTTTTGACCCCCTGAAGCTGTACATGATATAGTCCATCTTGCTTATTCAAAAGTTCCACCAAACCTTTGGAGATCGGCTGAATGATCGTTACAGATCCATTGAAGTCGGTATTATCGTTTAGCTTGTCAACCATCCAGTCAACGAATGCTCTCAAAAAATTACCTTCCCCAAACTGAAGAATTTTTGTTTTGCGCTTGGTCTGCCGGCCAACGGAAGAATTATTCAGGGACTTAAGCATGATCAAAAAATGAGTTTATGTGACAATTGCCTGCAATTACTTAATCGGTAACTTAAGATAATGTATAAATGTCAGATGACGAAAAAAAATTATGTGGCACAATGAGAGGAGTTATTATGACTGAAATAACTTTTCAACAGTAGATTATCAGGACTTTAAAAACCTGATCAATATTGGAAAGGAGATGTCAGGTTCAGTAAAATTCTTATTCGACCAAAATATCACCATAAGTGATCATTTGACCACGGCCGTCTAACATATAAATTCTATTTAGACCTCGGGCGCCCTCTGGATTTCCAAATTCAGCAAATTCAATAGGGTTAATTGAGAAAGTCGTCAAACCAGGTTGTAATGTTTCAAACGACTGATATAAGCTTCGAAAGCTTCCATCCTGGAAACGGGTGAGTACTTCCAGTCCACTCACAGATTGAACTCCGGTTACCTCAACTTCAACCTGAATAGCCTGGTCTGTAGTAACAGGGTTTGGATAAACAGGAACAACATCTATCAAACCCTGAAATAGTGGAGAAGTTCGCCAGTCATCCTGGTCTGTTTCAAGTATCTCCCCCTGATTGGTCGTTGCTGTATATCCTGATGGGGTTGAATAGGCTTCTTGCTCAAATTCACGCTGAGCGTCGTTTCTTGTGCAACTTACCACCATCAGAAGTATAAGTAAGAAGGTAAACCAAGTTAAGTATTTTGAGATTAAAGGCACGAAGTGAAAATTCTATTCGTTCAAATTTGCAGAAACAAACCGTATCTTAGAATTTGAAAATACAAAAGATTCACCAAAAAGTACGATGCTACACATAGTTGGAATAAATAACTGCAACAAGATCCGTGATACCAAAAAATGGATGGACAACCATTCTGTTGATTATGAATTTATTGATATAAAAAAAGAGCCACTGAGCAGGGATGAGCTAAAAGAGCTTGAATTCAAAGTTGGGCTGGATGTTTTAGTTAACAAGAGAGGCCGTAAATGGCGTGATCTGGGGTTGGCTAAACAAGAGCTGTCTGAAGAGGAACTATTTGAAAAGCTGCTGAATAATCAGGTAATGATCAAAAGACCGGTGTTAATAAAAGAAGAGTCTGTTTTGGTAGGTTATGATGAAGATTCTTTTGAAGCGTTTGTCGCTGAACCTGAAGAGAATAAGTAGGTAGCCTTACCGGCCCAATTTTTATGAGATATATATGCTTGCTTTTACTCTTTACAACATCAACAGCAGCTTTTGCTCAACATGATTTCCCTGCTGATAAGGATACCCCGCCAACAATGGAAGACCTCTTTTCCATAAAGGAAACGTTTCGTTACGAGGTAAAATATGGTCCATTTAAATTGGGTTGGGTAAACGTACGATTGCTCAGCGATTCCATTTATAAAGATCAGAAACAGAAGCATATACTAACGGAGATCGAGTCAAACCCTTCTATTCCTTTTGTTGGGGATGAATTGGATCAATTTCATAGTCTGTTTTATGTGAATAATGAAGGTCTTCCGGTAGAAGTTAAATATTGGAAGGATAACGTGGACGAGAATGAATTCAGTGAAATCGAATATTGGTTTGATCGCGACTTAGGGAAAGTTTATTACAAGGAAGAAGATGATACCCGGGATACGCTTGATCTTGAAGATCCGGCCACTTCAGGACATCTTATCTTTTATTTTTCAAGGCTTTTTGTTGGAAGTGAACAAAATTTTAAACTTCCCGTGTACGTCACAAAAAAGAAAGGATATATTTTTGCAAAAAACTCTACAAAAACCGAAAAGAGAAATTATGCCCCATTCAATGGACCTATAGAAGCATATAAATTAATAGGCTCCACGGAAAATATTGAAGGCCCATTTGGTTTTTCAGGTGATTTCAGAGCTTGGTTTTTGGCCGATGACCTTAGAGTACCACTTGAAGCAAGGGTAAAAGTGTTATGGGGCAATGTAATTGTACGAATGATCGAATATAACAGGGAAGAATTATGAAACAGATTTTGATAAAAAAACTGGAACATGCAAAGAATCTGCCGCTCCCGAACTACGAGTCTGTATCAGCTGCAGGTATGGATCTTAGAGCTGCAAATCAGGAACCGATCGTGATAGATCCTGGCAAAAGGATACTCATTCCTACGGGGTTAAAGATTGCACTGCCTGAAGGGTACGAAGCTCAGATTCGTCCGCGAAGTGGCTTGGCTATAAAAAGTGGAATAACAATGTTGAATACGCCGGGAACCATTGATGCAGACTACAGGGGAGAGGTTAAAGTTATAGCGATAAATCACGGAAAAGATAAATTTGTAGTAAAACATGGCGACAGAATTGCCCAGATGGTGATAGCTCCTGTAGTTCAATTCCCGGTGGTTGAAGTGGATGAACTAAATGAAACGGATCGGGGAGAGGGCGGGTTTGGAAGCACCGGAGTGGATTGAACATCCAACACCGAACAAGGAACATCCAATTTTGAACTATTTAATCCTTTTTAAGCTGAAAGCTGAGTGCTTAGGCTTAAAGCTATGTTTGACAATCTTCGCCCGTATCTTTCGCTCATAAAAGAGAACCACGATTTTCGTTGTTTGTGGATTGCTCAATCGATATCCAACTTTGGAGATTGGTTCGGGTTGCTCGCCTTATATGCTATTATTGCCCGTTATTCTGATTCAGAATTTCTACTGGGTTTGATCATAGTTGTAAAAATGCTTTCGCTGGCCTTCTTTTCTCCTATAGCAGGTTATTTTGCTGATCGGTTTAACCGTCGAAAACTCATGATCTGGTGCGACCTTTTTCGGGGATTGGCAGTACTTGGAATCATATCTGTTCAATCTGAATCTATGCTTTGGGTAGCTTATGTACTAACCTCTATCCAAATGATGCTTTCAGCTGTATTTGAACCCGCTAAAACATCATCGATCCCAAATGTAACTTCAGAGGAGAATCTAACCAATGCCAATATTATTTCAACTGCAACCTGGAGTATCATCTTTACAACAGGTATGGCTATAGGTGGTTTCGCAACTGAATGGTTGGGAACAAATTTGGTACTAATTCTTGATGCTCTAACTTATGTGATCTCTGCATGGTTTGTATACCGGGCCGTCATCCCACAAAAAAGACTCTCGGAAGAAGAATTATATCGAACCAGAAATCCATTTAAGGGAATTAAAGAAGGGTTAAGTTATCTGGTCAGTAACCGTCATATTTTACGGCCTTCATTAGCAAAAGGGGTTTCAACCGCCTTTTTGGGTGGATTGGTTTATTTACTCATAATTGTAAGTGAAGAAGTGCTTATGATGGGTAGCGTGGGCCTTGGTTTACTTTATGCAGCAAGGGGATTTGGGACAGGTATTGGGCCCATTATAGGTCGAAGGTTGTTCAAAGATGAAAAGGACTGGGTAACACTAATGGGGCTGGCGATTACCTTTTGCGGGGTTATGTATATGGTAGTTGGTTTAGTGAATAGCCTTGCTTTAATGCTAATATTTGTACTCTTTGCGCATGCAGCTTCTGGAGCTAATTGGGTGAGTAGTACTGTACTCCTTCAAAAAAGAACTATTGATACTTACAGGGGCAGAATATTTAGTACAGAATGGCTGCTCTTTACTATTGGAAATTCAATATCCACAATTGTAGCATCACTGATACTTGAAGCTGATCTGATGGGAGTAAAATCTTTGATTATGATTTACGGTGGATTAATGGCTCTCGCCGGAATATCATGGAGTTTTACGATCACCCAAAATGAAAAAAGTTATCAGTTGGAGCTTAAAACTGCTGAGTAGTTGACTTCATGACCATTTCTACCTAATGTAATGAAAGACATCTTGTTCGGGAAACAACTCATACTTTCTTACGTTTAAATATCTGTCATTCACTATAAACTATATCAAAACTATGAAAATGAAACAAATTACTATCTCTTTTTGCCTCTTGGTTTCGTTGATCTTTAGCACAAATACCCATGCCCAATTTGAGGGACAGATCTCTATGAATCTCTATGGAGAAGAAAATGGAAGTGTAACGGTAAGTAAACTCAATTTGTTTGCAACGTCAGACCGGATAATGTTCAAAGGTGAAGATAATGTAGAATTTATGCAGGGCATGAATTCTGATGGTTTGCTTATTCGTAATGACATGAAAGACTTTGTGATATTGACCGGTCAAAGTCAGGCACTTCAAGTGACTAAAGCAGAAATCGAAGGATTGGTAGAAATGCTGTCAAGCTGGGCGGAAGAATCTACTGAATATGATGCTACCTCACCCCCAAAACCAAACTGGGAGTTTTCCGACAGAACGAAAACCATTTTAGGCTTAGAAACGGCTGAAATGATCATTAAAGATGAGGAAAACCCGAATAAGCATCTCGCCATCTGGATGACGCCTAATGTTGATATCAATTGGGGAATGTTAAGCGAACGATGGAAAAATTTGCCAAAAGATATCGAACGAGAGTTTAACGGGGTTGCTCAGGATATTGTATTTCAGGGTAAGAATTTTCCATTAATGATTGAAGCTGTTGAAGGGGAGGACCGGACGGTTGTAATGGAGGTGACAAATGTCAATCGGTCAAATGTTGCAAAAGCAATGGTAGAAATTCCTTCAGGGACTACATTGATGAGCTTTAAGGATTTTATGTTCCAAAAAATGATGGAATATTAAATTTACTGAGTAAAATTAAACCCGGATCTTCTAAGATCCGGGTTTTTTTATATCTGAATATCAAATAAAATAATGGCTAGTTTCCGATCAGGGAAACTAGCCTCTTGGGACATAATATATGACGTACTACTTAATCAGCGTCATACGTTTTGTCATGGTCTGATTGCCTGCTTCTAATCTGTAAATATAAATTCCAGAAGAAAGGGCATTAGCATCAAAGTTTACAGTATGTTGCCCTGCACTGAATCGATTATCTACAATCGTCGCTACTTCCTGACCCAGTAAGTTATATACCTTCAAGGTTGCCTCACTGCCTTCGTTTAGAGTAAACGTGATATTTGTGGTAGGGTTAAATGGATTCGGATAGTTTTGTTCCAGTCCAAATTGTGTAGGCGTACTGTTTGGCTCTTCACTTGAAGTAACCATTCCACGTTCTAAATTGGCTGTACGCGCTTCGCTTGCTGTGTTATCACTTCCATCTGTTGCAATAACTCTGTGATAAACAGTAGCTGTTCCTCCAACTTCAACGCCAAGATCTCCAAGAAGAGCATCCAGAGTACCGAAGTCGGTTTGAAACATCGTCTCAGCACCTACATTGGCATTTACTACAATATTATTGAATTCAGCATCGGTAGATAGCTGCCAGATGTAAGCAAGCTCATTTTCGTTAGCATCAGTTGCTGCGTCCCAGGTAGCTTCAAATGCTGTGGTTGACTGACCTTCCAGGGTCAAGGTTGCATCATCAGCAGGGGCTGTCAATGCAGGCATACCTGGTGCAAAATTACTTGCAAATAATACTTGTCCGCGTAGTTCACCACCTTGAAAATTGGCAGTATGTATGTTTACATACATTTGCTCATCAAATAAGGCAGTAGTTTGTTCTGCGGATAGTGAGAACATATTGTCAGAAATTGCAAGAACACCGGTTGTATCATTTGCTCCAAGCGTTAGTCCTAACGGAATGGCAACATCACCATTAGTATCAACACCACCAATATGGAGGTGTCCACCGCCTGCAATCTCAGTATCAACTGCAGAACTTAATCCGTCAAAACCACCGGTCACAATTATGTTTCCGTTACTTTTGTATTCAACAGAAGCGGCACCAATTGCAGAACTAACAATAGGTTGAACTTCGTTTACACCCAACAGATTAGTATGAAAGTAAGCAGCTGCGTCACCGAGTACCTGCCCTCTGATCTCACCACTTCCAACGTCTACGCTATGAACGTTTACATACATATCTCTGGCAAAAAGAGCGGATTTTTGTTCAGCGGTAATTGTATACTGATTGTCGGCTGCGTTATATGTACCTGACATCATCTCTGCACCGAGCTCAACATCAAGAACAACTTCAACTCCACCATTTTGACCTGCATTGGCTAAATGGAGGTGAGATCCAACATTGGTATTAAAAGCAGATTCAAGACCTGCAAATGAACCAGATACAATTATTGTATCTTCATGTACTTCGATCACTGCGGCGCCATTTGCATCAGAGTCTACTGATGGAATTTCAGCACTGCCTGATAATTGTGCGAAAAATGTTGTGGATGCAGCGGGTACAACTTGACCGCGTAATTCACCGCCAGCGTATGCAAGCGTATGAATATTCGCATAAAACATGCGCTCCATAAGAGCTGTTTTTTGTTCAGCGGTAAGTTCGAAAGCATTATCAGATGCAAAATAGGTGCCTGATAAGTTATCTTCAGCTAAAGTAGCATTTAAAGAAATAGCTACCCCACCATTAGAACCAGCTGAGCCAATATGTAAGTGGGAACCACCGGCAACATTGGGATCAAATTCGTCTTCAAGTCCTGAAAATGTACCAGATACAAAAAGAGAATCACCACGTAGTTCATAGACTAATGATCCGCTTGCCATTGTTTTAGCAGAAGGGATCTCAAATGCACCTGACAGATTGGATCGATAATACGAATCAGATTCAGGTAGTAGCTGTCCCCGTAATTCACCACCTGTATAATTTTCGGAATGAATGTTAACATAAATTCCTCTCATCATCAGTGTATCTACCTGTCCATCAGATAAGGTAAAAGAATTATTGGCGGCTTCGAAGGTACCAGCGGTTTCACCGTTAGCAGTTATGGAAAGAGGAAAAATTACTCCTCCATTTTGTCCGGCCATACCAGCATGTAGATGTGCTCCCCCTGCAATATCTGTTGCAACAGGGCTGCTGAGGTTATCGAAAGACCCTTCAACTGTAAGCTCGTTGCCGTTCAGGGTAGCAGTAACCTCTCCTGTGGCCATTGAGGTAATAGCAGGGACTTCATTGCTTCCACTTAATTGCGCTTCAAAAACTGTTTGGGCAGTTGTGCTGAATGTAAATCCAAGCATCAATATTCCTAAAACAGTCACTATTAATGGTAACTTATTTATAGACTTCATAGTTATATGTTTTAATTATAGTTAGTCATCTCTTTTGATGAATTTTCTATATAACTATACGAAGTCAACTAACATTCAGATTGGTTTATTCAAAAAAAAGCAAAACCAATCTAAATTGACTGTAAAAAGAATAGATTCCGCTTACATGTTACCTAATAAATACATGTCACCCGTTGGCTGAGGGACCCCTCCCTTGGGTTCCATGGTAATTGCAAAGGCTCCCTGATTGGCAGAAGATCGAAGCTGCTCGATCTTAAAGAAGTTATCTTGTTGGGGATCATTAACTGCAAAAACTCCGGCACTTACCGGTTGTCCGTTTACTATAAACCAAAGCTGATAATCTTTATCTGAGGGAACTGTTGGAAGGTTTGCAACCTGAAGTAATGCTCTACCACTTTCTTTATCCCATACAACTTTTCCATACCCGTTGGGGCTCATATCTTCCAATCCAGCCATCATCACGAGGTCCACATCTCGGGCTTCAAGAATGGTGAGTAATTCTTCTTTACGTTCTACTTCAGTTTCCAGCTTTTGAATCGTAGTTTGCTGTTCAGCTATTACTTCGGATTTTTGTTCAATCTCCTGTGATAGTTCCTGACTGTAGAAAAATAATCCCGCAGAAATTAGAATAAAGATCACGGAGGCTGCCGCTGCAAAGCGATACCAGGAAAGCTGTAAAATGCGGGCGGGTTCATTTTTGCCCTCAATTGATTGCAAGATGCGTTTTTTCACTTCTGTTGAGGGTGCATCTTCTAACGATAATGTTGCGAATTCAGCCGCTGTTGCCTTTAGGTCCTCGTAAACTCTAAGTTCTTCTTCCGTCGCATTTTCTAAGAGTTTTACAAATGTTCGCTCCTCTTCCTTACTTAATGCATTCAGTACATAAGCAGAAGCGAGTTCTTCAAATTTATTTTTTTGCTTGCTCATCCTTCTAATTCTTTACCTAATATCTCTCTAAGTTTCATCATGCCATCCCGCATTCTGGTTTTTACTGTACCGAGTGGAATATCAAATTCCTCGGCGATCTCACTTTGGCTCATGCCATTAAAATAAGCTACTTGCAATACGTTGCGCTGTTTCGCTGAAATATTTGCCAAAGCATCATGTACTCGTTTTGCACGATCTTTTAGTATGGTTTTTTCTAAAGGATCTGTTTCTTCAGAGTATAATGGATGAAATACATCATCATCATTTATACTTACTGATTGTTTTTTCTGCTCCTTATATACCTTAGAACGAAGTCGATCAATGGATTTATTTCTTGTAAGGGAAACAATCCATGTATAAACGGTGCCTCGTTCTAAATCAAACTGGTCTGCTTTCTCCCAGATTGTTGTGAATACCTCTTGTAAAATGTCTTCAGATTCAGATCTTTTCTTCAGAATTGACAAGATCAAACCAAATAATAATCGGTTATACTGATCATACAATTCAGAGAGTGCAACTGAATCCCTGGCTTTGATACGGGCCATGAGCTCACGGTCGCGATCCTCATCTTTGGTAAGATATTTCCCAATTGTTGTTAAGAAAAAAAACAGCATATATGTTCTTATTTGTGAATACGCAAGCCGCTCAATAGTGGATTGGGTGTTTGCGAAAATATTTTAGGTGGTTAAGAAAAGAAAAAGGTGGGATTATGCCAACACTTTCTTTATTTCCTCAAGACTTGTAACCGGTTGATCACAAGTAAAGTTCTCGCATTCATATAAAGTGATCTGATCGCCTTTCATTTTTTGTGACTCCAGATAGCTTGCAATATCCTCTAAACGATCTCTGCTGTTTTCGCTTACAGCATGAAGCACAGAAAACGGAGAATAAGTGCTTCTATAGGAATTTAAAGCATCTTCAATTTCATCATTCCGGCCGATTAATGAAATTTCTTTGGCCTCAGCATTTATAAATTGAATTGCTTGCATGCTGTGGGAAATACTGCTTCCCGAGCGGATAAGATCAACAGAAAAAGCTTTACCGATTTGATCGGTGTAAGACTCAAAAGAAGTATTGCCCGTCAATCTGCTTAGTAAAACACCATTCAACAATGAAACCGAATTGGCCGATGGAATAGCTCCGTCAAAGATCTGCTTCTGGCGGCCATATACCTGATCTTCATCAGCTGTGCTTAAATAGAATCCTCCTTTTTCATCATCCCAAAACTCACCTATAAATTTATGATGCAGATCTATACTTTTTTGCAGGAATTCAGGGTCAAAAGTTGCTTCGTAGAGTTCAATGCCAGCCCATATTAAAAAAGCAAAATCATCAGCCATTGCAGGGATTCCAGCCTCCTCATCCATATACCGGTGTAATAGCTTGCCTTCTTTCATGAGATTTTTTTCAATAAAACTAAAAGCATTTTCAGCCAAATGAATGAATTCACCCTCATCAAAGGCAAAGCCTGCTTTAGCAAGAGCTGCTATCATCAGCGCATTCCAATCTGTTAAGATCTTCTCATCCCTAAGTGGATGTGTTCTTTTTTGACGCTCCAAAAATAATTTTTCCCGAATCGTTTTAAACCACCTAATTTCTTCATTGGTTGGAGGTTTTTTTAGGTGAGGTATATTAGTGCCGTTAACTTTTTTGGTAGCTTCATCCCTGAAATTCCCCTCTTGCTTAATTTCAAAAAGTTGTGTGAATCTCGGAGCTTCTTCACCAAGTACTTGTTCAATTTCCGATTGTTTCCAAACATAAAATTTGCCTTCTTCGCCTTCACTGTCTGCATCTTCGGCTGAATAAAATCCTCCTTCCGGGTGCAGTAGGTTTCGTTTCAGGTACTCTGCTATTTCAAACACAGTCTGCTTGTATAAGGGTTTTTTTGTGACCTGCCAGGCCTCCGTGTAGGCCATCATCAATAAAGCCTGGTCATATAACATTTTCTCAAAGTGGGGAAGTAACCATTTTCTGTCTGTTGAATATCGATGAAACCCAAAGCCAACATGATCCCAAATTCCTCCCAATCTCATTTGCTCCAATGTGTTATCTACTGCATAAACAAATCGTTCCTCTCCAGTGAGCTGCCACTGGCGAAGTAAGAACATTAAATTATGTGGAGATGGAAATTTCGGGGATTCACCAAATCCACCATGTTTCTCATCATATCGTTTCAATAATTGTTCTGCTGCATAATCGGTTGCCTCGGTACCCGGAAACGGACCACTTTCAAATTGCTGTGATCTTTTGAATCCTTCCCGAATTTTAGCGGTTGCTTTCCCAACACGATCCGGCTCATTTTCCCACATTCCTTTTACTCCCGGTATAAGTTGCCGGAGTCCTATCCTGTTAAATTTAGCTTCTTTTGGAATATACGTTCCGGCAAAGAATGGTTCTTTATCTGGTGTCATAATGATCGTAAGGGGCCATCCGCCTTGTCCAGTTAACATTTGGCAGACGGTCATATACGTGCTATCAATGTCCGGGCGTTCCTCACGGTCAACTTTTATGTTTATAAAAGCATCGTTCAACAATTCAGCTATTTCCGGATCTTCAAAACTTTCGTGGGCCATAACATGACACCAATGGCATGTAGCATACCCAATGGAAAGAAAAACAGGCTTATTTTCGTCCTTTGCTTTTTGAAAAGCTTCAGGTCCCCATGGAAGCCAGTCAACAGGGTTATCGGAATGTTGTCTTAGATAGGGACTTTTAGCATTCTTTAGCTTATTCGGCATCGTAATTTTTCTTAAACCGCTGACTATAATCTACAATGAAGCGGTCATATTGAGTTTTCATTAGGGGGGAAGTGATCAAGAAATCGGCAGAAGATCGATTACAGGCCAATGGAATATTATACACAATGCTGATTCGCTGTAGTGCTTTCACATCAACATCATGAGGCTGGGCTTGTAAAGGATCCCAGAAAAAGATCATCACATCAATTTCATTTTGAACGATAGCCGTTCCAATTTGAAGATCGCCACCCAACGGGCCGCTTTTAAATGTGAAGACGGGTAGGTCCAGTTTTTTTGATACAAGTGAACCTGTAGTTCCGGTTCCAAATAAATTGTGTTCCGAAAGGTGTTCGCTGTTGTATTGAGCCCAATCCAGCAGATCAGCTTTTCTGTGGTCATGAGCAATTAGGGCAATATTTTTTTTCGGTTTCATGGGTAACACAGAATCCGCGATAGAGGGGTGTATAGTTTTAGAAGACATAATTAATTTGTGAATGAGTTTTGCCTAAAGATGCAAAGCCATATGCAATTATAAAAGTTGATGTGTAAGTAATTAGATTAAAATAGCGTTAAGAAGGGCTTTTAAGAGCTTTTTTTAAAATAAACAGTTGGGTGAATACAAGTGCTCAATGAATCCAATCTAAATAACAAGCCGCATAGGAGGGCGTTCTAACCTGATTTGCTTAACTTTGAATTCTTCTTCTTCAAAACCTTTTAACTCTTTCATTGATTCTTTGACGAAGAAAGTGTCGGAGTTTTTTTGGAGGTAAAGTTGTACGTCATGATGTTTAAAGACTGCTTCGGAGATCATTACCTCTTTTTCGGAGGCATGATCCACAAGACGGGATGCAATATTTACCGTGGTTCCAAAATAATCAATACGGCCATTTAAGTTTACAGCCGTGCAGTCGCCAAAATGGATGCCGGCTTTAATTTTGAAATCATCACCCATGGCAGAGGAATTTGAAAAAATTTGTTGAATTCTCTGCACAGCTTTCAATGCTGAGACCGGCTGCCAGAAAACTGCCATCACAGAATCACCGATGGTCTTAACAATACCGCCTCGTTCTTCAGCTACAATTTGCTGTATTATTTTGAAATGCCCCATCACCCGGCCAATTGCTGACTCATCACCCTCCTGAAGGTACAATTCAGTTGAGTTCATAAGATCAGTAAACAGCATCGTTACCTCAGAAGCTTTTACTTTAGCTGTTTCTTTGAGTGTTTCTTTAGCAAAGAGTGTTTTAAAATCCAGTGAAGAGCATACTTCACTTGCATAAATTGCCTCTGATTTCCAGTTAACTTTATCTAAGAAAATAACGACCTTTTTAGAGGAATGATTTTGAATAACAAGATTAGGCGTTGTTGAGATGGTAAATTCCTGTTCACCCAGATCATCATTTGTAAGTATAATGTTGATGTTATCGGCACCATCTTCACGGACGTGTAATATTAAGTGCCCACCATGGTTGTGTGTTCGAAAAAGATAGGTTGCTTCATCCAGCTCAATTTGCGGGTATTGGTTACTTCCAACGTCAATATGTTGCTGTATAACACGATGAGGTTTGGATTGAGGGCCACCAACGCAATATTGTTTAGCGGAAATTTTCCGAATCAACGGATGAGGTTTAAACACAAGATGCATATTGCGGTTGAGATCCATGGTATACTCACGTTCACAGTCATCGCAATACAAGTGAATACGGGCTTCCTGCATCTTTCTAAAGTGATGCTTAGCGGATTTGCAGGCAGGACAACAGATATTCCATCCAAAATCTAAAATATCCAGCTTTGCCGCATGTAGAAAAACATTTAGGACCGAGAATTTTTTCTCTCCCCAATATTCAGCTAAGGCATAAGGATGAATTGTTTGCAGATCTTCGTCTTCAGCGTAAACCAACATATCCATCAGCCGAAAAACAATCCGGCTACGCTTACTCGCTTTGATTAATTTATTTTGAAGATCCTTTAGTTTTCGTTTAGTAGCACGCTGAAGCTTTTCCTTTTTTCTTAATTCATAAGGTTTGATATCATTATTTATCGCAATTTCTACTTCTTCAAGATATTTATTGAGGCGTCTTTTGACCAAATAATCGGTATATAACTTGACCGGAAAGTTAAACAGTGGGGAGGAGGGAACGATTGAAACTTTCACAATAACGGAAGCACCCCAGTCAGCGGGCTTGGATTCCATCGAGATATTAAGCGAGTGTAAAATACCTGCTTTATAATTTCTTAGTACCGAAAATCTATAAGGTGCTTCCCATATATAAGGTTCTTCAACCCATGTAACATACGAATTCAGCTTTTCATGACTTAGCTCTAAATACCCTTTGGGTACATTTCTGGAGACCGCTGTCGGACGTACGGGATTTGCACCTAATTTGTGAAAAATACGGTTAGTATCTGACAAATAAGGCCAAAGATCTTCCGGAGAAGCGGCCAGGTCGAAGCTCCACTGATGTAATTGTTTATGTCCTTCCTTCATTATCTATATGTCCCAGTAAATCAGATACGAAAAGTTCGAATCTTGATGAATGATACCGTATCTTTGTGAATCACATAATAGAGTTATGACTTCACTAAATGTTACAAAATTTTAATACATAATAATAATGGCGAAAGAAAGAACACTGACGATTCTAAAACCTGATTGCGTTCGAAAAGGACTCATCGGAGAGGTAACAAAAAGAATTCAGGAAGCGGGTTTTGAGATCAAAGCAATGAAGATGACCCGACTCACCAAAGACACGGCTGGCGGATTTTATGCCGTCCACAAAGAGCGACCTTTTTACGATGAGCTGTGCGAATTTATGAGCAGCGGAGCGTGCGTTCCTATGATCCTGGAAAAAGAAAATGCAATTGCTGATTTCCGGACTTTGATTGGCGCTACAAACCCTGCTGAAGCGGTAGAAGGAACCATTCGAGCTGATTTTGCCGATAGCGTTGGCGAAAATATTATCCATGGATCGGATTCCGTTGAAAATGGGAAAATCGAGGCAAACTACTTTTTCACAGAATCAGAAGTTGTGGCAAATGAGGCCTAAAATTTCGGGCTGTTAGTTTATTTTTTAAGTCTCGCATGTTTAAGTGCGGGACTTTTTTTTAATCCATACTTTTCAAGAATGAGAATTTTAAGTGCAGTATTTTTTTTAATGAGTTTTTGGGTAGGATGTTCTGCTCAGGAAATTCAAGAAAACCCTGTTAAATTAGGCGCTGAAGTTCTCCTCGATCAACATCTATCCGAACTGAAAGGCAAAAGGGTTGGGTTACTCATGAACCCCTCATCAAGAGTTGACGGCACACACATGGTGGATACATTGAGGAATCTTGGAGTGAATATAACCGCACTTTACGCAGCAGAGCATGGGTTTAGGGGAGAAGCCGGAGCTGGGGAGAAAATTGAAGATGGCATTGATATCCAAACCGGCCTGCCAGTGTATTCCTTGTACGGTTCAACACGGAAGCCAACTCCTGAAATGTTGGAAAATGTGGATGTGGTTTTATTAGACCTTCCCGACATGGGGTTGCGGTTTTATACCTACAATTCAACCATGGGATTAATGCTGGAAGCCATTTCTGAGCAGGAAAAAGAGCTCTGGATTTTAGATCGTCCCAATCCTTTGGGCGGAAGTTATGTAGCAGGATGGATGCTTCGGGAAAAGTATAAATCGTTTGTTGGTTCGTATCCCATTCCAATTGCCTATGGATTAACGATGGGCGAGATGGCTCGTTTAATTGTAGGAGAAGAATATCTAAAATTGGACCAAAAGCCCGGTTTTAAAGTCATCGAAACGAAAGGCTGGAAGCGAAATATGATGTGGCCCGAGACCGGTTTAGGATGGATTCCTCCCTCACCAAACCTTCCCACTTTTGAACATTTGTATGCATATGCAGGAACCGTAATTTTTGAGGGAACCAATCTATCGGAAGGTAGGGGAACGGAGGATCCTTTTTTGAATATCGGCTCACCTACTTTTCAAGTTCCGGGTTCAGTTTTAGACTCACTTTCCCGGGTACATAACGTGAAGCTCAGTTCCAAAACCTTTAGCCCGGAATCAAAACCCGGAGTTGCAGCTTTTCCAAAATTGGAAGGAGAAAAATGTCACGGAATCCGGATTTCATTCAATGGAAATTATCTTAAAACAGACCCACTCAAATTAGGAATCGATTTACTGAAGCTGGCTAAAAAATACGACCCGAATTTTAAGATGCATCCCTTCGCCAACAATCTTTGGGGGATAGATATAAAAGGCATTCTGGATGCAAACCAAACCATCCCAGATTGGGAGAAAGATGTTTTGGAATTCAATGAAATTCGCGAGAAATACCTGATTTATGAATGATAGATCTTCCCAAACGGAGAACTTGCAAGTTTCTTAAAGACCTCGCAGCGTTCATTATTGAGGACGCTACGAGGATGTTATTGAGTCCCCTAATTGCGAATTCATTTTTTTTGCCGCATGCTCTCGTAGCTAATTAAGGCAGCACTCACAGATGCATTTAAAGATTCTACCTCATTCTCCATCGGGATGTTAATAAGGTAGTCGCATCGTTTTAGATTTGCGGGATGAATTCCTTCGCCCTCACTACCAATTAAAAACACAACAGGTTGATTAAGGTCTGCTTCCCAAAGGCTCTTTTTGGCACTTCCGTCCAATCCGGCGATAGTGAAGCCAACAGCCTTCAAGTCCTTAAATGCCTGGTTAAGATCATGCACCCGAATTACGGGAATACGCCCGGCTGTACCAGCGGATGTTTTAAAGACCGTAGCATTGACAGGTGCTTGATTTTGCATTGGAATGATCACAGCTTCAATTCCCGCTGCGGCAGCTGAGCGAAGAATTGCACCAAAATTATGAGGGTCTTCAATTCCATGTAATAGTAACACAGCAGGATTTTTTGAGAGTACTAAAGTCTCAATCCAATCGAAAAAGTCGGTGTACTTTGCTGCACTTATCTGCGCAACAAAACCCTGATCATTCACTTTACCAACTAAATTATAAATTTTTGCTCCCGGAACTCTCACTAAAGGAACATCATTTTTAGTAGCTAAATCACTGATATTTTGAAAAGAAGAAGCTTTTAAGTTGTTTTTTATAAATACTTTATCAACCTCCATAGGCCGGTTTTGTAGTGCTTCTTCAACAGGGTTTCGTCCATAAACAAAAAAATTTTCAGAATTTGACATAAATTATTTTAAAGTCGTTTTACTTTCATTATAATAAATTGAGTGTCGAGTCTTAGGTTAGCTAAAAAATAACGGACATGTTTGAAGAAGAGAAACATAAAAATTCAATCGTTAGCAACGAGTTAAAGCAGTTAAGAATAAATGACCGTGGCGTTTCTGGCATCTCTGATTTTATGCACAAAGTGCATTCCATTAATGGGTTACATTTTTTATCAGCTATAAGTCAGATTTTTTTAGGAACAGCTGTGGTAGCGCTTTCATTAATTAATAGCATACAACCCGTGTGGTTGGCTACTATTATGACCGTATTCGGAAGCATAACTACAATGGTTGGTTTATACTTTATGTATAGCATTTTTGCACAATCTGGAACATTTGATTCCTTATTGCAAAAATCGATCAAAAGAGTTGTTAATTCTCAAAACTAATTTGTTGCATTGACTAATATCTAATCAGGTAAGTAGATATCAGGGATAAGATACGTTTGTCTATAAAATAAACTGTAAGATTTGTGACATACATAAATATATTCATTGCCTCTCTTCTTTTTTTATCTGTTCCAGTTCAACAAGAAATGAAAAAGCTTCCCTTTGATTTATATACCGAGAATAAGGACGGCGTTGTAATAATAGCTCATCGAGGTGCAAGTGCTTATTATCCTGAAAACACTATGTCAGCCTTCAGAGCAGCCTACGAAATGAGAGCAGAAATGATCGAGTTGGATATCGGCCTAAGTTCAGATGGTATTCCGGTTGTAATTCATGATTCAGATCTCGACAGAACAACAAACGGTTCTGGTAACGTGTCAGATTTTACATTCGAAGAACTAAGGCAGCTTGATGCCGGCGCTTGGTTTGGGGAAAAACATGCAGGTGAAAAAATTCCTTCACTGGAAGAGGTACTTCAATTTGCAGCGGGAAAAATTGCTTTAAATATTGAAATAAAATCTGAAGCAGTTACTGATTCAGCTTATAATGGGATAGAAGAAAAGTCATTAGCTCTTGTTAAAAAGTATAGAATGCAGAAATATGTAATGTTTTCCAGTTTTGACTACCGAGCCATTAACCACTTGAAAGAACTGGATGTGGACATCTCAGTGGCTTTGCTATATGAAAAGTCTCAATCCTCAGGTAGAGGCCCTGTTCAGCTAATTTCAGACTATAGTGCTGATGCATTCAATTGTAGTTATCGCCAATTTTCAAAAAAATGGGCTAATGCAACTCAAACCGCACAAATTCCGGTTTTTGTTTACACTGTAAATGAGAAACGAAGAATGAAAAAAATGATTCAAAGAGGGGTATCAGGGATTTTCACCGATAATCCGGATGTATTGTTACGTCTTGTGGATAACATGTGGAAAACAAAGTAAGTTTTCCCTTTATCTTAATTGAATAGAGGTGGGGAAGCCCATATATTTTCACGTCCATTAACCACACTCACATCTCGAATGTCCACAAAATATATCTTTGTAACCGGTGGGGTTACATCATCGCTTGGTAAAGGAATTATCTGCGCTTCCCTTGGGAGATTATTGGTAGCTCAGGGCCTAAACGTAACCATCCAAAAACTTGATCCATATATCAATGTTGATCCCGGGACTATGAATCCTTACGAGCATGGGGAAGTATATGTAACCGACGATGGTGCTGAAACAGATTTAGATCTTGGACACTATGAACGGTTCCTTGATATTAAGACCTCACAAAGCAACAATGTAACTACAGGCCGCATTTACTATGATGTAATAATGAAAGAACGGCAAGGAGCTTACCTTGGAAAAACCGTTCAGGTTATCCCGCATATAACCGATGAGATTCAGTCTCATGTACTAAAGCTTGGTCAGTCCGGAGATTATGATGTGGTAATTGTGGAAATTGGAGGAACGGTTGGTGATATCGAAAGTTTGCCTTACATAGAGGCTGTTCGTCAATTACGATACAATGTAGGGCGTCAAAATACCTTATCAATTCACTTAACACTTGTTCCATACCTTGCAGCAGCTGGTGAGCTTAAAACCAAGCCTACTCAGCATTCCGTAAAAACTTTATCAGAAAGCGGACTTCAACCCGATATTTTGGTTTGCCGGTCAGAACATCCCCTTGATGAAACCATACGTAGAAAAGTAGCTCAGTTTTGTAATGTAGACCTGGAAGATGTAATTGAATCTCGTGACGCCAGAAGTATATATGAAGTGCCCTTACTTATGCAGAAAGAAGGTTTGGACAAGCGCGTTATTCATAAACTAAAGCTTAAAACAACCGAACCTAAATTAGATAACTGGATCGGGTTTGTAGAAGCCGTGTGTAATCCTTCGGGGGAGATCAATATTGGGTTGGTGGGAAAATACGTAGAGCATCATGACTCTTATAAATCAATTGTTGAAGCATTTATTCATGCTGGTGCCGTCAATGATTGTAAAGTGAATGTTAATTGGATTCAGTCTGACAACCTCACAGAAGAAAATGTAAAAGAAAAGTTTGAAGGAATTGCAGGTGTCTTGGTTGCACCGGGTTTTGGAGGCAGGGGCATCAGTGGAAAATTAGCCGCAGTGAAATATGCCAGAACAAATAATATTCCTTTTTTCGGAATCTGCCTTGGCATGCAATGTGCCGTAATCGAATATGCACGAGACGTTTGTGGGTGGGAAAATGCCAACAGTACAGAGTTTGATGAAAATACCGAGCATCCGATTATTGATATCATGCATGATCAAAAAAATCTCGAGAATATGGGCGGAACTATGCGCTTAGGTAAATATGCCTGTGAACTTAAAGAGGGCTCAAAAGCACATCTCGCTTACGGAGAAGAAGAAGTGGATGAGCGTCATCGGCATCGGTATGAGGTCAATAACAACCTAAGATACAAGTTAACTGAGCACGGAATGATATTCTCAGGGATGAATCCCGAGCGGGATCTGGTTGAAATTGTAGAACTGCCTGATCATCCCTGGTTTGTTGGGGTACAGTTTCATCCTGAATTGCGAAGTACCGTCAATAATCCGCAACCACTTTTTGTGGATTTCATAAAGGCTAGTCTTAAATATGCTAAATCCACAAAATTATATAAGTCCACCAAAAAAGAGAAAGTGGCGACAGAAAAACTATGACCCACCGATCAATAAATGGACGTCTTAGGGTGCGTTCATGTGGTTTATTGGTAGAAAAAAAGAAATTATTGCTCATCGAATTACATTCCCCAGTTACCGATACTTGGGTTTGGTTACCGCCCGGTGGAGAAGTAGAATTTGGAGAATCCCTTGAAGAAGCGGTTAAACGTGAATTTATGGAAGAAACCGGACTGTATGTTTCCGTAGAACAAAAATTTGAGATCAATCAAATCATCAAACCACCCATCCATGCCATTGAAGTATATTTTTTGGTTAAGCGGATTGGAGGTAACTTGGCTTTAGGAGAAGACCCTGAATTGGACGATGAT
>JAVLBT010000043.1:0-1809 GCA_031580945.1 Gracilimonas sp.
CTTCCACCATCAGCGACTAATATTTCCACTAAATTGGAGTAGTCGCTATTCAAAAAACCGGATATAACTCTCTCAATATGATCTTCTTCATTTAAGGCAGGGATTGCTACTGTTACTGTCGGCTGTTTTTTTATATCTGCAGACTGTTGTGTTATAGCTTCGTTATTTTTTAGTTCTTTTGCTGAAATCAAAATTACAGTTTTTTTTACTTAATAAAATAATTATAAATTGTTCAGATTAAATGCGGTTTCCCCCACTTAACAAATACAATATAGCCATTCTTACAGCTACCCCGTTGGTTACCTGATCCAATATTACGGCCCGTTCACTGTCGGCTACTTCACTTTCCATCTCAACTCCTCGGTTTATCGGGCCTGGATGCATGATCTTAAAATCAGGATATTTATCCAAGTGATGAAGTTTGATACCAAAGCGTTCGTGATATTCTCTTAGAGATGGGAAAAACTCGGTTCCTCCCTCCTGCCGCTCCAGTTGTATTCGCAGCGCCATGGCTATATCACTCCACGCCAAAGTTTCTTCCAAATTATACGAAACCTCAACGCCCATTTCGTTCACATAAACCGGCATCAGGGTTTTGGGGCCACAAAGAACCACATCTGCTCCCAGTTTTTTTAAACCAATGATATTTGAACGCACCACCCGGCTGTGAGCAATATCGCCAATAATGGCTATTTTTTTGCCAGACAGGTCGGGGTAAAATGTTTGCATCGTAAACATATCCAACAGTGCCTGCGTAGGATGTTCATGAGCTCCATCCCCGGCATTTAATATAGCAGCATCTACGCATTTAGTCAGAAAATGTGGAACTCCTGGACTTTCGTGCCGCACCACTACCATATCAATTTTCATGGAACTGATATTGCGAATGGTGTCTTTTAGAGATTCCCCTTTTTTCGTACTCGATGAACTGGTAGAGAAATTCACAACATCGGCACCCATGCGTTTTTGAGCGAGTTCAAAGGATAATCTCGTGCGGGTACTATTCTCATAAAAAAGATTTACGATCGTTTTATCGCGAAGCGTTGGAACTTTAGGAACAGGCCGGTCTAAGATCTCTCTGAAATATTTAGCTTGTTCCAGTACATAGAGTATATCATTTCTGGAATAATCAGCTAAACCCAATAAGTGTTTTTGGTTGAATGGGTATTCTTCTGATGGGTTTTTACTCATCGTCTCCCTCCTCCACTTCTACTATATAAACAGCATCTTCGCCATCCAATTCCTTCACTTTTAAGCGGATTTCTTCATTTTCATAGGTGGGGATATATTGCCCCATAAAATCTGCTGAAATAGGTAATTCCCGATGACCCCGGTCTATCATACAGCAAAATTTAATGCTTCTGGGCCTGCCATACGACATCAATGCTTCCATGGCAGACCGTACCGTTCGGCCAGTATATAACACATCATCTACCAGCACTATATCCCGGTCATAGAGATCAAATGGAATTTCAGTGACTTTTACTTCAGGCATTTTGAATTTTGAACGATAATCATCGCGATAAAAAGCAACATCAAGCACGCCAAAGTCGATGTCTTCACCAAAAGATGAGTTTATTTCTTTCAGGATCCGTTTCCCCATGTAAACACCCCGGGTTTGCATGCCTATGATAGCAAGCTGTGAAACATCATCATAACCCTCCAAAAACTGATGGGCAAATCGCAGGTAAACGCGATCCAGATCCTCGGCTGTCATGATTTTGGCTTTCTTCAAGCGGATGTCCTTTATTAAAGGTGTTTGTTAAAGTTAGTGTATGTTTGCAGTAATTACCAAGCGGAATGTTAGTC
>JAVLBT010000043.1:1819-19723 GCA_031580945.1 Gracilimonas sp.
GGTTTCCACCTTCCGCGGGCTATGAAATTCCAATACCACGATCCAAGCGTATTTCTTTAGAAACGTGATATTTCGAAATAATACTGCATCCAGCTTGTGAAGGGGCTCCGATAAAAATGGGACAAAAGCCGCAGCTGTAGCTGTTAAATTAAAATAATGGGTTGTGGTTTTTTGAAAGTAAGACTCTGCCATTTTTATATCCTCCATTAATAACGGATGTTCATCATCGGTTCGCATAGAAGGTGTTAAATTCCGATACAAATTTATTACTGGATTATGCCCCAATGGTTCAAAAAAAACAGCTTTCCCTTCTTTTTTTAAGGTCCGTCTGATCTCATTATAAGAGGCCCTGAGGTCTAAATGGTGAAGAATTCCACTGCCACAGATCATATCAAAGGTATCGTCTTCAAAATTCAGATTTTCAGCATCCATAACAAAAAAATCAATATCCAAGCCTTCTTCATTCGCTTGTTTTTCAGCCATTTCTATAGCTACATCTGCTATATCGATCGCTGTAACTTTTGCACCTTTTCTTGCCAAGTCGAATGCTGCACTTCCCGGTCCGCACCCATATTCTAATACCCTTTTCCCATTCACATCAGCAAAAAGAGTCTTCTGATACTTCTCTTTACCTAAGTTTGCAGACTTATAGTATTTACCAGTAGCAGAGCGGGTTTTTTTAGAAAATGTTTCATTGTGAAATTCCTTTTCACTCTGTAATCTTTCATTTTTACTCATGAGATATACTTAAATGCTTGTAAAATGTGTTTTACTAATTTTTGCTTTAGAAAGATACCTTTCTTTTAGCTCCTAATCTCGGTATTATTGGCACCCTAAAATTTTGCTTTAATTACTAAATAGGTATCCATGAAAATACACGAGTATCAAGCCAAAGAGATTCTTGAAAAATACGATGTAGCTGTTCCTGCAGGAATAGCAACCACTACGGTTAAAGAAACCGTTGAAGCAGCTGAAAAGCTACAAAAAGAGGGAGCCTCCCTGTTTGTGGTAAAAGCCCAAATTCATGCCGGTGGCCGTGGAAAGGGTCGTACCAAAAAGAACAATGCAAAAGGTGTGGTTCTCTGTAAAACCATTGAGGAAGTTAAAGAGGCCGCAGAAAATCTTTTAGGCGATGTACTTGTAACGGTTCAAACCGGAGATGAAGGCCAATTGGTTCAGCGATTATATGTAACTGATGGCGTAGATATTGAACAAGAATTCTATTTAGGAATTTTATTGGATCGCGCAGTTAGTAAAAACGTGATCATGGCTTCTACCGAAGGTGGTGTTGAGATCGAGAAAGTAGCGGAAGAAACACCGGAAAAAATCGTCAAAGAATGGGTTGAACCGGGTATGGACCTTCAACCCAATCAGGCTAGACGAATTGCTTTTGAACTTGGACTGGAAGGTGAAGCGCTTAAAAATGGAATTAAAATTATTCACGCGCTCTACAATGCCTATCAGGAAACGGATTCTAATATGTTTGAGATCAACCCATTGATCACAACTCCTGATAACAAAGTATACGCCCTGGATGCTAAGGTAACATTTGATGACAATGCGCTCTATCGCCATAAAGATCTTGCTGAGTTAAAGGATGAGTCAGAAGAAAACCCCGCAGAGCTTGAAGCTCAGAAATTTGACCTCAACTACATCAAACTGGATGGAAATGTAGGTTGTATGGTAAATGGTGCAGGACTCGCGATGGCCACCATGGATATAATTAAATTATCGGGTGGTGAGCCTGCTAACTTTCTGGACGTTGGAGGGGGTGCCAATGTTGAGACCGTAAAAAATGGATTCCGTATCATTTTAGAAGACAAAAATGTGCAAGCCATCCTGATCAATATCTTTGGCGGTATTGTGCGATGCGACCGTGTGGCTAATGGAGTCATTGAAGCTGTTAAGGATCCCGAAATAGCCGAAAAAGTTAAAGGCGTGCCGATCATTGTGCGTTTGCAGGGAACCAACGCAAAAAAAGCCAAGGTAATCATAGACAACAGCGACCTGAACGTTATTTCGGCCGTGTTGTTAAAAGAAGCCGCAGAAGAAGTTTCTAAAGTGTTGGCTTAATTACATACTTTATTTATAGTCTATTTTATAAAAAAGCTTAATCTGCATACAGGTTAAGCTTTTTTTTGTCATATTGACACCGAACAGTAAATTCGATCATTATGAAACCATTTGATATAGAAATTACATCCATATCCAAAGGCCCTGATGAGTTGACCTATCAGCTTCCAATTAGTGCTAAGATCATTAAGCAGATCCCCGGGAAAGATCGGCCGGATTATTTCATCGCTAAGTTGGAGAAATCAATTGTATGGGTCAATAAATCGGACAGCGAGAATAAGGAAATTAGTCATATCGTTTTGTGCAGCAAGAAAAAGAATCAAGATGTTTCCAAAGATATGAAAGGGGTGATCATCGCAATTGCATATATCTTACACGATTCTGTTTTGACAGATTCGAAACTGAACTTCAAAAAATGTAAATATATAGCAGTTGGAACAGCCAGTGCGGTTAAAAAGTGGGGACTCTTTTAATTTGTTCCTTTATTTTGAGGTATAGCTGTTCATACAGCTGTACTACTTCATTTTGATTGAATTTTTCCGCCCGGGCTCTTGCATTATCGGACAATTGCTTATGTAAAACCTCATCACTTAAAATCTTGACCCCATATTCTGCCATACATTCTACATCATCAAGGTCGCAAAGATATCCGGTTTCTCCATGAATATTTACTTCGGGAAGGCCACCAATATTGGAACTTATAACAGGTACACTGCAGCTCATAGCTTCAAGTGCAGCAAGGCCAAATGTTTCAGAGCCAGAGGGAATTAAAAACAGATCTGCTATGGAAAGAACCTCTTCTACCTGTTCCAGTTTACCGAGAAAACGAACATGATCGCAGATTTTCAAATCACGACACTGCTGTTCTGCTTTCTGACGGTCAGGTCCATCCCCAACCAACAGTAGTTTAGCCTCAATACCTGCTTTTAATATTTTTGAAAAAACAGTCACCACTTCCGGCACTCTTTTTACTTTTCTGAAATTCGAAACGTGAACCACTACTTTTTCATCGTTGGGACATATTGCCCTTTTGAAATGGCTTTTATTTGATTTTTTGAACCGGTCCAGGTCAATAAAGTTGGGAATTACATGTATATCTTGTTCGATATCGAAGTGTTCATAAGTTTCTTTTTTCAAATATTCGGAAACTGCTGTAACTCCATCACTTTTATCTATAGAAAATTCGACTACATGTTTATAGCTGGGATCACGGCCCACCAATGTAATATCTGTACCATGTAAGGTTGTTACCACCGGAACATTGATCCCCCTTTCAGCCATTATTTGCTTTGCCAAATAAGCACTTGTTGCATGAGGTAAAGCATAGTGCACATGGAGCAGATCTAAATTCTCATATTCAATCAAGTTTACCATTTGTGATGCTAAAGCCAGTGCATAGGGCGGATAATCAAATAGCGGGTAGGAATTGATGGAAACTTCATGGTACGTTATTCCCGTCTCAAAGGTATCAAGGCGAGCCGGACGAGCGTAACTCAACATATGTATATTATGTCCCTTTCGGGCCAACGTTTTTGCCAATTCCGTAGCCACAACACCACTCCCACCAAATGTAGGGTAACAAACAATTCCGATATTCATTCTATATATTTATGTTCAAATATTTGTATGCAAAATACACATTCTATAATTACAATTAGATAATTAACACACTCTTTAACAGTTTGGTTTCCTTGTAAGAACAGCCTTTCGCATTAATACTCAATCACACGTAAAAAAGCATTTCAACAGTTCTAATTGGAGCGTTCAATTTTGTATATTCTTTAATTATTACATCATCATAAATTTTGAAAATCTCTTATGGCCGGACATTCAAAATGGGCAAATATACGCCACAAAAAAGCAAAAGAAGATAAAAAGCGATCCAAGATCTTCACCAAGCATATCAAAGAAATAACGGTAGCTGCCCGGGAAGGAGGCGGTGATCCGGATGGAAATCCCAGGCTTTCGCTTGCTATTGATAATGCCAAAGCAGACAACGTTCCCAAAGATAATATTGAACGAGCCATAAAGCGTGGAACCGGAGAAGATACAGATGGAGCAAGCTATGAAGAAGCTACATTTGAAGGATATGGTCCTGGTGGAATTGCTTATTTTGTAGAAGTTACCACTGACAATAACAACCGTACCGTAAGTGATCTTCGTCATATTTTTTCCAAATACGGAGGTAATATGGGCACTACCGGTTCCGTTGGGTATATGTTCGAACAAAAAGGTATGATTCAAGTTCCGGCTGAGGGATCAGATCAAGAAGAATTTATGTTGGAAGCCATTGATGCCGGTGCACTTGATGTGGATACGGATGATGAAATGTTTGTAGTGTATACAGAACGTGAACAACTATTTGACGTCAGATCTAAGCTGGAAGAAGCTGGCTATGAAATTGAATCTGCCACTCTGATTCGTGAAGCGGTTACTGAAACAAAAGTGGATGAAGAAATCGCCGTCAAAAATCTAAAAATGATGGAAAAATTTGAAGATAATGACGACGTAAATAACGTATTTACAAACATGCTGATGGATGATGAAACCATCGCTTTAGCCGAAACTATTGATTAAACCCTTGAAACGAACCCTTTTATATATCACCCTTTTGCTGCTATTGACTGCTTCGGCTCTGAATGATGGCCGAAAAGCCAATGAAGCTTATGATAATGGTAATTATCAGGAAGCAGAAGAACTTTATTTATCAGCAATTGAACAAGATCCTGATAATGCGAGGCTGTACTTTAATCTTGGTAATGCTCAGGCAAAGCAGGGAAAAGTGGAAGAGGCTATACAATCTTTTATGGATTTCAGGAGCATGGCTGAGTCCCCCGAAGATAAAGCTAAAGCGGAATACAATATTGGCACGTTACTCGCAAAAAGTGAAAAATGGAAACCAGCTGCATCACATTTCAAAAATGCGCTTAAACTGAAT
This sequence comes from Gracilimonas sp., assembly GCA_031580945.1. Classification (GTDB taxonomy): domain Bacteria; phylum Bacteroidota; class Rhodothermia; order Balneolales; family Balneolaceae; genus Gracilimonas. Next base: position 6,831 of record JAVLBT010000043.1, read on the forward strand.
CCAACAGATCCGGATACCAAACATAATTATGAGCGCACTTTAGCAGAAATTGATAAAGAAAATGAAGAGCAAGAACAACAAAATCAGGACCAGAATCAGGACAATCAACCGCCTCCGGAACCCAGCGAATATGCCATTGCTATGAAAAAACAAGCCGAAAAATTAGTCGCTCAACGTAAATACGCTGAAGCTTATAACCTGATGCAGCGTGCTCTTGAAGCTGATGAGACCGTTCGTGCCTTCAATGATTTCATAGAAAGAACTAAAAATGTAACTGATATTGAGACGACCAATTAGCCTTATGAAAAGACTATTTTTAACGTTCATTTTTGTATCCCTTTCTGCTGTGGTATTAGGACAATCTGCAGAATCCTATTTCCATAACTCAGCCCAGTCCTTTATCAATGCTGATCTTCAACAAGCTATTCAGGAAGCTCAGCAAGGATTACAGCAATATCCAAATAATCCTAAACTAAATGCACTGATGCAAAAGCTGCAGGAAGAACAACAAAGGCAGCAACAGCAACAAGATCAAGAGAATCAGGAGCAGCAGCAAGAAGAACAAGAGCAGCAAAAGGATGAGCAGCAGGATCAAGAACAAGGTGATCAAAAGCAACAACAGCAAGAGCAGCAGGATCAACAACAACAAGAACAAGGGGAAAATCAGGATGAACAAAACCCTGAAGATATGAACCCTGAAAACATGGACATGCAAAAGATCAGTAAACAGGAAGCCGAGAAAATTTTACAGGCTCTTGCACAAAAAGAAAAAGAGTTACTTAAGGAATTCAAAAAGAAAAAAACAAATGGTAGCGCCAAACATGAAAAAGATTGGTAACCTATCTGGGTTTTTTCTGTCTCTGTTATTTTTCCTCTTTTTAAGTCAGGCGAGCCTTTCGCAAAGCTTACAGATCGATGCTTCTCTGTCTGAAACGAATATTTATTCTGGCGAGCAGGTCCGAATTGAACTTTCCATTTCCGGTTCTTCCCTGGGATCCGTAAGTCAGCCTATTCCTCCTGATATTGAAGGATTGCGATGGTTGCGGGGGAGTACATCACGGGGCACAAAATATGTTCTGGAAAATAATACACCGAAGATCACCTATACTTTTGGATACGTTTTTGTAGCGCAGGATCCCGGCAGTTACACCACCCCACCTTTTGAAGTAGAAATTGATGGCCAAACCTATGAATCCAATATCATTAACTTCACGATTCTGGACCCATCCACAATTGATGAGCAAGAAGCAGAAAGAGCCCCTGATATCTATGTGCGGCTTGAACCAAATACAACAAATCCCGTAGTCGGGGAACAGGTAATCGTAGATGTTGTGCTATATTTTAAGAATGGAATAGAAATTTCTTCATATCAACCTACACCGGGCTGGAAAGCAGAGGGATTTTGGAAAGAGGAATTACAATATCCACAACGGGCCCAAGCTTCTTCAACTTTAGTGAACGGAGTTCGATATCAAAAGGCGAGTTTGATTCAATACGCCCTTTTCCCGACAAAGTCTGGTGAACTTACACTTAGTCCTTTTGAACTTACATTATCAGTTAGGCAACAACGCCGGTCAGATCCATTTGGCTTTGGATTCGGTCAGGAACGGGTGGTCGTAGAATCCGTTCCTGTTGATATTAATGCTGAGTCGCTGCCACCTATTAGTGATGCTGAATTCATTGGTGCCGTAGGTAATTTTGAAATCACAAGATCGCTGGAACCAAGAGAGGCTATGGTAGGTGAAAGCATTGAAATCACAACTCGTATCTCAGGTTCCGGAAATGTTCCACTAATCAATAAGCCTGAATATGCTTTTCCTGAAGCGCTGGAAAAATACAATCCCCAGCAGAATTCTTCCATTAACCGTGGTCAAAAGCAGATATCCGGATCAAGGACTTTTACTGATATCTTGATTGCCAGAAACGCAGGTATGTATACTATTCCGGAGGCCACTCTCGCCTATTACGACCCTGCTTCAGAACGCTACCAAAGCCTTACATTGCCGGCTCTAACTTTTTCTGCCAAACGAGACCCCAATGCTAATCTGGCCGATGTTCAGGATCTTGAATTTCAGGTTACGCCCATTACAGGATTATCACAATGGACCTCAGCCAGGCAAGTTCCACTATATCAAAAAACGTGGATCTGGGTTCTTATTTTCCTACCCATCTTTTTCACAACCGCAGCTTATGGGTATAAAAAGTATCACGATCGAATGATCACAGATTCCGCCTTTGCCCGGTCCAGAACCGCCTCCAAGAATGCAGAACAAACACTCAGCAGGATTGAAAATTCCACCGACATCAAAGAAGGATATCACCTCATCGAAAAAGCACTGATACAATTCATAACGGATAAAATGGATCTGCCACCGGCTGGGCTTTCAAACCGGGACATCATATCAAAAGTAGAAGGCCTTGGGAAATCTGACATTACCACAGAACTGAAGCGATTACTTACCCGTTGTGAAACTATCGCTTATGCACCAAATGCAAACGCTCAAACCCTTCAATCTGATCTTAAAAAAACCAGAGCTTTGATCAAAGACCTTGGGAGGGTTTTATGAGGCTAACCTTCTGTTTAAAAATGTTATTTCTACTGACTTTCAGTCATCAATTGTTGGCTCAACAATCCCCGCAGGTTATCTTTGATCAGGCTAATGAATTGTTGGAGAGCGGAGACCTGATTGGCGCAATGGAACAGTACAGAAACATAGAATCGGAGGGGCAGGTTTCTGGGGCTTTATATGTAAATATGGGAATCGCAGCGGTTCAACTGGACTCAATGGGAATTGCAAAGTATTATTTCTTGAAAGCCAAGAACTTTAAAACTACACAGGAAAAAGCTGAAAATGCGTTGGAGTACGTAAATAGCCAATTCAGCAGGAGGTCTGCCATTTTACCTAAACTTCCCTGGGATAGAGCTATTGACTGGATCAACAACGTTCCCGGGGCTGCCGGTATATTTGTTATAGGCTTTTTATTAACCCTATCTGGCCTTGTCTTACTTTATGCCTGTTGGTTTGGGAGTTTTGAGTTTCAGAATATTTCATCGTACATCATCACACTAATAATAACAGGAAGTGCTTTTGGAATTCTTGCCTTTTATGCGGATTACGTAGATCAACGATATGACCATGCCATTATGATTAATAACTCAAATCGTGTTTACCAGAATGCCGATAGAAATGCAGCTTTGGTAAGCATTGCCTACGAAGGATATGACCTAACCGTGGACCACTGGAAAAGTAATGAGGAAGAAAATTGGTTGTATGTGCGACTTGGAAACGGACAATATGGATGGATACCTGAGAATGGAGTCAAGGTGCTCTAACCTTTTTCTGGAACATCTCACAAAATCATATACATTTTTAAAATAACTAAATAGAAAAACTCACTAAGATTTATGAGTACACCTCAAGAATATATAGATCAGAACAAAGATACATTCATCAATGAATTATTTGAATTGCTAAAAATACCAAGTGTGAGCACCGATTCTTCTAAAAAAGGAGAGATCAAGAAGGCTGCTGAGTATTTGTCAACACAGCTTAAGAACTTAGACTTGGAAAAAGTCGAGATCTTTAAGACACCTGGAAATCCTATTGTATATGCGGAACACTGCCCTCACAAAGATCAGCCCACCGTTCTTATTTACGGTCATTACGACGTACAACCATCGGATCCAGATGAACTTTGGGAGACCCCTCCATTTGAACCCACCATTAAAGACGGATTGATTTTCGCCCGTGGAGCCAGTGATGACAAAGGACAGGCTTTTACCCATGTAAAAGCGGTAGAATCCTACAAGAAAACCGGACAAGAACTTCCGGTAAATGTGAAATTCATTCTGGAAGGCGAAGAAGAAATTGGCTCTCCAAATCTCGTTCCCTTCCTCGAAGAACACAAAGAGCTGCTGGAATGCGACATGGTATTGATCTCCGATACCGCCATGTTTGGGGAAGACCAACCTTCCATCACCTACGGCCTGCGCGGCCTGGCGTATATGGAAATTGAAGTCGTGGGACCGAACCGTGACCTGCATTCCGGCGTTTACGGCGGTGCGGTCGAAAATCCCGTAAATGTTTTGTGTGAAATTATTGCCAAACTGAAAGATGAAGACGGCGTGATCCAAATTCCAGGCTTTTATGGCAGCGTAGTTGAGCTGACCAAAGCCGACCGAGAAGCCTTCGCGCAGCTTCCATTTAATGAAGATGAATACAAGAAATCACTGGAAATAAAAGCGGTGCATGGGGAAAAGGGATATTCTACTCTGGAGCGTGCTTCTGCCCGGCCAACGCTGGATGTAAATGGCATCTGGGGCGGCTACCAGGGAGAAGGTGCAAAAACGGTGCTCCCATCCAAAGCAAATGCAAAAGTGAGCATGCGTATAGTCCCAAACCAAGATCCAAAAGAAATTGCGCAGCTTTTCAAGAAGCACGTGGAATCGCTGGCTCCTGATACTGTAAAAGTGAAAGTTACCGAACACCACGGGGGACACCCGGCCGTAACCGACCTGGATTTTTACGGACTAAAAGCTGGCGCAAAAGCCTTTGAAGAAGTGTATGACAAAGAAGTGCTATTTTCTCGTGAAGGCGGCTCAATCCCTATTGTAGCTGATTTCAAACGCGTATTAGGTGTTGAGTCCATCCTCATGGGTTTTGGATTGACCAGCAATGCTATCCACTCGCCCAACGAGAATTTTTCGGTGAAGGATTTTCACCGCGGCATCAAAACTTCAGCTAAATTTCTGGAATTGTTACCGGATTTTGCGGAGTAATTTTTACTCTATTCAAGAAGTCAATTTCGACGAATTTATATTAGCGTGGTTCATTTTTGAGCCGCGCTTTTTTGTATCACAAATTCTTTATTTGATACGCAACAATAGGAGTTCCAAAGCAGAACAGCGGAAGGATTCTTAATTCACTGCTCGGCAATTGTTCAGTATTATTAAGCCGCACCAAGCACATGCCACAATTTCACAAACTACAGCCTTCCACTATGTACCAATCCAAAATTTCACTATGTTTAGCGCGAATCAGGAATCAAAATCAGTTGTGGAAATTTTAGGAATCGACATAGGAAGCTATGGCATTAAAGGGGCCATCGTAGATACCGAGAAAGGTGAAATCGTCTCTAAAAAACGCACCACAGATAAAATTGAAGATACCCGCCCCCATAAGCTGATCTCCAAATTGCATAAAGTGGTTAAAAAATTTGACTGGGACGGCCCCATTGGTTGTGCTTTTCCAGCAGCCACCAGCCGGGGAATTGTTTTGTCAACCACACATATGGATCAGGGTTGGGTAGACGCTGATGCTGATCACCTGTTTTCAGAGATCTCTGGGTGTAACGTAAGCGTTATCAATGATACGGATGCTGTTGGACTGGCTGAGATGACTTTCGGTGTTGGCAAAGGGCAACGAGGTACTGTGATGGTATTAACGGTAGGAACTGGCATTGGATCTTCTCTTTTTATTGATGGTATACTTGTTCCAAACACAGAACTTGGTCAAATCGAGATCAAAGGTATAAGTGTGGAACAGCGAGCATCAAACAGAGCCCGAAAAGAAGAGGGAATCAGGAAAAAAACCTGGGGTAAACGGCTGCAATTGGTGTTGGAGCACTACGAAAAACTTATACATCCTGATCTCTTTATTCTGGGCGGACAACTTTCCAAAAAAGCCGATAAAACCTTTCCTTACATAAAGATCAAAACCAAATTTAAGGCTGCCAGCTTATTGAACAATGCCAGTATTGTAGGGGCAGCATATTATGCGGCATCGGTTCAGGTAAAAAACAAAGAATTTTATCGATAGAGTTAACAATATCCCCTACTAACCATTCCAGGGTTGATTAAGGGAAAAGCTCAATCAAAAGAATGAAGTGCAATTCGATTTCCTTCTGAATCGATGATCACCGCCATGTAACCGTTTTCTTCGTTGATGAGTTGCTTTTGCACAGAGATCTCACCACCGGCTTTAACCACCCGGTCAAGAACTTTTTGCAGATCTGGATTGGCATTCATGTAAAGTAAAGGCCCATGAGTTTTACTTGGCTGATACCAGTCTTCACTTTTTATAAGGGCACCGCTTACCCCATCTGGCTCACCGGGAAACATGATCATTTCAAAATTATCCCCAACATTAAGCGGTTGCAATTCATAATCAAATATTTCTTCATAAAACGTATGTGCACGTTTAATATCATCAACAGGAATTTCAAACCAACTTATCGCATTTTTCATATCCACCACCCATTCTTTTTGATTCAACTGATTTTAGGTTGATGAAATATCAGAGTCAAGTACAATATTTTATAAACTGGTGGACTGAAATAACTTATCAATTTGAAAAGTCAAAGCAAGGCAGGCTACGCCCGGGCCTTTTTAAGCAATGCATTTAATTGTGATGCTTCGTCATCATTCAATAGCTCAAATCTTTCGTCCAGTTTGTGGATGTGGTCATCCACCTGAGCTATGAGTCGTAATCCTGCATATTTGATAAATACCTGCACTAATCTGCCGTCGTCTGGATCTTGCCGCTTTCGTACCAACTCTTTTTCAATCAGGCGATCTACCAACCGGGACGTATCTGATTTAGCATCAACCATTTTAGCTTGTATTTCTTTGGTGGACATCGGCTCATTTTTGGCCTCTTTTAGTATTCTGAGGATAGCGAGCTGCTTTTGTGTAATACCATAATCATCGAGAAATTCTTTTATCTGTGTACGCATCCATACTTCTGTTTCAAAGATATTTTCTCTTAATTCCTGCCAAACGGATTCTTTGGTGTCCTGCATGGTAGCCTTAATATTTATTTTATGTTGTAGATGATAGAATTGCTCTCAAAGATAATGTGCAAACATCAACGGTACAACGGTAATGTTTCGTTTTAGAATTTGAATCTCCTCTCAGATTTGAATGAATTCTTGAGATTCTTCAGTTGGCAACATATAGAAACCAACTTCACTGGGAAGACGAGATCGTGTCAACCGAGTGTCCGAAGCATATTCAATACCTTATAAAAATCATTCTCGGGCAAGCGGCAATCTAATTGTTCGAAAAACTTATAATGATTGAACTACCGCTTATTCTCCAAAACCGGTTCATCCCACGCATTTTACGCAGCGGGTGGTATGCGGCATGTATTCGAGCCGGCCAAAGGGGATTTCATCTCCGCATTTTGTGCATTTTCCAAAATTGTCTTTTTCCAGGTTCTCCTGTGCACGTTTTAGCTTTTGAAGCTGTTTCTTTTTTTCTCTGAGTGATGCTTCATTGATGGTTTTGTTGTTAATAGCATCCATGCGGGAAATGCGGCCAATGGATGCATCAAGCGGAATAGGCTTTACCAGCTCACGGAGCTCTTCAATATCTGAAGTAGTTTCCTTAATACGCTCTTCAACGATATTCTTTAGCTTACTCTTCTCTTCTGAAGTCATTGTTTTCCCTGGTTTAGCTTACTTAGTTGCCACTAATTCGGAAGCTTTCTCTTTTTGTAAAAATGAGTGTTTTCTTCTTGGTGTGCGATCTAATTGGGCTTCATAAGCTTCAAAAGCCTCTTTATATTTCCCGTGATCCATCAACACATCTCCAAGCAATTCATACGATGGCTTAACGATGGTAGGTGGACCAAAGTCAAGTGGCAGTTCTGATTCAGACTGTGCGGTTTTTTTTAATAGATCAATTCCCTGATCAATTTTTCCTTCTTCAATAAGCACTAAACTTTTGATCTGGTCTACCTGAATATTCCGTTCTTTACTTTCTGGTGTTTCCATCAGTTTATCCAGGTTTTGTTGAGCTTTATCAATATTATTCATTTTAACCGCCGCCAGTGCTGACGTAAAAAAGTAGTTTTGTCCTGATCGGTTTTCCGGATCATATTCTGTTTTCCATTCATCTGCGGCCACCCATAGTTCCGTATCTACAATATAATGTCCGCGCATTACGGCAAAATGCCATTTCTCACTACCACTTGGTTCCCCCTTAATGCGGTCGTAACATTTCAGTAAAACTTCGCGAGCTTTTTCTTCCTCACCGTTTTGCAGGTATCCATATTGCAACCACCACGGATAATGGCCACAAACAGTGATCTGCTCTCCTAATTCTTTTTGCCTTGTGTTTTGGACCTTTCTGGCTATGATATTTGCCTGGATGGTTTCCTTCCACATACCAAGCGCGAGAAAAATATGGGACGTCATATGCTGTGCATGGGCTGCTGCAGGGGCAATCTTAGAATAGGCTTTGGCCATAGGCAGTCCCAGCGGTGCATGAATGGGATCATCAAAAGAATGAATAAGATAATGTGCTGCACCGGGGTGCTTTTGATTTTCATTCCACACATCAAACAATTCGGCAGCTGCTTTCATGTAGGTCTTGAAGTCGCGTCCCTCGTGCGCTGTTCCCAAAATAGACAGTCCGTAAAATACTGTTATTTCATGATCTTGCGGATATTTTTGATGAAGGTCGCCCATGTATTCCATATACAAATCATCCCGCTCTTCTTTTGATTTCCCAATCGTTTTTTCTGTGTTTCCATACAATATTTCCAGCGACATCAGCAGGTCTTTCTCTCTTTGGCTTGATGCAGCGGCCTGTCGTTCCTCAACCGTTTCACCCAGATTCCTCAACACATTCATAGCCGCATCCCGATCTTGCTGAAACCAAATAGGATGATTATGCGATTTCGCTTCTCCATAGTGCGCCATCACAAAATCCGGATCGATCTCTCGTGCTCGCTGAAATGCCCGGGCGGCATCCTCATATTCAAAATTGTGTAGAAACAGCATCCCTTCGATGAATTCGGATTGTGCTTCTTCAGCTCCGGAGTTTGGGAAATTAATCTCTCCCAGAAGGTTATCTTGGGCATTGACTGTTTGATGGATAAACATCATCACTAAAAAAGGAAGAAAGAGAAATACAATTTTTTTCATGGGCTTATTTTTTTTTGATGGACTTCGTTAGGGATATACGAAATATGTGGATGAAATTAAATGATGAGCTCGTAGTTAACCCTTCCACTTTTACACAAAGCCTTATAGTTGATAAGCATTTTAAATAAACTGGGAAGGATTGAATAAATCCTAATAGACTATAAGATCTTCTCAATCTTGAGCGAACGCGTAGACTGAAAAGTAATAGCAGATCAAGTCTTCAGACTTGCGAAAAGTAGCCTTTCTGAAGGCTATAACTCTTAAGTCACCGCTCGTAAAAGTGCATAAACATATTTCGAACTTCTATACTCGCTCAAGACTTAAGAGATCACAAATATGTGGATGAAATTAAATAATGAGCTCGTAGTTAACCCTTCCAGGGTTACATCGAGCCCTATGTCTGTAAGGGTTCCCAAGTAACCCTGAAAGGGTTGTAAAGACTACTTTTGAAATTTTTTAGCCTCTTCTTTGTGAGCGGTTAGGAAATTTTCTTTCCCTCCGAATATATCCAATGTCTTTTCACGATTCACAAATGTATGATCGAAATTCAGATAAACTGGATAAGGCGAATACGGATAGGCATCATAAGCCTTATTAAACCCATGCTTCAACGGATTTAAATGTGCATAAATAACCATTTGTCTGAAGTATTCTTCTGAATCGATCTCCTTCCTTTTGAAATTTTTTTGAAACAAACTGCCAGTTCTTCCGACTTGTTTGTTTATAGATTGAGAATAAGCATTAAATAAATGAGACAAATGCTTCGATGCGGGTTGAAGCGTTTTTGTCTTTATTTCTCGTTCTAAATATAACCTTTCTTGCTCTTCAAGATCTCGAACGCTAAGTACGATATGGAAATGATTTCCCAACAAGCAATAAGCATAGATCTCAAACGTGTGGTGACAGTGATACAAAAACTTATCAATGAAATATTGATAGTTAGCCTCCGAATAGAAAAGCTTCTCCCCATTATTTCCCCGATTATAGATGTGATAATATTTATTAGGCTTTAGTTGAACCATAGATGAATTAAAACATTTCGAATAATAATTTCATCCGAATTTTTATCGAGCTCTTAGTTAACCCTTCCAGGGTTACATCGAGCCCTATGTCTGCGAGGTATTTCAAGTAACCCTGGAAGGGTTTTTACGCCCCCCTATACTTCCCACCAATCTTCATCCTTTATTCACGTGAAATACTCATTATGACATTTTAGGTTCTATTTTCATATTAGCTATATTCCAAAAACTTCAATCAATAACCGGAGAAATTATGATTCATTCTTTAGGAAAAAAATCGACCTTTTATCTGGTACTTGTTTTGGGCTTTGGGCTGTTTTTCGGGCAAGCGGTCTTTGCCCAAAATGGCCTTTCGCTGGAACAGGTTGCCAAAATTCAAACTGTAACCAATGTTTACCTATCCCCGGATGGGAGCACAGCACTCTATACTAAATCAGTCCCCGCTGATCCTTTTAAGGAGAATGCTCCAAACAGTACGCATCTTTATGCATTGGATGTTGAGTCGGGAGAATCTGAAGCTCTAATCACTGATATTAGTGTCAGCGGAATCAATTTCCGACCGGAATACAATACTATAACTTACCTTGCAAAAAAAGATGATGATGAGACCCGTTCCCTGTATGAAATGAATATTCAGAATGGAGAAAGTAACAAGCTTTTTACTTTTGAGACCAATATTTCAGGATATAATTGGGCAAGTGATGGAAATCATATTGCTTTTCGTGCTGCAGAACCTACTGAAGAAAAGGACTCTCCCTTACCATATAAACCTGAGATTTATGAAGAGAATTTATCTAATACCTGGGCCTACATTCAAAATGTAGCAATGGATGGTCATAAACCGCATCGAATTCCTGTTGAAGGCAGCGTCTATGACATTATCTGGAGCCCGGACCGATCCAAACTGGCAGTTGCAGTTGCACCAACTCCTTTGGTGGATGATTTTTACATGAGTCAGCAGGTTTTGATAATAGATCATGAAAGCCGTGAAATTATAGCAGAAGTAGATCATGAGGGAAAATTAGGACAGATCGAATGGAGCCCGGAAAATGATAAACTCGCCATGATAGCTGCAGCTACCATCAATGATCCGATCGCTGGTCGTCTAAAAATCATAGATGCTGAGACTGGAAATACAACTCTTTTAAATAAAGATTTTGAGGGCGACTTTGACCAGATTGAGTGGGCCGGCCCAAGTACCATTCACTACCTGGCCAGTAAAGGCGCAACTTCAGAATTTGGAAGTTTAGATGTAGTCTCCGGAGAGATGGAGCCCATTATTCCAACCGGAGATCTAATATTAACCGCATTTGCACATGCAGCTAACGGTGTGCATATATTTGAAGCTGAATCATCAAGTCATCCTTCTGAAGTATATCTTGCAAAAGACGGATTTGATTTGGAAAGAATGACGAACAGCAATTCCTGGCTTGATGATATAGAACTTGGCCAACAAGAAGTTATCACATATGAAGCACGTGATGGCCTTACCATTGAAGGTATTTTGATCTATCCGCTGAATTACGATGATGGTAAACGATATCCGGTGATCACCATTGTGCATGGCGGACCTGAAGCTCACTACGACAATGGCTGGCTTACTGATTATTCTGATGCCGGTCAGGTTGGGGCCGCTGAAGGATATGCCGTATTCTATCCCAACTACCGAGGAAGTACCGGCCGTGGACTGGAATATGCCATGAGCAGTCAAGCTGACCTGGCTGGAGCCGAATTCGATGATATCGTAGATGGTGTGGATCATCTTATTGAAATAGGCTTGGCCGATGAAGATAAAATCGGGGTTACAGGTGGGTCATATGGAGGATATGCTACTGCCTGGATGAGTACTAAATACAGTGATCGTTTTGCGGCTGGAGTGATGTTCGTAGGAATCAGCAACAACCTTTCAAAATGGGGCACCAGCGATATTCCTGAAGAACTCTATTACGTACACGCCCGAAAACGCATTTGGGAAGATTATCAGGGATATCTTGAGCGAAGTCCGATCTATCATGTTGATAATGCGAAAACACCCTTACTCATCATGCATGGAAAAGAAGATACGCGCGTTGACCCTGGACAATCATATGAGCTGTATCGCCACATCAAAACCCGAACCGAAACCCCTGTGCGATTGGTGCTTTACCCAGGTGAGGGCCACGGTAATCGAAATTCCACAGCCAAATATGATTATAGCCTGCGTTCGCTGAGATGGTTCAATCAGTACTTGAAAGGAGATAGTTCTGAACGCCCCGACTCAGAACTGGAAATTCAGGAAATGAGTATCGAAAATTAAAAGCTTATTCTTTCTACAATAAAACCTGACGGTGATGTTTCGCAGTCAGGTTTTATTATGATTTGAAACATCTTGTAAACTCTCAGGATGACAATTCCGCCTGACTGTTTAAGATAAGGCACCAAATCTGATTCTCACCAATCCATCAGACGGGCTATCCGTCAGATGGATTTTCTTGTTTTTTCTTCGAAATTGTAATAATTCAAATTTACTACCGGGAGGAAAGCCAATTCTCCGGATTTAAATTTTCATTTCCTCGCCGGACAAGAAAAAAGATCACTTCACCCAATTCTGACTGACTTGTACCTGATAATCCAATTTGTTCACCCTCTTTCATGACGGATCCAACTTCTACATCGATACGACTTAGATTACCATAAGCAGTATAGTATGAACCGTGCTTCATAAAAACTACGTCGCCATAACCGGGCAGCGGCTGTATTCTGAATACATAACCAGGCGAAACTGCTTTCACCGGAGATTCCGGCTCTACAACAATATCAATTCCCGGGTGCTCAGTTACAGTTCCATATAACGGATTTCTAACCCGCCCAAATTTCTTTGAAATTGTTGTGCTATTCACTGGCCATGACAATTCTCCTCTCGCTTTACCAAAAAGTTCTTCATGGGCCATCATTATCTCATCA
>JAVLBT010000044.1:0-7307 GCA_031580945.1 Gracilimonas sp.
AGCCGATTGACCGCAGGTCAACATACGGTACAGTTTGATGCTTCAAATCTTGCTTCAGGAATGTACTTATACCGCTTAGAGGCTGGTACATTCACGCAAAACAAGAAAATGATGTTGATCAAGTAGATTGATATAACACAAATACACATTTTCGCAGGTACTTTGAACGGTACCTGCGTCTTCTTTTAAAAATTCACTTAAAGACGTGCCAGCAACTATATACGATATTGCAAAAAAAGCAGGGGTTAGCATTGCTACCGTATCCCGGGTGTTTAATAACAGCGCCAAAGTATCAGACAAAGCAAGAAAAAAAGTCTTGTCTGTTGCTGATAAAATGGGATACCATCCTCAGGCATTTGCACAAGGACTTGCGAGCCGGAAAAATAATACGGTGATGGTTGTTGTACCTGTGATATCTAACTATTTCTTTATGGAAGTATTAGGGGGAATACAGGATAAGCTTAGCGAATTAAACTATGAACTCAGTATTTTCAATATATCCCCGAATAAGGATGTACAGGAACAAGTTGAGCATGTTCTAAAACGTAGATGGGCAGAAGGTTACCTTTTTATATCTATTCATCTGGAAGAGAGAAAATGGGAGAGGCTTCAAAAATATAACGTACCCATTACTTTGATCGATGAGCATTATTCTGGATTTGACTCTGTTAGTGTTGATAATGCTCAGGGCGCCTACAGAGCTGCAAAAAAATTGTTTAGTCAGGGGTATGAACGAGTCGCTATGTTATCAGCTTTAGCTACTTCAAAACCTATTCGGGATCGATTGATTGGGTATAAGAAAGCTCTAAGTGAGTTCGACCTTCCTTTTGAAAAAGAATTAGTTGTCACTGGCGATTCTATGAATCGTGACGGATTTACTGAAAGGGCAGGATATGAGGCCATGAAAAAGATCCTGACTATGGAACCAATGCCGGATGCGTGTTTTTGTGCTTCTGATATTCAGGCTGTTGGAGCAATGAAAGCTATGCAAGACTCAGGTAAAAATATTCCCATTATCGGCTACGATGATATTGAACTGGCCGAATATATGGGACTTTCTACTATACGACAGCCCATGCGGGATATGGGTTTCTTTGCCACACAAAACCTTATAGACAGGATGAATAATCCTGAAAAAGCCATTTCTCAAACTATTTATTCTCCTGAATTGATTGTCCGCTCTTCAACCCAACTAAATGGAAGCAGAGTAGATGTATAAAATGATCTTAGTGTTATGAGTTATTTAAAATTTCTTTGTACTGTCAGCCTTTTTTTATTAAACACACATGTAATTGCTCAGGTTGTAACCTTTGAACCCTTTTTCCCGACACAAAATGATTCATTGACGATAATTTTTGATGCAACTCAGGGAAATGGAGAGCTGGAAGATTTTGATGGTGATGTGTATCTCTATACCGGAGCAGTAACCACTGAGAGTAGTGATGATACCGATTGGCAATATGTCCGGCCTTCAGGAGATAATGGGTGGTCCAGTTACCCGGAAGAATTAAAAGCGACCAACATTGGGGATAATAAATGGCAATTTACCTATAAACCGGATCTTAGGAATTTTTTCAATATTGTAGATGACTCAGAGAATATTGAAAAAGTAGCCATGCTATTCAGAGGTACAAGAACGGGTTCCGGAGATCCCATATTGGTTGGAAGAGGAGATGGAGGCGACGATATTTTCATAGATATGTATGAAAATGATGTTACAGCACGGTTTCTAAACCCTGGAAACAGTACTTCCTTGCTCAACCTTGGCGACACTTTGAATATTAGTGGGGTTGGTAGTGCAGAAAGTGGGACTCTGTTGTTAAGGCTTAGTATAAATGGGGAACAAGTATTAGAAGATTCCACTGAACAGGTTGAATATCAGTTTATACCCGAAGAAACCGGAAATTACAACATCGAATTAGTTGGTTCAGTATTAGGACAGCAATCAGAAATAGCCAGAGTTAAGGTGGTTGTCATCGATGGTGTTGAAAAAGCAGCACGCCCTGCGGGCTTAAAAGACGGAATTACCTATAATCAAGATGGTTCGGTTTCACTTTCACTTTTTGCTCCCGGAAAAGACAATGCATTCATAATTGGAGCATTCAGTGACTGGGGTGCTGATTTTAACTATTTGATGAAAAAGGATTCACTTAATGCTGATAGTGTATGGTATTGGATAAAAATGGATGGAGGAGAGTTTCCACAAGGCCAATATTCAGGTTTCCAATATTTAGTTGATGAAAAGCTTCGTATTTCTGATCCCTATTCAGAGTTAGTACTCGATCCATTTAATGATGAATTTATTCCGGAATCTACCTTTCCTAACTTACCGGATTATCCATCGGAGCAGACAAGTGGTTGGGTAACGCTGGTTCATCCCGGAAAAGCTGATTATGACTGGGAAGTACCCAATTTTGAAAAACCGGATAAGGATGAGTTGGTTATATATGAATTACTTATTCGTGATTTTATAGAAACCCAAAACTATCAAACCCTGACAGATACGCTGGATTATTTGGAGAATTTGGGTATCAATGCCATTGAGTTAATGCCCGTTAATGAGTTTGATGGCAACAGAAGTTGGGGATATAATCCAAATCACCATTTAGCTCTCGATAAAGCTTATGGCACACCAGAAGCGTTCAAAAAATTTATTGATGAAGCTCATAAACGCGGTATTGCAATAATACTTGATGTGGTTATGAATCATGCCACTGATGTAAATCCATTATTCCAACTGTATGGAAATGATGACAGGTATTATTTTAACTCTCAAGCTACCCACGCATTCAATGTTTTCAATGATTTTGATCACTCGTACTCTGCTACTCAATATTATAACAAGCGGATGATTGAATATTGGATCAATGAATATAAAATTGATGGATTTCGCTGGGATCTGACCAAAGGATTTACGCAAAATTGTCCGGGTGACGGTGGAAGTTGTACAGGACGATACCAGCAGGACCGCGTTGATGTACTAAAAAAATATGCTGACTGGCAGTGGGAAGAAGACCCAAACTTTTATGTGATATTTGAACATTTAGGCACAGAATCTGAAGAAGCTGAATGGGCAAATCATCGGGTTCATGAAGGGAAAGGAGTAATGCTTTGGGGCAAAATGAACGATCCTTATAACGAGGCTACAATGGGATACCATGACGGGGGTAAATCCAATCTATATGGTGTGCTTTCAGAATCAAGGTCCTCTTTTCGTCAACGTCGGTTGGTAGGATACATGGAAAGTCATGATGAGCAATGGTTGATGTATAAAAACTTAAAATTTGGCAATTCAGCCGGAGCCTATGATGTTACGGAGTTAGGAACTGCACTAAACCGACAGAAACTGGCTGGAGCATTTTTCTTTCTTTTACCAGGCCCTAAAATGATATGGCAGTTTGGAGAGCTTGGATATGGTGGGGGACCTGGCGAATGCCTGAAACCTGGCGGCGGCAATGGGGATTGTCTTCCATCTGATCCAGGCAGAACCGATGCTAAACCTATTCGCTGGAATTACTTTCAGGATGAAGGCAGGAAGAATCTATATATAGTTTGGAGCTACCTTATTGAACTTAGGAATAGTAGTCCTGCATTTACAAAATCACAGAATTTTAATTTTCAAAATTTAGGTGGTTCCACTAAATATTTTACTCTCCAGCATCCGGATAGTGATGTCTTGGTTATTGGTAATTTTGGAGTTACTGAAATGAGTATGACCGCACCATTTCCATCGGCTGGAGAATGGTTTGATTTCTTTGGAGGGGGGGCATTGAATATTACTGAAAACACAGAATACCCAATTACCCTTGGGCCGGGAGAATTTAAAATATTTACAACAAAGCAGTTTGATTCTCCATCCGAAGATAGTTTGTTCACTTCGGTCCAAGAATCTTTGAATGATGTAGTACCTGACCGCTATCATTTGCAGCAAAATTATCCGAACCCCTTCAATCCAAGTACAACCATTAATTATCAGTTAGCTGGAAACAGTGAGGTTACCTTAAAAGTATATGATATGCTGGGCCGGGAAGTTGCTACGCTGGTAGAAGGGCGAAAATCTGCTGGTAGCTATTCGGTTAGGTTCAACGCTTCTTCTTTAAGTAGTGGGATGTACATATACCGTTTACAAGCGGGAGGGAAAGTGTTCACCCAGAAAATGATGCTTATTAAGTAGGAAATTAGATATAGTAAATTTTGAGATTATTCAAAATTTAGAGTTTGAAAATTAAAATTAAACACGTGTTAAATAGAGCTTTTAAATTCGTTATAGTTGTACTGGCGTTGGTTTTTACCGGATGTTCTTCTTCCATAGAGGCTCCTGAAAATTCACAAATAGTAGGTTTAGCGACCCCCGTTGATTTAGAATTTGGGGAAACAGAAATTATTACAGCTGATTATTTTATTTCACCTGCAATTATTGATTCGGTGACTTCTCCAACGGGTATAAATGCAATTTTATCGACCGATAAGCAAAGTATTGACCTCTCCGGAACGCTAAAAAAACCGCTTGATGTACTTACTGTTTGGGCAGATGGATACGGCTATGATTTCCTACTCAGAAAATCCTTCAAACAAAATGTGACTTTTACCTACGACGCTAAAGGACAAAATGTAAGCTCCGTCATGTTAAAAGGAGAGATGAATAATTGGAATCCAAATGCCACGGTATTCGAGAAGAAGGGGGATATCTGGGAAGCTTCAATGTTGGTAAATGAAGGGGTATATCAGTACGTATTAATGGTGAATGGAAAAGAAACACCAGATCCAAGTAATCCAAATACGGTTTCCAATGGAATGGGTGGAACAAACTCAGTTCTTAAAGTAGGAGATGTGGATGCTGAGAAACCAAAGCTGGAAACTTATGATCATTCGGGTCCCTCGGTATACCTTAAAACTGATTTTCCTGAAAATACGATAGTCTTTTGGGAGAATTATGAACTTGAGACTAAATATCAGGATAACATCTTAAGCTTTGAGCTTCCTTCAAATGCTTCTTCCATGGAACGGTCTCATATTCGGGCGTGGACTTTTGGCGACAATGGAAAACGTTCAAATGATGTTCTCATTCCACTTGAAGGTGGACAGGTTATAACAGAAAGCACCCAATTAAACCGACAAGACTACGAAAGTTGGAATATGTATTTTGTGTTGATCGACCGTTTTAAAGATGGCAATCCTTCAAATACACAGAAAGTAGAGGATCCTGATATTCATCCCAAAGCTAATTACTACGGAGGCGATTTTGCCGGGATCATACAAAAGATCGAAGATGGGTATTTTGAACAAATGGGAATAAATACGCTTTGGCTATCGCCGATTACTCAAAACCCAGAAACAGCCTATGGATTATGGGACAAAGGAGGGGTGACCACCAAATTTTCAGGTTATCATGGATACTGGCCCGTTTCATCGTCAAAGCTGGATCACAGGTATGGTACAGAAGAGGAATTTAGAGAATTATTGGATGTAGCCCATGCTAATGGAATGAGTGTGATCCTTGATTATGTAGCCAATCATGTGCATGAAGATCATCCTGTATATAAGCAAAACCCGGATTGGGCAACAAATTTATACCTGCCTGATGGAAGCCTGAATACTGAATTATGGGATGAACAAAGATTGACAACCTGGTTCGACACTTTCATGCCAACGTTAGATTTTTCACGAGAAGAAGTCATTCAAACGATGACCGATTCGGCTCTATTTTGGGTAAAAGAATATGATTTAGACGGATTTCGACATGATGCAACAAAACATATTCAACTTGAATTTTGGAGAACTTTGACCCGAAAGATCAAAGACTCTGTTACGATTCCTACTGGAAAACGGGTATTTCAGATCGGTGAGACCTATGGAAGCCGGGAATTAGTTGCCAGTTACATTAATTCGGGTATGCTGGATTCCCAATTTGATTTTAGCATATATGATGCCGGTTTAAATACCTTTGGCCAGGGAAATTCATTCGAAGGTTTGCAAACACAGCTACAGGAAAGCTTCAATTATTACGGCTACCACAATCTGATGGGTTACATATCTGGAAATCATGATAAAACACGTTTCATCACTTTAACGAGTGGAGAAGTTGCATGGGATGAAGATGGTAAATTAGCTGGCTGGACGCGCGAGATCGAAGACCCTCGGGCCTTTGCTTATGATCGACTGAGTATGTTTCATGCGTTCAATCAAACAATACCCGGTATACCTGTGACCTACATGGGTGATGAATATGGACAGCCCGGTGCAAATGATCCGGATAACCGAAGATGGATGGAATTTGATGTACAGGAATTGACTGAAAATGAGATCAGCAACAGAAATATTTTCCAAAAACTTACCTCACTCAGGGAAACTGAAATGCCGCTTCTTTACGGAGATTTTCAATTTCATCATACTTCCGAAAATACTCTTGCTTATTCGAGAGCCTATTTTGAGGAGCAGGTACTTGTTGTTTTCAATAAATCGGATCAAACTGAAGAAATTGAAGTAACCCTGCGGGCGGAATTTGATTACAACTTATTGGAAGCACAGTTTAATAATGATTTTAGAGTTCAAGAAGGAAGATTATATGTAACACTTCCATCAAATAAATTTGAAATTTTAACCTTATGAGCGTGACTTACATCCCTCTGGTTTATCGCCTGAAGGCTCTCAACCGGTCTCCCTTCAAAGGGAGAATTATTGAATAAAATTTCAAAAGAAGTGATGGACATATAAGTCAAAATTACATTGAACCTCGCTAAAGAAAAGTCCCCCTTTGAAGGGGGAGGGTTTTCATCTTCAGATGAAAGGCCGGGGGATGTAAGATCTTGACTTACACAAAGAATTAACGAAAAATACTTTTGCCGAACGCTGTGAGGACCAGCGGATGCTCGCTGGTTCAACAATATCCAGACAAATATTACTAACAAACATCACACAAAACACTCATGAACCGATTTAAAAACCTGTTTTTAGCTTTTGTAACCATTTCCGCTTTGATGCTGTCATCTTGTGCAGCTCCGGAGGTTGAAAACGACGCCCCGGTTGGAAATGTAGAACATCCGGAATGGAGTAAGAACGCAAATATTTACGAAGTTAATATTCGACAATATTCTGAGGAAGGAACCTTTAATGCATTCAGGGAAGATCTTCCGCGTTTGGAGGCCATGGGTGTAAAAATTCTTTGGCTGATGCCTATTCATCCTATTGGCGAGAAAAACAGAAAAGGACCATTGGGAAGCTACTATTCAGTGCAGGATTATAAAGGCATTAATCCTAATTTTGGTACCGAAGAAGATTTTAGAGCACTTGTGGATGAAATTCATGAG
>JAVLBT010000044.1:7317-19591 GCA_031580945.1 Gracilimonas sp.
CATCATTGACTGGGTGGCTAACCATACTTCCTGGGATAATCCATGGACGGCTAATCCAGATTGGTACGAATTGAATGAAGAGGGTGATTTCATGCCACCAAGAGGAACGGACTGGACGGATGTAATTCAACTGGATTATACGAATAATGAGATGCGAGAGGCAATGCATGACGCCCTCGAATACTGGGTTAGAGACTTCAATATTGATGGATACCGCTGTGATGTGGCGGGAATGGTTCCGACTGATTTTTGGAATGAAGCACGGGAGAGATTGGATGAGATCAAACCCGTTTTTATGTTGGCCGAAGACGAAGGTCCTGAGATGCATGAAGAAGCTTTTGACATGACCTATGCCTGGACTTATGCCCACCTGATCCGGGAAATTGCAGCTGGTAACGAAGATATCACAGTCTTAGACAGCCTGATGGAAGTGGAGAAAACCAAATTTCCCGAAAACGCTTATCGCATGTATTTCACGTCAAATCATGATGAAAATTCGTGGAATGGAACCGATCCAGGTATGTATGGTGACAATTTCGAAAACTTTGCGGTATTGTCAGCTACCATCGATGGAATGCCGTTGATATACAATGGTCAGGAATCAGTCTTGGACAAACAACTTGAGTTCTTTGAAAAAGATGAGATCGAGTGGAAAGAGTACGAACTGGAACCATTTTACACGATGTTGCTGAAATTGAATACTGAAAATGAAGCCCTGTGGAATGGTGAATTTGGCGGTGAACTGACGATCTATGAATCCCCTGAAAACACCTTTGCATACAAACGAGAGAAAGAAGATGACTGGATATTTGTATATCTGAATATGGGGAATGAAACGGTAAATGTGCCGATTACTGACTATGCACTTCCTGCAGATGCATCCGGGTATGAGATCTATTCACACCAACTTCCACCAACCGAACAAAATTATTTTGAAGTTGCCGGTAATACCTGGCTGTTGATCGCAAATGAGTAGTAAACAACAGGTACGTACTTTATGATGCATTACGACTTAATGATGCATTACGACTTAATACCCTTTATTAATTTTAAATCTGAATAATAAATCCATGGCTTATGTCTGAACAATTACTTAAAAAAAGACCACGTCTAAGTTTTTGGGAAATCTGGAATATGAGTTTCGGTTTTCTTGGAATCCAATTTGGTTTTGCTCTGCAAAATGCGAACGTAAGCCGGATTTTTGAGACTCTTGGAGCCAATGTTGATGATATTCCCATTTTATGGATTGCAGCACCTTTAACCGGGTTGGTTGTTCAGCCTATCATTGGATATTTCAGTGATCGAACATGGACGAGTTTAGGGCGCCGAAGGCCATATTTTTTATTTGGTGCAATTGCAGCATCTATAGCGTTGGTGATCATGCCAAATTCACCGGTGTTGTGGGTAGCGGCCGGTATGCTTTGGATTATGGATGCGTCCATTAATATTTCAATGGAGCCATTCAGGGCTTTTGTTGGAGATATGTTGCCCTCAGAGCAGCGAACCAAAGGATTCGCGATGCAAAGCTTCTTCATTGGAACGGGGGCAGTTGTGGCTTCGGCATTGCCCTGGATTTTGACGAATTGGTTTGGTGTATCAAACACTGCTCCAGAGGGCATTATTCCACCATCCGTGAAATGGTCTTTCTATCTGGGGGCCGTTGCTTTTATCAGTGCGGTAGCCTGGACGGTCATAAAATCAAAAGAATATTCTCCTGAGCAGCTCAAGGTTTTTGAAGACGCTGAAAATGAAGAGATCGAGGATGAGAATAAACTCAGAGAAGTACCAATTGAAGCTGGGGATGGACAAAAGAAAATAACGCTTGGGATCATTTTTGCCGTCTTAGGTGCAGTCACTACCTGGCTAACTTATGAGTATGCGCTGGACAAGGAAGTGTATGTAGCAACAGGTGGACTAACCGTTATCGGTTTAATTATGGCAGTAGCTGGGTTGCTACAAAAATCTGGTAAAACAGAACAAGGATTAGTGGTTGTGATGCACGATTTCATCCATATGCCTAAAACCATGAAACAGCTGGCACTGGTTCAGTTCTTTTCATGGTTCGCCTTATTTGCTATGTGGATCTACACCACCGCCGGTGTGACAGCCCATATATATGGCACCAGCGATACGACTTCTGCACTGTATAACCAAGGTGCCGATTGGGTGGGAGTTATGTTTGGTGTATACAATGGAGTGGCCGCAATTGTTGCATTTGGTTTAGCTCCAATGGCCAAACTGCTTAGCCGAAAATGGGTTCACGCGATCTCACTGATTTTAGGCGGTCTTGGCTTGATCTCAATCTATTTTTTCAGCGATCCAATGATGCTGATCATATCAATGATTGGGGTGGGTATAGCCTGGGCCTCCATATTAGCTATGCCATATGCTATTTTAGCTGGTTCAATCCCGGCTGCAAAAATGGGATTATATATGGGAATATTTAATTTCTTTATCGTACTACCTCAACTAATTGCTGCAACGGTTCTCGGTTTTGTAACAAGAACCTATTTTGGTGGTGAAGCGGTTTATGCACTTGTTTTAGGCGGGATTGTATTGTTTATTGCTGCAGCAACCATGTACTTTGTAGACGATGTTGACGAGCAAACCGACACTGCTTGATGACCAAGACTTAGCAATTGTTGCAACAATTCAGTAAATTTATTGCAACACAAAATAAACTGCTTAGTTATGAGCAAGAAAAACGATAATAAAAAAGATATAGTTTGGTTCGGAATGAAGCTCACTCCAGCGGAAAAAGCCAAAATAAAGATGCTGGCTGAGCGAAAGGGAGTGACTCAAAAAGAAGCTATACTAAGCCTTGTAAATGAAGAGATGATAGAATATGAAGTTGAGCCTACTCCGGGATCATTATTAGATAAAGCTAAACATTTAGTAGGTTCAGTTGAAGGTCCCGGAGATCTATCCACGAATCCAAATTATATGAATGATTTTGGCAAAGACAGTCTTAGTTGATACCGGTCCAATCGTTGCTTTAATTGACCGTCGTGACTCAAAACACGCTTGGGCAAGCGCAATGATGGATACCTTCGATGCGCCAATGGTATCTTGTACTGCTGTCATAACAGAAGCAATATTCCTTCTAAAACATGCAAATAATGGGGTAGAAACGCTCTTCTCGCTGATTGATGAAGAAATCATACTTGTTGAAAACCCTTATCCCAAGTATAAAACCAATATTCATAATTTTATTCTCAAATATCAGAATATTTCTTCTTCTCTGGCTGATCTTTCCCTAATTACCATGCTTGAAAATAAAAAGGCTGCAAAAATATTTACGATAGATTCTGATTTTCTTGTGTATCGTGATTCAAAAGGAAAGACCATCGATTTGATTTCCCCGTATAAATCTTGATATGGAAATACTATCCGGCTTAAACTTTACTTCTTTATAAATCCTGCTCTCATTTTGAAATAGAACTAATCTATCTTTATTAAAAAAGTGTATGCGCTTAAAACAAGAACAATTTGTGCCATTTATGATTGCAGTGGGCATATTGACGATGGTCATCATCATTTATTCCTCCTTTCGATTTAACAATAAACAGTATCGAATATTTGAGGAAAACCTTGCTGAATCTGATTCATTAACGACTATGAAAATGCGGATTGTGGGAGAGAATGATTCTGTGAGTGTAGCTGACTTAAATGGAAATAAATCCCTATTAGTGTTTTGGGCCAGCTGGTCAGATAAATCCCGTTCCATGCTTGATGAGATACAACTGCTACAAAACGAACATGATTCGCTTAAGGTGATTGCAGCACTGGTGAAAGATGCAGAAGAATCATTGTCAACCAGCAAAGAATATGCGAATTTTTACTATACTGATGGTATAAAGCTCTACAATTATCTACAGGTTCCTGGGTTTCCAAGTTATGTTCTTTTTGATGAGAACTCAGAGGTTTTGTCCTCCAATATTGGATATGAAAAAGGCATTGGATATGATTCTCTAAAAGTACTTATGCAATGAACATTGAATCTACAATGATATTGAATGGGGAATTTATCGCAGAAGCTGAGGCTAAAGTTTCCCCAGCCAATAGAGGATTGATGTATGGCGATGGTTGTTTTGAAACCATGCGTTTGTATCAAGGGGCATTTCTTGAATGGCACAAACATATCGATCGTTTGAAGGCGGGTTTTAATTACCTTGGACTGGACTTTAGTTTTGATGATAAAGTACTCAAGAATTCAATAGTTAAGCTTGCCGAGATGAATCACCTATTAGACAAAGATGCCATGATACGAATGCAATTTTGGAGGGGAGGTGAAAGAGGCTATATGACAACTTCTGATCAGGTTCATTGGATGGTTCAGATATCTGATATTTCCCTTGAGAGTGATTATATAAACCTTATTGTCGCGGATACGCGCTGTATTCCTTCCATAGCCTTAGACAGGAAGTATAAGCTCAGTAACGGCCTAAATTATGTCATAGCAGCACAAGAGGCCCGTAAAAAAGAAGTTAACGACGCTTTGATGCTTACCACTGATATGAAGATCAGTGAAACGACCTCAGCAAACATATTTTGGGTTCGTGATAACACGGTATTCACACCTGATGTGAATTGTGACCTGCTCCCCGGAGTTACCCGTGACCTCATTTTGAAAATATGTGAAGAGAACCTGATTCCTTTTAAAGAAGGTGAGTTTTTTCTTGATGAAATACTGAAGGCTGATGCAGTATTTTGTACGAACTCACTAATCGAGATACAGCCGGTAATTTCAATAGATTCAACCAACTTTAACATCAACCATATTTTAGTTCAGGACCTTATATCTCATTTTGAAAAGTTCAGGTTGGAGCATGTAGGATGAATCGATTCTCTAAGATTGAAGATGTATGGTCTTATTTGGATGCTATTCCAATGTTCCAAAATAGCGGAGCAGCTGCTTCTAACTTTAACCTGTATAACATTCGAAGTTTTTGTGACCGTTTGGGAAATCCACAAGATCAATTTCCATCTATTCATGTTGCGGGTACCAATGGAAAAGGAACAACCTGTTACTTGCTTGAGCAAATTTATGCCAGTTCCGGTTATAAGACAGGTTTATTTACATCCCCGCATTTAGTAAGATATAATGAGCGAATTCGGATTGAACAGCAAGAGATCCCTGATCAATACATTCTACAATTTTTTCAGCAAGCGGATCAATTACTACAAAAAATTAAACTAAGCTATTTTGAAATCAGTACCGTGCTTGCATTTTGGTATTTTAAAGAACAAAATGTAGAAATTGCGATCATAGAAGTGGGTTTAGGTGGCAGGTTAGATTCCACCAATATCATCACACCGGAAGTAGCAGTTATAACAAGCATTGGTTTAGATCATCAGGAAATCTTGGGAAATACAATAGTTCAGATAGCTACGGAAAAAGCAGGGATCATAAAACAGGGTAAGCCTGTTATTATAGGCAATATTTCAGGAAATGAACGGGATATTATTTTGACGCAAGCTCGCTCAAAAGACTGTACGGTTTTTGAAGTGTCTGCCTTAAAGCCGGAATGGGATGGTGGTAGTACTATCCTAAAAGCTGAAGATCAAATACTTTCAACTTCTTTCATTGAAAAGGTTAATATATGGAACGTGGCCATAGCCTGGAAAGTAACCGATTTGTTAGAGGAGAGTTTCCCAGTAAACAGGGAGATTAAGGTGGAGGCAATAGAGTCTTTTAGAGGTGCACCCGCAAGATTTGAAAAATTACATACCCAATATGAATGGTATTTTAGTGGTTCCCATAACGTACAGGCATTGCAATCGTCTTTAGAGGCAATAGAACACATGAAGCCCAAAGCGAATTGTGTGTTAGTATTTTCAGCTATGAAAGATAAATGGACAGAGCAAACGCAAGAAATGCTTTCTGGATTTAAGCGTACCTGGTTCGTTCAGCAGGATGCAGAAAGAGCACTAAGATTTGACCAAATTAATAAGGAAATGGAAGTAGAATTATTAGATGAAAACACTGCAAAAAATATTTTAAAGGAATTGAAGACAGAGTTAGTAATTTTTATGGGAAGTTTTTACTTTTATCCAACCATTAAGCGGTGGATAAAAAACGTATTATAAATTCTTTACCGCTCATTTTCATCCTTACCTGATTGAATATTCTTTTTCGCCGTGAAAACATACGGAATGATATTCACCCCTAATTTCAGTAAGAATCATATTCACAACAGCTACATTTTATGTCAGATAATGAAACTGCAGACATTTCGGCCGAGGATTTTAAATCTTTAGAGAAAAAAAAGCTTCACGAATTACAAAAAATTGCAAAATCCATTGGTATTAAGAGGGTTACGGGGATCAGAAAAGCCCAATTGATTGAGGATATCCGTACCAAAGCTTCTGAAGATACACAAAAAAATTCTGGTGCTGAGAAGAAGAATAAGTCCTCTGATAATTCTGAAAATACTGATCATCAAAAAAATGATTCCACTCAAAAAGACGAGGAACTCAAGAATTATGGTGGTCAGGATCATATCGTTTCCTATAAAAAGGAGGAGAAAAAAGAAGAAAAGAAGCAGAATAAAAAGCGTCCTCATAGCAACAAGCGTAAAGGGCACGAGCATAATAAACTCCCGGAATCAGATGCAACTACCCTGGAAGAACGCATTAAAGAGTTAGAACCAGACCTGGGACCGTACTTATTTAACGAAGGAACACTGGAAATTCTACCCGATGGTTATGGATTCCTGCGTTCTGTGAATTATAACTACAAAGCAAGCCCGGACGATATCTACGTTTCTCCTTCCCAGATCAAAAGATTTAGGTTAAAACAGGGAGATGTTGTTATAGGTGTGATTCGCCCGCCTAAAGTTGGAGAACGTTATTTTGCACTGTTACGCATTGAAGGCGTTAATGGTCGTATTCCTCATGATATGGACAACCGGCAGGATTTTGAAGACTTGTTGCCTATTCATCCCGATGAACGATATCGGCTGGAATTTGATCCTAAAGTTTATTCCACTCGAATGATCGATCTTTTCTCACCGGTAGGAAAAGGCCAGCGTGGACTGATCGTTGCACAGCCCAAAACCGGAAAGACCACCATACTTCGGAACATAGCCAATGCCATCTCTGCCAATCATCCTAAAACGAAGATCCTAATCGTACTCATAGATGAGCGGCCTGAAGAAGTGACCGAGATGGAGCGGAATGTCGAAAATGCAGAGGTTGTGGCATCAACTTTTGATGAAAAGCCCGAAAATCATATTGGCTTAGCAGAGATCGCTTTTGAAAAAGCTAAACGGTTGGTTGAAAGTGGTCATGATGTCGTTATGCTTATCGATTCTATTACTCGACTTTCCCGAGCATATAATGTTACGGCATCCAATAAAGGAAGAACGATGACCGGTGGAGTCGATTCTGAGGCGTTGAAAGCACCCCGACAACTCTTTAGTTCAGCAAGAAATATCGAAAACGGCGGGTCACTTACAATATTAGCAACTGCTTTGATTGATACAGGATCCAGGATGGATGATGTGATATTTGAGGAATTCAAGGGAACGGGGAATATGGAAATTTATCTGGATAGACGACTATCAGATCGAAGACTTTACCCAGCAATAGACATATTCCGGAGTGGAACCCGGCGGGAAGAACTTCTTGTATCTGAGGAGGAGCGCGAAAAAGTAGTTCTTTTACGTCGATATCTTACAAACATGAATCCATACGAAGCGATGGATTTCTTGCTGGATAAGATCAAAGGAACCAAAAATAATGAAGAATTTCTTATATCGATGAATAAGTAAACGTGCTCAAAATCCTAACTTTGTGATTTTAAAACGCTCCACAAGTATGTGAGAGCGTTTTTTTTTGATCAACTTACAGTACTATTGTAAAGAAAGGCCTAAATAACATAAGAATAATAAGACGGCTGTTGGCGTCATGATATGTTTTTCCCAGTAACTTTCAGAGTTAAAGTTAGCAAAGGAACTGAGAAGAAATAATATTCCTAATACTGGATATGTTACTCTGGCAATTGGGTTTTCAGTGATATTCATCCAAAGAATAAAAACTGAGAAGGCGAAGAACAACGTCGAGATAAAGCTGCCTATGCGTAATTTGGTAGGCAGTATTTTGTGTGAGCCGCCCCATGCAAATTGACCAAGCGGATATCCAAGGGAAAGTAGTAGCTGAAAGACCATAAGGAAAAAAGAAAGAAGAATTCCAGTCCAAGCAAAAATTAGGGAAAGATCAAAATAGTTAGAATAGGTTACTTCCAATATCTTATCTATGTTTGAAATCTCAATAATACATTGGTTAGAAAAGAGGGTAAAGAAGCTTTTTACAAGTATATGTTCGTCTTCAAGATAATAGCTTAGAAGATTTCCCGTATCCAAGGTCTTGGTAACATCACCCAGAGAATCGCCTTTTTCAAATTGGGTACAAAGTATCTCAATTTCTTTTTCAGCCTCCAACCAGAATACCGTGGAAGCAGTTAGAAGTAAAACTATCACCCCAAAAAGTATATTTTTAATAGCGATGTTCATTTTCTGTATTGAAAGACCTCTTCCAGTGGTTTGTCAAAAGCATCTGCGATCTTGAATGCCAGTTCCAGAGAAGGAGCATATTTTGCCGCTTCTATGGCATTGATGGTCTGCCGGGTTACGCCAACCTGTTCAGCTAATTCTGCCTGAGTTATTTCACCATTTTGAAAACGAAATTTACGAATTTGATTGGTAATTGCTGAATCACTCATCTTACCACTCTTTTCTATAATGATAGATCATCGTCGTTCTTTTGATCATACTGGATGCAAATAAAACCACAAACAGTATATGGAAGATCATGCTGGTACTGCCCAGAAACAGGTAATTATTTCCTTGTTCACCAAATAGATTAGATAAAAACATTTGAAATAAAATTGCGACCAAGACAAAAGTCAAAAAAGAGTAGGCATATTTATGGCCATATGCTTCTATCTTTTCATCCCGTTCATCC
Organism: Gracilimonas sp.; assembly: GCA_031580945.1. Lineage (GTDB taxonomy): Bacteria > Bacteroidota > Rhodothermia > Balneolales > Balneolaceae > Gracilimonas. Next base: position 16,285 of record JAVLBT010000044.1, read on the forward strand.
TTTGTGATCTTACTTTTATGCTCTGTTAAACCAATGATGAGTTCTACGGCTAAGGCGATCCAAAATATATTCAGAAAGATCTTTGTAAATCGATCTGAGTAATCGGGTATGGCTTCAGGCCAGCCAAAAACCATGATCAAATAGAAGAATAAAACAGAAGTTGAAAATGTGAGCGAGCTCCACGAAAGTATTTCTTGTCGAGACATGAGATAGATGTTTAGTTATTAATGTCGGGTATTCTTTACGTGAAGTAAAAAATATGTTACATACTAATTTGAAATAATAAAAGTAAGTTGTCATCAAAATCTCCTTATTCAGTAAACATCATGAAACGAATTCATCTAATAGAATTTGAAGATCTTTTTCTTTTTCCTGATTGGCTAAGAAATTGTATGACTCGGCTTATCATGGTGATGCATCGTTTAGTAGGGACAAAAGATAAAGTTGCGGAGCTTTTGAATGGGCTTATAGAAAAAAGCGGGAAAAGTACGATCGTGGATTATTGTTCAGGTAGTGGAGGACCGATGCCTGATGTACTCAAATCTCTGCAAACCATTTATGGGAAAGATGATATACATTTGGTGTTAAGCGACCTATATCCTGATAGTAAAGCCATGATCAAATTCAATGGTGATGAGGATAGCCCGATCGAATATATTTCAAAACCTGTAGATGTGACGTCTTTAAAACATAAAAGAGATGGAATTCAAACCATGATCGGTAGTTTTCATCATTTCAAGCCAAATGATGCACTGAAAATCCTCAAGGAAGCTCAATCTCAAAGACAGCCATTCTGTTTATTTGAATTAAGTGACAATAGTACTCCGCTTTTTTTGTGGTGGATAGCCATACCCATAAATTTCTTAATGGCACTTTTCATTACCCCGATGGTTCGGCCCATGACCATCCAACAGGTCTTTTTTACTTATCTGATTCCAGTGATTCCGCTATTTTTTGCCTGGGATGGAGCAGCCTCCAATGCAAGGACGTATACATTAGAAGATCTCGATGAACTACTTGATGAGTTGCCTGCTGCTGATTATAAATGGGAAAAAGGGATTTTTGAGGGGATTTCGAATCAGATCTACGTAATTGGATATTCGGTTGAACCAGGGGCGTAACCTTTTTACGGACCCAACGTTTAGAGGAAAAAAGTGCTTATGAATAAAAATATGGAAGCTGCAGTTCATTACGAGTACGGAAATGAAAGTGTTTTGCAGGTAAAAACAATACCAATCCCCAATTTTAGCCAAAATGAAATATTGGTAAAAGTAAAGGCTGCAACGGTAAACCGCACAGATTGTGCATACCTAACAGGCAAGCCTGCGATTATGCATTTGATAGCAGGCTTCAAAAAGCCCCGAAATTCAATAACAGGTTCAGATTTTGCGGGTGTGGTAATGACGGTTGGAGAAGCTGTTACCAAGTTAAAAACAGGAGACAGGGTCGTAGGACTTGATGCTAATCAGCTTTCCTAGCATGCGGAACTCATTGTGATACATGAGGATGATGGAATCACCCAAATTCCAGATAATCTTTCATTTTCAGAGGCTGTTGCGGCCATGGAAGGAGCTCATTATGCGTATAACTTCATCAAGCGTATCCAAGATTTAAAGGGAAAAAGCGTATTAGTAAACGGGGCAACGGGTGCGATCGGTTCAGCTGCTCTCCAATTTCTGGTATATCATGGGGCAATAGTAACTGCTGTTTGTCGAAAAAAGCATGATGAATTGATTCGTAGCTATGGGGCGAATGAAGTCATTCATTACGACAAGGAAGATTTCACCAAAACCAACCAGATCTATGATGTTATTTTTGATGCAGCAGGCAAAAGTACTTTTGGACAATGCAAGGGCATCTTAAGGCAGAACGGATTCTACATTTCATCTGAATTGGGACCTAAATTGCAGAACCCGCTGCTTTCACTCTTAACACTTTTTGGAACTGGCCAAAAAGTGAAATTTCCTATTCCAACCGATGTAAAAAAGAGCAAACGCTACATCATGAACCGGCTGGCAGATGATTCTTTCAAGCCAATGATTGACCGGGAATATCCATTTGAGGATATCAGGAAGGCTTATAAGTATGTTTTAGGTGGGCAGAAAGTGGGAAATGTGGTTTTAAAATTCGAAGATTGATGCTGTTTCTTTATTCTCTTCCTAAAAGCATATCCATAAAAGATTTACGCACTTCTTTACTGGCATCGCGATAGGTCCCAAAGGAAACATGTTTTCCAGTCTGTGTAGTGTCAACTTCTATGCCCCAGAGCGGTGAAATATTGGTTGGAAGCATGGAATACCTTCCGTCGCCGATGACGTCATCATGATCCGGATGCAAGATGATCATACCATCCGAAAGCCTGGAGAACCGCTCTATATCCTTATAAACCGTTGTACCTTTCAAGTGACTAAATTCATCCCTCCATCGGAACAAAGTGGCCTGCTCACCTTTGTAGATAGTGGGCTCAGCAAAAGGAACAAGACGTACACCGTATGAATACAGCTCATTTTCAGAAACAAACCGTATGCTCCACAAGATCTGATTCGCAATAGTAGGCTTAACGATGATCTCTTGAATCTCCTGATTATTTTCCAGAGCTATATGTTGGGCCACCTGCTTGGCTTTACGTTGCTGAGAAAATCCAAAAAGTAAGTACAAAAACATCCATCCCAGAGCGAACCATATGTAAAACTGCTTCCGTTTGTAGAAAGCCAATCCTGTAAATACTATGATGACAAGAGTAAATAAGGGATCAAAAACGGATATTAAATTAAAGGAAACCCGCGCGTCAGTAAAAGGCCAGAACAGGAGGACACCATAGCTGGTGAATACATCGGTAATACCTGCCGTGGCGTAACCTGCCAGACTATAAAAATAAATTTCTTTAAGGGTGAGATATTTCTTCATAAACCACCAGAGCAAAAGGGTAGCGATCAGTGCACCAACGGGTATAAACACCAGAGAATGCGTAAACTGACGGTGCAGCTCCAGGTTTAACAAAGGATCAGATGCGCTTGAAAGGAAAACATCCAGGTCGGCAAGCAAGGCCGAAGCAAATCCCGTAAAAGCCGCCGCGCGAAAGGCTCTTTTATTAGCAAACGACTGCGAAGCTGTGGCACCGATAAGTCCATGAGTTACAGGGTCCATTATCTTGGCTTAACTTGAATATCTCATAAAATATAATATTGAATAAAGAATAATATAGGTTTCAGTACAGTATTTCCTATTCAAATTGAGTGACATTATTAAATTACATTTCATTTTTCTCTTATACGTTAAAGAATACCGTTTTATGCTATGAATCATT
>JAVLBT010000045.1:0-19332 GCA_031580945.1 Gracilimonas sp.
GGAGGTGATCCACACATCAAATCCGGAAAAGGCCTCGTTTGAGATCAGCGTCAGGAATTGATTGTATCTCCCATAAGCGGCTTGTAAACGGAGCCAGTCAGTAGGGCGGTGTTCCATTGAGAAACGCGGTTCAAGCCGAAAATAATCGCCATCTGAGAAATAATTCAGTCGAAGTCCCGGAGTAAATATCCATTGTTCGTTAGGCCGCCATTCATCCTGAACATAAACGGAGGAATATTGATTTTGGATGCGGCTTGAAAAAGTATCTGCATTATCAAAAGTATCTTGAAGTTTGAAGGTAAAAATACCTCCCCAGACGCCGGTTTTGATCAGATGTTCAGAACTTGGCTGATACTCCAGATCACCCTTGAAAGAAAAATCATAAATATTATTAGAGCGCGTAAATGGCGTACCTCCAAGATCAAATTTAGGGAAATTGAAATACCTGGAACCGGTAGCCACAAAATTGGCAAATAACTTTTCATTGAAAATATGAGTCCAGTTCCCACTTAGCGTTTGATTGCCATAATCAAGGTTAAACTCAGCATCTTCAGCAAATGGAAAAGTAACGCGATCTTGTCCCGCGTAAAACGCAAGGGAAAGTTTGTCGTTGGAGGATGCATCATAATTTACCTTTCCATTAAAATCATAGAAATAGAATTTTGAAGGCACACCGTCAATAGATTGTTCCAGGATCGCTAAAAGTGGTTCAAGGGTGGAGCGGCGGGCGGCAAACATCCAGGAACCTTTGCTGTAGGGGCCTTCAATAGAAGCCCGGGAGGCCAGCATACCCGCAGTAACGGTTCCTTCAAATTCATTACGATTGCCATCCTTATTGTAGATGGTGAGCACAGAACCCAATCTTCCGCCGTATTCAGCAGGGTACCCACCTTTGTATAATCGTACATCTTTAATGGCATCGGGATTAAATGTAGAAAAGAATCCGAAGAAATGGCTTGGGTTATAAACAGTGGTTCTGTCTAATAGAATCAGGGTTTGGTCGGGACTTCCTCCACGGATGTATAAACCGCTGGAGAAATCAGAAGCTGCTTTAACCCCTGGCAAGAGTTGTATGGAACGAAATACATCCGCTTCAAAAACGGAAGGTAAGTCTTTTATGAGTTCGGTCTGAACTTGTACTCGCCCAATATTTTTTTGTTCTTCTTGTTCACGTTTAGACTGAACCACAATTTCTTCCAGTTCCACACTTTCAGGAGTTAATGCAATATCAAACCGCAGATTTTGATCAGCTTCCAGGGTTATTTCTCTACGAAATGGCTGGTAGCCAACGTAACTTGCAAATAAGATGTAGGTTCCTGCTTCTACTTGCGTGAGTGAATAATACCCAAGGCTATTGGTGGCAGTTCCTGTTCGGGTATTAAGAAGCCCAACATTAGCACTAATAAGAGTTTCACCATTTTGGGAATCAGTAATGTACCCATTAATGGAAGCTGATTGCGCAGTTACGATGGTTGGAAGACATAAAAAAAGCCCTGCGATACAGAATAAAAGAAGTCGGTTCATAAAGATGAAATAGTCAATACATTTGTGGGCTAATAGCACGTAAAATTAATCATAAAGTTGCTCAACTTTTCAAATAATTTCAGCGTACTGCAAATATATTTTACTGATGAAGGTTCGTTGTAGAAATAATTAACGTCATTTAATTATAAACGCAGAACTGTTTATTGAATCTATATGTTAAGTTTCTAAATACCGATAACCCGAAACAATAAGACATTGATATTTGTAACTCGAAGAGCTCATTTTAATGCTGCACACCGACTTCATAATCCCGATAAAAGTGAAGAGTGGAATGAAAATACATTTGGTAAATGTAATTTACCGAACTGGCACGGCCATAATTACGTAATCGAGGTAACCGTTGCAGGTGAACCAGATCCGGAAACAGGATACGTGATCGATCTGGGAAAACTTAAATCAATAATTAAAGATAAAGTGCTTGACCCGTGTGATCATCGTAATTTAAATCTCGATGTTCCTTTCCTGCAGGGAGTTATCCCAACAACGGAAAACCTGGTCCGTGCATTTTTTGAGCAACTTCGTCCTGAAGTAGAACAAGCTTGTACCAAAAATGGAAAATTATATATGGTCAAGTTATTTGAGACGGAACGAAATATTGCAGAATACTGTCCTTATCGGGGAGTTTAACAGACTATTCATCACCCAATTATTACAAGAAAGAGAAGAACTATGATCTCCAATGAAGTACAACGATTTTATGATCCTACCTTTACGGTAACGGACGAATACAAAGATTCTTTGCCTGACCTCCAAAATGGACCTGCCTCGCTGATAGAGGGAGCTAATGTACCTATTCAACAGGTAGGGATTTCCAATTTCAAGCTTCCGCTAAAATTTAGAAGAAGAGAAGGGGAGCCCATTACGCTGGAAGCATCTGTAGACGGCTATGTGAGCCTTGAAATGGATAAAAAAGGCATTAATATGAGCCGTATTATGCGGACCTTTTATAAATTTCAGGACAAAGTATTTCATCTTGACCGGTTAGAAGAAATTCTGAAAGCGTATAAAGATGATCTGGATAGTCAGGAATCGTTTTTGAGGATCACATTCAATTATCCCATGCTGATGGATAGCCTGAGATCAGGAATGAAAGGATATCAGTATTATAAGGTTCAGTTGGAGGGACGTTTAGATAATTACGATCAATTCCAAAAGCATATGCATCTGGATTTTGAATATAGTAGTGCATGTCCTTGCAGCTATGAATTGGCTGAACATGCTCGTGAAACCAGAAATGTAGCTACCATTCCACACAGCCAAAGAAGTGTTGCAAATGTTACGGTTGCTCTAAAAGATGAATTCTTTGTAGAAGATCTGGTACAAATTTGCAGAAACGCTTTACAAACCGAAACACAGGTGATGGTAAAAAGAGAAGATGAGCAGGCATTTGCTGAGTTAAATGGAGCGTATCAAAAATTTGTGGAAGATGCAGCTCGTTTATTATACGATGAACTGGATAGTTATAACAGCATCCGTGATTTTGTGGTGCGCTGTGTGCACATGGAAAGCCTGCACAGCCATGATGCAGTCAGCCGAATTTGTAAAGGACTCCCAAATGGCTTGAGATAAATTTAGGGATTCTGACCTACACGTAAAGCCCTGTACGTTTTGTGCAGGGCTTTTTTTGTTTTATATAAAAAAGTCCTGCAATTCAGAAGAAAAGCAGGACTTTAGGAGCAATGAAAAACGTTTATTATTTAATAAGCATCATTTTACTCACATTCGTGAAAGAACCAGCTGTCATTTTGTAAACATACATTCCACTCGAAAGGGAAGAAGCATCAAAAATGACTGTGTGTGTTCCGGCACTTTTAGTCTCGCTAACTAAAGTTCTAATTTTTTGTCCCATCATATTATAGACTTCAATATATACTTCAGTAGCTTCAGGAACATCATAAGTGATATTCGTGGTGGGATTAAACGGATTTGGATAATTTTGTTTTAAAGCAAACGCAGTTGGTGTTGCATTAAATTCGCTCGAAGTAACGGTATTTACCTGCACTTCCATTGTTGTTGTTGAAGTAGCACCCTCATTATCAGATACGGTTAAGCTTACCTCATAGGTGCCAGCAGACGTATACACATGTTGTGGATTTGAATCTTTGCTTTTTGTGCCATCTCCAAAATCCCAATCTTGAGTTATAATTGCTCCATTTGGGTCTTTTGAGTCATCTGATTCATCAGTAAATAATACAACATTATCACCCCCATTATCACCATCCCTTTCGATGCTAAATTTGGCAGTTGGCGCATCATTTACTGGTACAACGGTGATGAGTACGTCATCAGAAGAAGTTGCCCCAAATGGGTCAATGACAGTAACGTTTACTTTTTCTTGCCCAAAGTAATTATCAGGCGATGAAAAGCTTAGTTCGTTGCCATTCAATGAACCTGAAATGTCTTCGCCTTCAACTTCGATGGTAAGTGTTGAATAGTCATCATTTGCATCTGAAACGATTTGAGCAATATCAAAGCTGAATGATTCATCCTCAAGGAAGCTCATCTCAACAGGTAAATTGATTTCTGGTGCTGAGTTTTCGATCGTATTTACAAGATCTACTATCCGACCTTCTCCGCCTGTTGGGTAAGCACTCCCAAAGACAATACCACCAAGATAGTCTTCAAGATACATCTGAAGTGATTGTTGATAAGTAACTCCAATGGTAGTGAATGCCTTTCCACGAAATGGATATTGGTCACCACCCCGGGCTGTAAAGTCGGCAGTAACTAAGTCTACAGATGGGGCCTCAGGTACGACTATTCCATCAGAAACAACAGGTGTGCCATCTTCTAATGTGATGCTTCGCACGCGTTCACCTTCTGTAAGAATAGAAAGTTGATCATCGTTATCATACTGCAAGGCTGGTAAGGTTGGGTTAAATTCAATGGTAAAACCAGCTATTTGGGCAAATCGCCCAGTACCACTACCTGACGCCATCCCTGTTTCAGGATCAATTCTTGAAACCGCATTTTCCATGATCTCAAGCAATAACTCAGGTGAGACATCCTCAATTACTGCTAAAATGTTAGGAAATGGAAGCACGTCAAACGTTTGGCGAGCATTTATTATGCCAGATGGAACTTGGTCCCGAATTCCACCACCGTTTGCTATTGCTACCAATCGGTTTGGTTCAAGTTCTAACCCAAATTTAGGAGCTTCGCTGAGCGTCACGGCTAAATATCCATCCGTTATTAGGTTGCCAAGATTTGTTTCCCTGGATCGTATCTGATTTCTATCGCCAACAAGGTGCACCTCAGAAGTAGCTACCTTTGTTTGAGATAATTGATCAATATATTGCTGAACCGGAGTTACTACTTCTGATCGCACTTCTGAATCTTCGGCGACTCCTCCCTCTAAAAATGATGCTGCTACTCGGACAGGCCCACCATCGAAGGAAGTAAGATTTCCATTGGCATCGAATTCTACATTTAGTTGACCGATATATGTATAACCACCTTTTGTAGTAACCACTGGAAGTGTATTATTGTCTGCATCTGTCACTGTAATTGGATAACCAGAACGAATATTATCCTCATCTCCGGGAATTAGCAGGTCTCCCTCATTTGCAAGAAGCTCGTCACCGCCGCCTGCGATCATAATATCTACTCCGGATAGTTGCTCGGCGAGCAAAGAGTCTTCTTCGATACCCTGAAGGTGACTGATTAAAATAATGTTGTGAATCCCTTCACTTTCAAGTGTATTTACTTCTTCCTGTACCGCAGGAAGTACATCATTAATAATAACAGTGCCCGGACTTGAGATGAAACTTAAATTTTCAGTTGTGGCACCAATAATGCCCACTTTGAAACCATTAAGAGTTTCGATAATAGCACTCGCTGCCACCCGTCCTTCATTCTCAAGAGCCAAAAGCTCAGGTTGATTAGAAAAGTCAAGGTTAGCACTTAGGAATGGAGGCTCATTTCCTTGTGTGTCTTTAATGAAATTTGCATAGGTCACAGGTCCTGCATCAAAGTCATGGTTACCCATTGCGAGCGCATCATATCCTATTAAACCAATAGCTCTGGCATCAAAAAATGTACCCAAGTCAAGGCTTGCATTGAATTCAGGCCCTGGCAAAAAGTTATCACCCGATGAGAGCATAATGACATCACGGCCCTGAGCTATAGCTTCGTCCTTAAGCTGATCCGAAAGAGTTTTGAATCGAGCAACACCACCGTAATCTTCAAGTCCTTCACCAGCATTAATTAATTGTGATTCACCATCATTATTATGTAATATCGTCAACTGGAAATTGTCAACAGGATCAATATCATTAGGGAATACAGGCAGTAGCTGATAGCCACTTTCATGAGGAGCTGAATTATCAAATTGGCCCAACACACCCGTAAACGTAAAGGGCACTGAAGGTAATTCTGTACCAATTATCTGTGCTGATTCATTACTACCCGCACTTTGAACTCGCAAAGAGACTTCATTTTCTCCTGAGGGGTCAGTTATTTGATAAGTTGTACTAGCCTGAAAAGTATTATCTGATGTATTGATAATACGAACGTTTTCAACTGACACCAAAGTACTCTCGTATATTTCACCGTTTGCGGCAATATCAGCTAATGTTACCGGAGTTGGGGAAGGTAGTTCATTGTTTCTTGAAATAACTTCAAAGGCAATATCACCAGCAATTTGGTTTAATCCATTAAAAGAAGATTTTTCGCCAGATATTCGTATCAGGTCACCTTCCCTGATATAACCATTTTCAACCGAATCTCTTAGAGCTCCACTAAAAGAAAAGGTAGAAATTCCACCAGTTTCATCAATAACTCGAGTAATGCGACCGCTTGGTCTTACTACAATTCCTTCTACAGTAACTTCATCCCCGTCAGATAACATTCTTGCATCATTAACTGATGTTGGAGCAAGACCGTAAATAGTGATGGAACCTGTACTTTCATTACTGACTACCATCAGGTTCTGAGCAGATTTATTTTCTGTCCCCTTAATGAAGGTAATACTCTCGGGTCCTGATTCTACGACATTCGACAATATTGAGGCTATAGCTGTACTGTTCCCTGCATCATCCAATGCTTCAATATTATCTTCTGTAAATTCTGCAACTGTAAAGTCTCTCGATGATTTATAAGATATATATTCGGGATTTAATGGATCACTAATATCATATATCATAACACCACCTACACGTTCTAAGCCTATTAAAGCATAAGTGATACCTGCATAGGTAGCAATAGTGATAGCTTCTGGTTCAGGACCTTTTGCATCACTTCGGCTGTCAAAAGAGTCGTTTTCAGTATTATCAGAATTAAAATTATTTGGTAATAATTCTGCCATCTTGGTTTCAATTTCATTACCACTATCAAATACCAGCGAACCATCATCGGCATTCCAGATTGTAAATGAACGGGCACCAAATGAATACAATGTTTGATACTGACCTAAATCATTGGTGTCAGCTAAGGCAGTAGAAACAGTAAGTCGGCCAAGTGCAGAGTCTCCCTGAAGTTCAGCCGCATTAGGAAAAAAAGATGGATCTAAATCAAGATCAGCAACCCTTTCTTCTTCACCAAAAGCCAGTACATCCTCTCCAAGATCATTTTCAAATTCATATTCCCTCGCATCCCCTTCATTTACGGTAACTAAATAGGTGGTACCATTTACTTCATAACTGTCAATAGCATCCGGCATGTACATTCCAAATACCGGCCAGTTTTGAATATTAATTTCACCATCCTTATCGCTGGCATCAAATCCATTTCCAGCTATACTGTGGTCTTTAAAACCTAATGGAATAACTGACTCAATTTCATTTTGAACTAAATTAACCACAGCAACTGCGTTATTTTCTTGTAAAGTAGCGAAAGCCGTTTGTCCATCTGAAGAAACAGTAATATACTCAGGTTCTAAATCTTGAGCGACAGAAGCATTTGGACCAAAAATGCGAACACCATTTTCTACCAAAGTTGATTCTTGTGAATTAAAGTCCATAAAATCGGCTGTATTTACTTCATTTGATGAGATTGTAGATACATCACCTGATAGATCAATAATGCTGATACTTCCTTCAGGGTCAATAGAATAATCGTCATTTGGTTCACCTTCATTAGCTACAATTGCTTTTGAACCATCAGGAGTAAAAGTGACCATATCGGGAAGCGCCCCAACTTGCACATCACTTATGTAGTTTCCATCCATATCAAAAAATACCACTGAGCCCGGGTCAGTGACCGGATCAGCCTGAACAGCTACTGCTATTAAACCTTCCTTTACCGCTACACTATTTACACCATCACCATAGCTGTCAAGGTTAATAGCAGATATTTCTGATGGATTTGTGGGATTACTTAAGTCAAGTATGACTATTGTGTTTGCATCAGCATTTGTAAAGTATAGTCGGTTTGTGGCAGCATCATAAGCAGAGATTTCTGCACCCCCTTCATCAAACACCCCAGTTTGATAGGTACCTAATAGGGTTAAGTCAAAATTACTTTGCTGGGCAAATATTTGCTGAAAAGAGAAGAGCAAAAAAGCCACCAAAGCAAAAAATAGTTTATTTTTTTTCATCGGTATATCGGTTTTTTATTAAAGTTAAGAGACCGATAAAGTGTCGATGTAATATTACCCTACGTTTACTTTCGTGTTAATGGTGGTTTATATTTCATATTTTCTGTTAACAGAAAGTTAACGGGTTTAAAGAAGGCTTAATTTTGATTTCACATATATCGTTTTGAAAATATTCCTGAACTTTAGTACGCAATGAGATGATAAAAGTATTAATTTAGATTTCTTTTAAAACTATTAATACAATTCATGAGAAAATTATTTACCCTCCTTACAACAGTACTTGTAATTGTAATTTCAATAACTCCCCTTCAAGCCCAGCTTTTCGAAGATTTTGAAGATGGAGAAAAAACATTTTACTCTGGTGCTTCTGTAACGCTTTCTACAGGAGACTGGTACATGGAAGATGCTCTGATCGGCAACCTTGGAAATGATAAATATAATGGGTCCCAGGGTGTGCGGATGGATCGAAGAAATAGCCGTACTGGGAACATCTATATGGAGTTTGATAAGCCAAATGGTGCAGATGAGGTTTCTTTTTTCCTGGCCCATTATGGTGATAGGGCTGAAGATGCAGCTCTTCAGGTACAATACTCTCTTGATGGAGGATCAAGCTGGACCGATGTTGGAGATGAGATCACAGCCCCTGCAGATCTAACGGAATATACCATTCCGGTTGAACAATCCGGAGATATACGATTTAAATTCATTCAGTCTTCAGGGACAGACCGGATGAATATTGATGATATTCGAGTAACCGACTACATTGAACCAGCAGAAGAACCGACGATCGCCGTAAGTGTAGAGGGAGAAGGGATTGATGCAAACGCTGATGTGAGCTTCTCAGCTACACCAACCAATTCATCCCGGACAAAAGATATTCAGATCAAGAATTTTGGGAGTCAGGAATTGCTTATTTCTGAAGTCAATGTGACGGGTAATGGATTTACCATTTCAGAGGATCTCGCAGATTCATCATTAAGTTTTAATGAAGAAGCGATGGTTACACTTACTTTTAGCCCGGGGAGTGAAGGACCTTTTCAGGGACAAGTATCAATTGAAAGTAATGCTACCAATCAAAGTACATTTACGCTAAACCTGATTGGAGAAGGCTTTACAGATGGTTCAATAATTCCAATTTCAGAGGCTCGTCAAGTTGATTTTGGAACCCGGGTGACGGTAGCAGGACGAGTTACCGTGGCAAATGAGTTTGAAGGCCCTGCTCATATACAGGATAATACAGCTGCTATCGCCGTTTATTGGCCAGCATTGCATACGGCCGTAGAATTGGGTGATTCTGTGGTTGTTACAGGCCCGATCACAGAATTTAATCCGGTGGACGGTCCACAAGGCGATTTCTTACTTCAGATCGCTGAACATCAGGGTGATGATAATATTACTTTTGATGTTATAGACGTAGAACCAAAAGAAGTGGAACCCACACTAATCACCATCGAGGAAATGAATTCCGGTGATTATGAATCGCAGTTGGTGAAGTTAAACGAAGTTATTGTAGATCACAATGGTTCTTTTCAGGGAGAAACAAATTATGATATTTCTGACCGCAGTGGTTCAGGATTGATCCGTATTGACGGAGACGCCAATTTGGTGGGTGTAGAGGCTCCAAGTGATCCGGTGACAATTATCGGGGTCGTGGATCAGTTTTTTGGTGACTATCAGCTAAAACCACGTTCTGCAGAAGATATCGGTGCTGAAGAAGTAACCTTCCCCGGCGATGATATTTCCAAAGACCTGACTTTTGAAATCGTAACCTGGAACATTGAATGGTTTGGTGATGGCAGCAATGGTCCCAGTGATGATGATCAACAACTTGCCAATGTAATAGAGGTCATTAGAGAAATCGATGCCGAGATCTATGCCTTCCAGGAAATTTCAAATCAAAGTTATTTTGCGGCCCTATTAGATACCCTGGATGAGTACGGCGGTATTTTAGCAGATTTTAGTCAGGACCAAAAGACCGCTTTCCTTTTTAAAAGAAGTGAGATCGACTCATTGAGTTCAGACAAGATCACCGAAAGTATGACCTCCAACTATTGGGCTGGAGGAAATAATAACAGTTTTGCACGCTTTCCGCTGATGTTTCAATTCAACGCAACAATCAACGGAGAAAGCAGAGAAATCTATGCCTTCAATATACACGCGAAAGCTACTTCTGAACCTGCTTCTTATACGCAGCGATTTGAAGCTTCCAGAGAGATTAAACAGTATTTAGACCAGTTACACAATTCCGATAATGTGATCCTTATTGGAGATTATAACGATACCGTTAACGGCTCGATCACAGATGGAGAAGAATCCCCTTATAAGAATTTTGTGGACGATGAAGAGTATACCGTGATCACACAAAGCCTGGAAGAGCAAGGATTTGCCTCTCAGTCCATTGGCTCATTCATAGATCATATTACCATGACCTCTGAACTCACCGACGAATACATTGCAGGCACGGAACGGGTAGAAAATACCAACTACATTGGCAGTTATTTAAGCTCTACATCTGATCATTATCCGGTTTGGACTCGTTTTCAGTTTGAAATGGTAGTTAGTAATGAAGGGCAGGAGGAAAATCCTGTTAGCTTTAGCCTGGCGCAGAATTACCCGAATCCATTTAATCCAAGTACTGTTATCAATTATCAGCTCGCTGAAAATAGCACGGTAACACTGGAAGTATTTGATATGTTGGGTCGTGAAGTTGCAACTCTGGTAAATAGTGAACGGATGACGGCCGGGAACCATCAGGTTTCTTTTGATGCTGGGAACCTTTCAAGCGGACTCTATTTATATCGACTCTCTACTTTGGAAGGGCAACAGATCACAAAGAAAATGATGCTACTTAAGTAAGCATTTTTTCAACTTTACAGATAAGAAACCATGAGGCCTGAAGAAACTTCTAAAAGCCGTGTTCTTAGTTTTTCAGATGATGAAAGCTTAAGACGGCGTTTTATGATCACGGACCAGGAAATTCCCGGAAACCTGAGATGGGGCCGGCTTCTCGAAGAGTTAGATAAACTTGCTGAGGATATTGCCCTTGAATATGTACATCGTATCAATACAAAAGCTAAAGTTGTAACTGCGGCAATTGATGACATCATATTGCGCACTCCGGTGGATATCCAAAAAGACTTAAACCTGCATGCACGTATAAATTATGTTGGCCGCACTTCAATGGAAGTGGGGATCCGGGTTGATCAGGGGGGAGATTCCTTAGCTTCATGCTATTTTACAATGGTAGCCCGGATAGAAGAAAACGGCGAGGCCCAAAGTTTTCCCATAGAATCTTTGGAGTACGCAACAGAGCTGGAGAAAAAACGGAGAGATTCAGCACTGGCCCGACGAAAAGACTATCGGGAACAGATGGATGCCCTGCAGCATCCGCCCAGTAAGGAGGAATATCTGATGCTGCGGGAATTACATCAGGCTCAGGATGAGGATGATTTTGACGGTCTTCTGGCCGGAGACTTGATTCGGGGCAACTGGGAAAGAATGTATCCTGAGCAAGAAAATGTACCGGAAAAGATCTTCGGGGGATATGTGATACGTCGGGCTTTTGAGCTGGCAATGATGCATGCTGAAGAAATTACACCAGACAGGCCCGTTTTTGTCCGTGTCAATCGGATCAACTTCCTTCAACCTGTTCGTATAGGAGATAAACTGGATTTCACGAGCCGAATAACCTATACCGGCAAAACCTCCCTAAGTATAGAAATAAGTATAGAACGGATCAGCAGTGATCAAGTGATCAGGGACCTGTCCAACGTATGCGTGTTTACTTTTGTGAACGTTGATGATGAAATGAATGCCAAGCCTGTACCACAGGTATATCCAACGACTTACGCTGAGGATGAGCGATTTCTAAAAGCACACAGAAGACGAAAGGAATACAAGCGCTGGGATAAGGAAAATAGAAAATAGGGTGCTTTATACCTGTTTATATTCTGCTGTTTGATAGTATTTGGGGTAAGAATCAATGCGAGCATGTAGCCAGTAAACCCCTAATCCGGACGTACTTAACCAGCTTGGATTTGATCCAATATGGCTCATCGTCTCTTTTCCAACCATTTTCCAAAACTGAATGATCTGTGACTGGGGAGCTTTTCGTACAAATGACCCTATTTGTGCATATATCGATTGATCTGAAACAGGACATGGGGCAATGAGCTTTGCATCTCCACCTAAATTCTTAAAAGCAGATACCTCACGCCCTGGCTGGAAATAATTGTTAAATGTGTGGGGATCGGCTTTTACATCAGCCAAAAAATCACTTACTACTACATTACATTCATACTTCTGATCTAAATTAGACTGAATCATGGGCTTGTTTTCCCAGAAGAAAGCGTCAAATGGTACGTCTGCCAATACTTTATTATACCACAGGACAAAAGATGGGTCGTTCTTAAGCAGGTCCAAAAAATCTTTATTGGATACGACACGCTTCTGCTGCTTTATGTGAAATTTAATATGATTTTTGTCTTGTTCGGTTTCTTTTAATTCCCACATTTCCCTTCTGATACTGCATTAATTACAATTGAAAGAGCTTAAAAGGTGGACGAATAATAGCTTCAACTATTCTCAGCCGTAAAAACTCCGGATTTGATGATCGACAATTCGGAATAGTCTCCCTTGTAAACATAACAGTGTGCAAAAATTAGTTCCTGTTTGCAATGGATGGGTATAATTTCCCGCTTAAATTCAGCTGTTTCAGGCTCATTTGGATGTATACCCTCATAGTCATCCAAAAGGGAGAATAGAGAATCAGCATGTTCTGTAATCTGAAATAGATCTCCATATACTTTTGTGGAAGCCTTGGGCTGATAAACTGCGCCGGGATAAAAACTGATTTTAAACAATTTTCCCGGAAAACTTCCTTCTCCTACAAATGTTTGTGTGCGATGTAGATGCTCTGCTACTTGATTATTAAAGCCTCTTTTTAGGGTACCATAAACAAAGAGGAAGGTAGAGGATTTCATATTAGCGCCTAAAGTTGAGCATCAAGATTTACTTATTGGGCATTAGGCAACTTTATCCTTGGGTAAGTAGGATTATGCTGTCATCCAGAGAAGCTACAGAATGCTCCACTTCAGCCGGAATATCGATCTCATCAAATCTTTTTAAACGAACATCCTTTTTTGGCTGATGATATATGACCTCACCCTCCAGCACTAATAATTTTGTAGGGCTATGGGCGGTGTGGTCTTCCAATTTCATTCCTTTCTTAAATCCAAACAACAGTACTTTAAAGTGATCACCGGTATGAAATGATTTAGCAATAGGATGGTCAGCATGTTCAAGTTGATCTTTTATAGCTTCTATAGTCATGATCATAGGATTAGGTTAATATGCTTCTGTATCCTACAAAATATGACACACTTTTGCGAAAATTGCTTTTTAGGCTATTGATCATGCTTGGCGATCACCCATACAGCATGAATGATACCCGGAAGAAATCCGAGTATGGTAAGGAGGATATTAAGCCAAAATGATCCTTTGATCCCAACTGTCATAAAAACACCAAGTGGGGGTAGGATGATGGCAAGTATTATTCTAAGTAAACTCATGGTTAAAATGATCAGGTTAAAATAGTTACGCAACGATGGTTTCTACATCATTGCCGGCCTTTAAGGTTTGATAGACTACGCAAAAGCGCTCCGTAAGTTTGATCAAAGTTGCAATTTTTTCCTGCTTTTCATTTGTAGTGAGCTCAAATGTAAGGCGGATTTTTTTAAACCCGACGGGTGCTTCTTTATCTACCGAAAGTGTTCCCCGGAAATCAAGATCTCCTTCAGCATGTATTTTAGCATCCAACAGTTCAAACTCTATTGCACTTGCAACGGCTTTCAATGTAACGCCAGCACATGCCGACAGTGCCTCCAGCAGCATGTCTCCGGAGCAAACTGACAAACCATCGCCCCCTGTAGCAGGATGAAGTCCCGCTTCTACCATTGCTTTTCCGGTTTCTACTTTACAGGTGATTCCTTCACCAAGACTTGAAGTGGCTTTTAGGGTAACAAGTGCTTTTTGAGGATCTTTTTTATACTGTTCTTTTAAGGGAGCTTGAATTTCCTTGAGTTGATTTGCGTCCATTGTTTCTAAAATTTATTTTCGCGTAAATCTTTAAATAAAGAGGCTTTTTTGAGTGATCTGTTTTTCAACAAGAAATTAATGTCATGCCGGTTATCATACATAAGCTGAGTGTGATAGTAATTTATATGCTCAAGCACGGCAAAGATATTTGCAAAAATAGCCCATCCAAGAAATTGTTCAGGTACGAAATGCTGGCCAGAGATAAACCATTGCAGGATCAGTACAAACGGCATGAATATCATTCCATAAATATTAAATCTCTTCAGCATTCTGAATTTTTTCAGGATATCTAAATGGGATACAGATTTACCTTCAAGCACCATTCTCTTTTTTCGCCAATACCAAGTGCCCTGGGCTAAAATGAAACACATAAGTATCAATCCATAGGATAGAAATACTAAGTGCAAGGAAATGAATTGAATGTGCAAATATAGAAGAATACCTAAAAACATCACTACATTCATGCCTTCCACCTTAGCATACCATGACAATCGCTTTATTAAACGCTTTCTCGGATAGGATTGAGCCATTGAGGGATGATTTTAACGCCCTTACTGTTTATAGATCTTGCCATCCTTCATGACAAAAGATACCTTCTCAAGCGTGCTGATGTCTTCTAACGGATTAGAATCGGTTGCCACAATATCTGCCATTTTACCTTCTTCAATAGTGCCAATTTTCTCCTGAAGGCCCAATACTGTTGCAGCTACCGAAGTTGCACTTTGAATGGCTTCCATAGCTGGCATTCCAACTTCGGTCATATATCCAAATTCTTTCCCATTTATCCCATGTGGAAAAACACCCGCATCGGTACCAAATGCAATTTTAACTCCGTATTTATATGCTTTTTCAAAAGTACTTTGAATTTTTGGGCCGATTTCTAAGGCTTTAGGTACAACCAGTTCAGGATAATACCCATCCACTTTAGCTTTTTCAGCTACCCATTTTCCAGCTGAGATAGTAGGGACATAGTACGTTCCCTTTTCGATCATCAGATCCATAACTTCTTCGGTCATATGGGTTCCGTGCTCAATGGTGAGGACACCGGCTTCAACCGCTCTTTTCATTCCTTCAGCACCATGCGCGTGCGCGGCAACATGCATACCGTATTGATTAGCAGTTTCAACGATTGCATTCACTTCGTCCATAAAAAATTGTGGTGCGTCACCGGATTTTGCGACACTTAAAACTCCACCTGTGGCCGTTATCTTAATGTGATCTGCTCCATTCTTATAACGCTGACGTACAGCTTCACGGGCTTCAGCCTCCCCATTGATGACTCCTTCACGAGGCCCCGGACTTCCCATCAGGTCTTGCTTCCAGCCATTGGTAGGGTCTGCGTGGCCACCGGTAGTTGCTATAGATTTCCCTACGGAAAGTATCCTGGGACCATCCACAAACCCCTGATTTATTGCATCACGAAGTGCGGTGTTAACACCCGAACCTCCTAATTCACGAACGGTGGTAAAACCAGCCATCAGGGTGCGTTTGGCATAAGCTGTAGACCGAAAAGCAAAATCAGCTTCGTCAAAGGTAAATTGTTCCATGTATTTTTTGGGATTGGTTTCACTTTCCAGGTGCACATGAAGGTCTATTAACCCGGGCAGAATGGTTTTATCACGAAGGTCAATAATGGTGTCACTTTCGTCGCCGTCAACAAATCCATCTTCAACGGCTGATATTACGTTATCGGTGATGATAATACTAACGTCTGAATACACTTCATCGGAGACTCCATCTATAAGGGTTCCAGCATGTATTATGGTTTGTTGAGCAATTGCTGAAACGGTGAAAACCAAAGTAAAAAGCAAAGAGAACAGTATGTTAATGTGTTTCATTATAATATCAGGTTGTTGAGAATTAGAGTATGAATATACATAAGAGGCTTCGAAGATAATATCCATAAAATACCCTTAAAAGCAGGTAATATCTTCGGTTATTATTACACTTTACATTATTTTTTATAGTAGTTTTGTTTCCTAAAAAATCATTTACATCTATGACGGTACTACTTTTTATTCTTGGTTTGGTAATGCTAATTGCCGGGGCAGAATTATTTCTGAATTCTGTTGATAAATTTGGGTTAGCCTGGAGTGTATCGCCCGTAGTCATGGGTTTGACGGTGGTGGCTTTTGCTACCGGGGCCCCCGAACTGGCTATTAGTTTGCAGGCTGCTGCAGAGGGGAAGCCGGATCTTGTTTTAGGGAATATCCTGGGAAGTAATATTGCAAACATTTTGCTGATCTTAGGTATTGCAGGATTGGCAAAACCTCTGAATATTACCAATCGGATCATAAAAATAGACGTTCCGGTTGTTATTGGAGCCAGCGTATTATTATACATTTTGGCGATGGATGGTTCATTAACTCCTATAGATGGTTTTATCATCTTAACCGCTTTGGTAGTCTACTCTTTATTCATATACCGACAGATCAAAAAAGATCGGCAAGTAAACAGGGCAAGGAACGAGGAAAATCCCTCCAAATTAGATGAGCCCGTAACCGCCTGGTTTTATACCAAGTATGTTTTGATCTTATTGGTAGGGCTGGTATTTATCGTGCTTGGATCGCGATGGATGGTCGATTCAGCCGTTGAAATTGCTGGAGTTCTTGGGATTTCCGAGCTTATCATAGGACTTACGATCGTTTCTATTGGAACCTCGTTACCAGAGGTGGCAACTTCGCTATCCGCAGTTCGGAATAATGATTCTGACACGGCCGTAGCAAACGTTATGGGCAGTAATCTCTACAATATTTTTCTTACCCTTGGACTCACCATTGTAGTAGCACCGGGCGCTTTATCTGTATCACCAGACGCACTTAAATTGGATATGCCCATCATGATTGGAGTAGCTATTGCGTGTCTACCATTATTCTGGCCGGGGAAACAATTGGGCCGTATAGAAGCAGCTGGCTTTCTATTCTATTACATGGCTTATATGGCTTACCTGGTGCTGATCGCTATTCAGCATCCATTAAAAGATACCATGGAATGGTGGATGGTCTGGCTGATCATGCCTTTAACAGTTGTACTCATCATTACAAAATTTGGAATGGATTACAAAAGAGAGCGCCTGTAGAGCTGGATCCGTACTAACCAGACTGAAATAATTTCCACAGTTCAAGTTATTTCAAAAACGGCTGCTGGTTTGAGAAACCCCAAAATAGATCACTGCTAATGATTACACACCGATTACTAATTATTACCTTACTGAAAGTAATTTTCATTTTTTGTAGTGTGGTGCGTAATTAACGTCCAGTATATCCAAACGCTCGAAATGAGTTTGTAAGCGCGTCAGAAATTCTAACCAGTTCTTATTCTCGACAGGTGTCCAAAGTACCTCAGACAAAGCCGCAGCCCGCGGATAAGCCATGTATTCAACTTTATCGCCAGAGTGAATGTATTCCGTCCACACGTTACCCTGGGATCCCAGTACAAGTTTAGCTTCTTCACTGTTAAGTTCATCTGGGATCGGTTCATAAAAGTACACATCTTCCACAGTTGTAAATCCACCGATGGCCAAAGGCTCGGTTTCCGGGTCCGCCTGGAAATGATCATAATAATTAGAGCTCCATGGGGTCATAATAACATCATGTCCCATTTTTGCGGCTTCAATACCGCCTTTTTCGCCTCGCCAGCTCATGACCGTTGCTCGGGGTGCCAATCCACCTTCAAGGATCTCGTCCCAGCCTATGATCTGACGTCCATGCTCGTTCAGAAACTCTTCAATTCTCTGAATAAAATAACTCTGTAATTCATGCTCATCCTTCAGGTTTTCCCTCTTGATCACATCCTGTGCAAAGGTGCTTTCTTCCCATTGAACTTTTGGTGCTTCATCTCCGCCAATGTGAATGTATTCACTTGGGAAAAGCTCCATCACTTCGGTAAGTACATCTTCCAGAAATTCAAAAGTTTTTTCTTTCGGGCAATAAATATCTTCAAATATTCCCCAGGTTGATTGCACATGGTATTCCTTATCGAAACAGCCAAACTCGGGATAGGCTGCAAGTGCTGCACTTGAGTGGCCCGGCATCTCAATTTCAGGGATGATCGTAATATGTCTCTCTTGTGCATATTGCACTACATCACGGATCTCATCCTGAGTGTAATACCCACCATAGGGTACATTATCATAGCGGCCTGTGCCGTACCTTCCAATAAGAGTGGAATCTCTCCATGCACCAATTTCCGTCAATTTGGGATATTTCTTGATCTCAATGCGCCAGCCCTGATCTTCCGTTAAGTGCCAGTGAAATCGATTCATTTTGTGCATAGCCAACAGGTCGATATACTTTTTGACGAACTCTACAGGAAAAAAGTGTCGGGCTACATCCAAATGCATACCCCGATATTCAAACCTTGGATAATCTTCGATCTCTATAGCGGGTAATGACCAATCCTGATTCTTAGGAGCAAGGGCCGGAAGCTGGTGTTCTATAACAGGAGGGAAGAGCTGTCTGAATGTTTGAACTCCATAAAAAAGTCCGGCCGTATTCGGTGCAGAAATTCGAACTTCTTCAGAAGTAATAGAAAGTAGATATCCTTCGGGATGATCGATGTTTGAGTTGGAATTAAGGTCAAGAATGATCTTGGTATTGGTATCTTGCTCGGCTGTAGATAGATCTCTGATTTCATGGTCCATCCATGTCGCAGAAAAGACAAGCTCATTTATATACTCTCCTAAAAATTGCATCTCTTTCGTCTTTTCTGAAAGGTAAATACTGGATTGTTCTGAAAGTTCAAATTGCCCTTCTCCTGCTTGGTATGAAACCGGTTTGGGAATGACATCAATAGGATAAGGGGCCTGAAAAGCAAAAAGAGCGTCTCCAGTGAATATGAATATAAAACTAAGGCTGAGTAAGATTCTGCTAAGCATAGATTTAGGGTATCTCTGAATTTCTTGTGAAGAAGATAATAGGATGAACTCAATTTTGAATACTTTTTTTATCTCGGCCAAATAGTAACAAAAATCAGGGTTTTGTGATTGAGCTATTTCCTGGCCTTTTCTTCCTTCTCTTTAAGCACATAATTCACAAATAAGAATTCTAACGCAGCTGCCTCATAGCCACTCCAGTTTTGGATGAGTTCCTGGAAACGTTCTTCAGAGGTATTATGAGGATCTTCCCCATAACTCCAGATGATCCACCGGCGCAGTC
>JAVLBT010000046.1:0-18684 GCA_031580945.1 Gracilimonas sp.
CACTGCCCTCTTCTCAGTCCCAGCTCATTCGAAGCTGGAATCCGGTAAAGATGAGCATGCCATAGACCGCCTCGTTTCAACCAATTGGATCAGGACTGTTTTGTGGACGATGAAATCCGGATTGAGTTTCTATTTGTTGCTGAGGATAGTCGGTTAGGTCAATGGATTTAAATTTTCTAAACTTTGGCAACAGACACCCCACCAAATTCAAGCAGGAACAACTGCTTGAATTGATCTCCCCTCAAGGGGAAACTCTTCTTTTTGGCATTCAATGTTCTAATCTTAATAACAATACCTCAATATTCACTATTCCCCTGTTCAATATTCGAGGTTCGATAAGTCCTCCTTTGAGTGAGGTGCAGTAATTTCAACTTGCTGCAATTACGCGGAAGGTGCCTTTGGCCAGGAGCTATTTTCTCTACATTCAAACCCACCCAATTCATCCCAAAAAATTAAGTTGGTAAACTTCCGCCAATTTTAACTACATTATTTGTCCTTTCTTCGAGTGGGTCGGGGAAAGAACCATTTTACCTGGGGAGGTACAATGAACATTATCCATACTATTGTTGCTGACGGCAATGAAATATTCAGACATGGTTTGAGCTCTATCCTTCAAGCCCATGGTACGTTTAAAATTTGCAGTGAAGTAGATAATGGGGCATTGGTATTGACTGCTTTTGAAAGCGTACAACCCCAGCTTTGTGTTCTTTCTTTTACTCTGCCGGAAATGGAAGGCATTATCATTGCTAAAAAGATCATAGAAAAAGATCCTGATGCGAATATTTTGTTACTGGCTGATAACAGGGATCAAAGCACCTTAAATGAATTTCTGGATTCTGGTGCTTTTGGATTAATTCATAAATCAGCCCACCAGATCGAATTGATAGATGCCGCTGAAAAAGTAGCTAAAGGTGAACGATTTTTGGGTAAGCAATTTTCCAAAATGATGACGGATGAGTATAAACGCCTTGCTCGAAAGAAAAAACATCCCGATCCCATAAAATCCATTACTAAAAGAGAACGCGAAATTTTAGCTTTGCTCACCGAAGGATTAACAAGTACGGAAATCGCAGGTAAATTGTATATAAGTCCTCGTACAGTTGAAAAACATCGAACAAACCTGCTCAAAAAACTGGACCTTCGTAATACGGCGGCACTCGTTCGGTTTGCGATGGAAAACCAGAAAGCCCTTCTTTAGAAAGCTCCTTCTTCTTTTTTTACAGATACAGAATCAAAATTTACAATTGTTATATATTGAATCAATCGTCATCCAAAAAAAATCCCTACCTGAAAATATCATACGTAATCGAAATTCTATGAACTTTAAGTACCTTTTACCTTACCTGCTATGCTTTTCTTTTTTTCTCATAATACCTATTCATAGTGCAGCCCAGTCAGCTAAAACTGATTTTACTATTGACGACTATTTTGAACTTAAAAATGTAGGTTCCCCTGTCATTAGCCCAGATGGAAAGTGGGTCACCTACACGGTTACAGAAACCAATTACAAGGACGATAGCAGGGAAACCAGAATTTGGATGAGTCCCACAGGTGGTGGAGAAGCACTGCCCATGACCGCAAAAGGATATTCGGCCAGTAGCCCCAAATGGAGCCCTGATGGAACATACCTCTCGTTTATGGCCTCCAGAGGCGAGGTTGAAAAGACTCAGGTTTGGACTTTAAATATGAAAGGCGGTGAAGCTGTACAGATGACTGATATTGAACAGGGAGTTTCGGATTTCGAATGGTCGCCTGACAGCGAACGGTTGTTACTGATGATCAAAGATCTGAAAAAGGAATCAGAACGACCTGAACCGTATGTGATCGATCGTCTGCAGTTCAAGCGGGATTATGCTGGCTACCTGGATCGTCGCAGAACCCATATCTACACTTTTTCTCCCGATGATACAGCTGCCGTTCAGCTTACATTTGGTGATTTTGATGATTCTCAGGCTGTTTGGAGTCCCGATGGAAAAAAGATCGCTTTCGTAAGTAACCGTACTTCAAATGCTGATGGAAACATGAACAGCGATATTTGGGTGGTTGATGCGAATGACCCTGATGCCGGTCTTACAAAGATCACTAAAAACCGCGGGAGCGATTCCTCGCCGGCCTGGAGCCCGGATGGCAGCTCCATTGTTCATACGTCGGTCATGGACACGAGTGCTATTTGGTATGCCACCAATAAATTGGTCATAACTGATGCTTCCGGTTCTGGTGACTCACGTATTCTGCTGGATGAACTTGACCGAAATATTTATTCACCAACATATTCTGAAGATGGAAAAAATATATGGTTTCTGCTTGAAGACCGTGGCGAAACACAACTTGCCTCAGTCTCTACCAACGGAAACAATCTGAACAGAGTGATTGCTGATGATCTAAGCGTTCGAAGTTTTGATATTCACCAAAATATGATCGCCACCCTGCAATCCACCTTTGATCATCCCCATGAAGTTCATCTCTTGAGAGAAGGACAGATTGACCGAATAACGCACGTAAATGACGCTTTGTTAGAAGATAGAAAATTAGCTCAAATGGAAGAGATCCGGTTCAACAGTAAAGACGGAACGCCCATTGAAGGTTTTATGGTAACTCCGGCTGAATACGATGGTAGTGAAAGAATTCCCGCCATTTTATGGATCCATGGCGGACCCGTTTCCCAATACGAACATAGCTTCAATTTTATTCCTCAACTATTTGCTGCAAATGGTTACACAGTTTTAATGATCAATCCCCGCGGATCCTCCGGCTACGGACAAGCATTTTCTGAGATCTTGTTTGCTGATTGGGGAAACAAAGATTTTGAGGACGTGATGGCTGGTGTTGACCACGCAATTGAAGCTGGAGTTGCAGACCCCAATAAATTAGGTGTCGGCGGTTGGTCCTATGGTGGTATTCTAACTAATTATGTGATCACGCAAACCGACCGCTTTAAAGGCGCTATCTCGGGAGCAAGTGAAACTTTATATCGTTCAAACTACGGGCACGATCATTATCAGCTTTACTGGGAAAAGGAGTTGGGACTACCCTGGGAAACACCTGAAAAATGGGAACGAATTTCACCCTTTAACGACGTAGATAAAGTCACAACTCCTACTTTATGGATCGGTGGAGGAGAAGACTGGAATGTTCCAATTTTGGGATCCGAACAAATGTATCAGGCTATGAAACGGCTGGGAATTGAAACACAACTGGTTGTGTACCCGGGAGAACATCATGGCATTCGTAAGCCAACCTTCCAAAAAGATCGCTTTGAACGATATCTTAACTGGTTTGGTACCTATGTCAAAGGAATTGAAAAGTGAAGTACGTAAAATTACGTAGTTAAATTACGTATTTATCACCATTGACGGATATGCCTCATAAATGTATGTTTTAAGTGCAAATGGGGTAATAGCCGTCTGTAGATGATATCTGCCACCGCTCATTGATTTGAGGGTGGCTTTTTTTATGGAAAAATATAAAATGAACTTTCAAATCATTTTGAAAGTTATAGATATGAATCTAAAGTCAACTACACTTATATGAAAAATCCAAAATCCGATCCCATGGACTATGATGGTATGGGTGATTTTTCCCGCTTCAGAAATGCGAATGATGATCGTATCAGCCTTGAAAATATGCTCAAAAGCTGGATCAAAAAGTATTTTACCATTAAAGCTGAAAAATAGCCCAGTCGAATAGTTATTTTCCGGACAGCTGTTTAATCTTAGCCGCCTTCAGTTCGTTGTAGGTATTTTGCTCATCTACCATTTGTGACAGCGCAAATAGATCATATATTGCCCCAAGGCCTAAAATTCCTCCACTCAATAACCAACCGATTCCCGTTCCTATTCTTCCCAAATAAAATCGGTGAAATCCGAGAATCCCAAAAAAACCAACGAACCAAAATAAGTAGGCTTTGCCTTTTGATTTTGATTCAAAATCAGGATCATGCCTGTCATGGATGAGAGATAGTTTTTTCTTGCCACCGACCTTGGAAATAAAATCTTCGTAGCTCGTTAATAATTTACGTGCAAATTTTTTGGTTCTTACCGATTCTTCAGTCACCTCCCCCAGCTCATCTTCCAATACCTGATATTCAAATACAAATTCTTCGACTACTCTCTCCATTGTGATTTGTTCCTGAAAATAAGCTTCGATCTTTCGGTTCAAGTTCCGGACTGAATCATGCAAACAGGTCAATAATGCTGTCTTTGTCTCCTCTCCGTTTTCAGACAATTCATCGATCAGGTTTTGATAGGTATTCGCTGCTTTCTGAAGTGAATTTTCGGCTGCAAGCGCCATTTCATATTGTTCCGATTTTCTCATTTCTGATCTTGTTTGTTTGTCATAATTTGAAGTGGATGTTTGGGCTCCAATTTTAGCTCCTACGCTTAGATAACTGTTTTGATACGCACAGTCAAAATTTCCGAGAATTTTGCAAAATCAAAATCTATCTTTTCCCCTTAATCAAATCTTTTAGCCATTCTTCATGATCAATTATTATACGTTGTCGTTTGTCTTTCTTTTTATGTGTACCCATTTTGTTTCACCCAAAGTATATGCACAGGCTGAGCGCCCATCATTTGGCGTTGGAGTGATGATCGGAGAACCTACCGGTGTGTCCGTAAAAAAGTATCTTAATACACGCGGCGCTTTTGATATCGGAGCCGCCTGGTCGCTGGCGGATCAAAATGAAGCGCTGCATTTTCATACCAACCTTCTTTTTCAGGACAACATCACCAAAAACCCGAATCTGTTCTTTTACCACGGGGTGGGAATCCGGGCGTTGTTTGCAACCGATGCCAAGTTTGGAATTCGCGGACCGCTGGGACTCACCTATATATTCCCCAACATTCCCTTTGATCTGTATGTAGAAATAGCCCCGATCCTTGATCTAACTCCCAATATTAAATTTGCCGGAAATGGCGGGTTTGGAGTCCGGTATTATTTTTAGGAGATCCTTCCAAATAAAAAAGCCTGACTCAATTAAGAATCAGGCTTTATTTATGTACCGTGGGACGGAATTGAACCGTCGACCTCACGATTATGAGTCGTGCGCTCTAACCATCTGAGCTACCACGGCATCTTATATTTAATAGAGCACTAAATATACGGGTTTATATAACAAAGGGTAAAATGTTTTTTCTCCGTTGTTCCGCGTATGCGGGACAGCCCGGTAACCGAAGGATCAAACCTAGATGAACAACGATATAGATTCAGAGTCATTTGCTTTCATCAACTTTTTGGAACCGGCGGTTCCAGTATGCATTACGAACGGGACGTTCGGAACGAGGTATATCACCGCGAACGCCGGAGCTTGGCAATGAGATCTATTAACTCGGCCTTAGAAAAAAGAACGTTAAGAAGATGGCAAAATGGAGCGTTAAGAAATAAATCAAACCGCTGACCAACTAAGTAGCGACCTCTAACCTTGAAGGAGCATTGATTTATTTTAGTGGAATGAAGCCAGCTTTAGTTCTTTTTTCGCAGCCTTGACCTTTTGCTTCGTTTTGGGTCAAGCCAAAATGAAGAGGTGCTTTGATTATGGAAAAATATGTGAGTTAAAGCACTTGACTAACTTTTTCATTCAGAGATTGGTATAAGAGATTTTTCGAGTTCCTTTCCTTATTCTCTACGTTAAGTTTCTTAACTTCCATATCTCATAGAAAATCAATCCAAAACAGGTTCATGGCTAAAAATATTACATCGCAAGAAAAAGATTATTCACAATGGTATCTGGACGTAGTCCGGGAAGGAAAGCTGGCGGAACATTCCCCGGTACGTGGCAGCATGGTAATCCGACCCAACGGAATGGCACTGTGGGAAAATATGCGCAATGCCCTCGATCAGATGTTCAAAGATACCGGCCATGAAAATGCCTATTTCCCCCTGTTTATCCCCAAATCATTTCTCTCTAAGGAAGCACAACATGTAGAAGGTTTCGCGAAGGAATGCGCCGTGATTACACACAGTCGACTGAAAAGTGTAGACGGCGGTGTGGAAGTGGATCCGGAATCAAAGCTGGAAGAAGAACTGATCGTACGGCCAACGTCCGAGACTATTATTTGGGATACTTACAGAGGTTGGATTCAGTCCTACCGGGACCTTCCCATTTTGGTAAATCAGTGGGCGAATGTGGTTCGCTGGGAAATGAGAACAAGATTATTCCTTCGTACCATGGAATTTTTGTGGCAGGAAGGTCACACGGCTCACGCCACCAAAGAAGAAGCTATCGCAGAAACACGACAGATGCTGGATGTCTATGCTACTTTTGCTGAAGAATTCATGGCCATGCCGGTTTTAAAAGGAGTAAAAACTGCGAGCGAACGTTTTGCCGGAGCCGTGGATACGTATTGTATTGAAGCCCTGATGCAGGATGGAAAAGCCCTGCAGGCTGGAACATCTCACTTCCTGGGACAGAATTTTGCCAAAGCTTTTGATGTGAAATTCCAGGACAAAGACGGCGAACATAAACTCGTTTGGGCCACAAGCTGGGGCGTCTCAACCCGACTTATTGGTGGCTTAATTATGACACATTCTGATGATCAAGGTTTGGTATTGCCCCCAAAATTAGCCCCCACCCAGGTGGTTGTAGTTCCCATTTACCGAAGTGATGAACAGCGTGAAGCCGTAATTGAGTATGCTGACGGTATTTATGATGAGTTGAAAGAACTGGGTGTTCGCATCAAAGTAGACGACCGCGATAATTACAATCCCGGCTATAAATTTGCTGAGCATGAAGCAGCCGGAATTCCACTAAGAATTGCAGTGGGTCCCCGTGATCTTGAAAATGATAATGTGGAACTGGCACGTCGTGACCTTAAATCCAAAAACATTGAAAGTCGTGAAGGACTCGGCTCACGTGTCAAGAAACTATTATACGATATACAGGGCGAACTCTTTGAAAAGGCAAAAAAACGGCGAGAAGAGAATACCTGCGAAGTAGACTCCTACGAAGAATTCCAGAAAGTGATCGAAGAAAAAGGAGGCTTTATCTGGGGGCACTGGGACGGAACACCGGAAACGGAGGAGAAGATCAAGGAAGAAACAAAAGCTACTATTCGCCTCATTCCACTGGAAGAAGGCAAAGAAGGCAAATGAATGGTCACAGGCAAGCCCTCGAAGCAAAAAGTGCTATTTGCTGTGTCCTATTAATTTTTTTTCAACTTAGTTTCACAATATTCTATTGTCATCCTGAGCGCACATTAGATAGATTAGGATTCAAAGGTCTTGCGCGAAGGATCTACAAAATATAATCCATGCTGTTTTTTGACTTGAGATCCCTCGTGTTATACACCACATCCCTGTTCATTTAATTTACCACTCGGGATGACAACTTTAGACAATAAACCATTATATATGCCTAAAATCCCACATCCATATTACTTGTGTTCGGCTGAACAATCCCGGTTCATGGATGAGAAAACTATCACTGAATTTGGGATCGATGGCTTTACGCTGATGGAAATTGCCGGCACCCGAGCAGCTGATTTTGTCATGTCAGAAATTCCCTTTGATGCCCATGGCATTTTCTTCTGCGGAAAAGGAAATAATGGCGGTGATGCACTTGTGATCGCTCGTTTGCTTTCTCAGCAAGATTATAAGATCACGGTTTGTCTTTTATCTGGAACCGATGATCTGAGTCCTGACGCCGATAAAAATTTACAACTTCTTCAAAAGCTGGATGCAGAAATTGAGCTCCTGGATTGGAAAAACTTCATCCCGAAAGATTATGACTTTGTAGTAGATGGCATGTTGGGAACCGGGTTGAATTCCAACGTTCGGGCTCCTTATTCTGATGCTATTTCATGGATCAATCAACAAGCAGCACCGGTGTTTTCGCTGGATGTACCCACGGGATTACATGCAGATTCAGGTAAGATCATGGGAACTTCGGTTCAAGCCGATTTCACGCTTAGCTTTGGTGCCCTAAAAACAGGTTTCTATCTGAATGCAGGATATGATACTGTTGGTGAAGTTATATTGTGTGAACTTTCTTTTCCCAATAAGTACAAAAAACCTACTGCATGCTTGATTGATGCCTCGTGGGTTGAAGCAAATTCACCCTCATCCAAAAAAAGAAAACACAAATATGCGGATGGAATACTCTATATTATTGCAGGTTCAGAAGGACTGACTGGAGCGGGAATACTTGCGGCAAAAAGTGCCTGGTCTGCCGGTTTGGGTGCCGTTGTACTCATCACTCCAAACGGCTTGCTTCATATATATGAGAAGCAACTTGAACAGATCATAAAAAAACCAGTCGGGGATCGGGATGATCGTTATTTCCGTGCGTCTCATCTAAACGACGTACTCAGCATTTTGCAAGAAAAGCCAGGCAAGTTACTCATTGGCCCCGGACTTGGCAGAAAAGATGAAACCATTCGTTTCATACAAGAATTATTACAAGAATTTGAAGGAGATATCGTTATAGATGCAGATGCATTATATGCCCTTTCTAAGATGGACACATTTAGTAAGCCAGCTGCATCCAATTGGATATTAACTCCACATCCTGGTGAATTAAAAATGTTGTCAAAAACAGCTATTGATGATGATCTAAAGCGACTGGAGACCACAACGTCCTTATCTTCCAAAGAACAAATAACGGTTTTATCTAAAGGAATGCCTTCAATAATTGGAACAGATTCCGGAGATGCGTATTTAACAGGGTACGATACCCGGATATTTTCACGTGCAGGATTTGGAGATGTTCTCGCAGGTAAAACAGCCGCTTTTTGGCTTTTACATTCATCTGAAGAACTGGCATGTTGTCATTCCTTGTTGCAGGGGTACAAAAAATCAAAATCATACTTAGCCTCCAACGATGACCCGTTAGAGCCAAATGATATTCTCTAAATGACAAAAACTTCTAAATTTAATACCCGGTCGGTAAAACTCTATTTGGCTCTGCTGATCTTATCAACCGCACTCATTCTTTATGGTACGCTTTTTCCTGCTAATTACAGTGTTCCGGAAAGGATCCTGAACTTAGATAAACTGGTTCATGTGATAATGTTTGGGACATGGACGTTCTTCTATGGACTGGTTCGCTTACTTAAACATGATTTTAAACCGTTTCCTGTTTTCTTAGTTGGCGCTTTTTTTGGGTTAATAGTAGAAATACTCCAACATATACTTCCTACTGGCAGGTCACTCGAGTTTATGGATTTCATAGCTGATCTTGGGGGAACTGGAATTGCGGTGCTCATTCTTTACATTTTGTCTCAGAGAATGTCCAATCTTGATCCTAATAAAACTTCCTGAGATTTTTTTTAATTGCTTAATCTTTTTATAGGGTGCAAATTTCTTCAATTTTATTATTTTAAATGAGGTACTGCAGAAATAGCAATAATGTATGGAGGTAAAAATGCCACGTAAGCATCCTTCTGCTGATTTAAAATTAAGTTACACGCTCGCTTTAGAAACAGGGATCATCATTGCTCTGTGTTTAGTCATTTTCTGCACAAAAGTAGATCTCCCCGATCTTGGCCCGAAACAACCTTCACATTTTGATAGTGAAGAGATTGCGCTTATACTGCCTCCTGCTGTTTCTGAACAAACTGCGCAGATAAAAGCTCCGCCCAAACCACACGTTCCCATTTACATCCCAAACGATGATCCACTTAAGCCCGAACCCATCGAGGTTAATGAATATGACCTGGTTTCACGCTTAATGATCCCTCCTTTACCTGAAGAGATCTTAGTGGAGTCAAATTTACATTTATTTGAGGATATCGAACAGCTTCCAAAGTTAATTGGTGGAGAACAAGCCCTTCAAAACAGCATTGATTATCCTGAATATGCTAAAAGGGTAGGCATTCAGGGAATTGTAGAGGTAGAATTCACGGTAACTGAAACAGGAAAGGTTTTAAATCCCGTAATTGTGAAAAGTTTGGGCTACGGTTGTGATGATGCTGTCTTAAAAGCTATTCAAATGCAGCGTTATCAGCCTGGTAAAAGAGCGGGTGAAATTACTTCATTTCGTATTAAAGAGACTTTTCAATTTATATTATTAAGAACATAGGATACTCACACATACTAAAATGCGTGTAATTATGTTAAATTATTGGATACGCTACTTGCACACTATTAATAAAATCACGTTCTTTTGAACTTACTTGTCTAAACAGACTAAACAATTGTAAAGTGTATTATGAGAAAAGAAAGAAAATCACCAAAAGCAGATCTTAAACGATCTTATACCGTCTATTTAGAGGCTGGCTTGATCGTTGCGCTGCTTGTAATGATCACTGCTGTAAAAGTGAATTTGGAAACCGAACCTCCAAATGTAGTAGCACTCGATGAGCAGGAAGTCGTAGAGATGGAAGAAGTTATCCAAACCAAACAAATTGAGACGCCTCCTCCACCTCCCCGACCACCTGTCCCTGTTGAAGTTCCTAATGATGAGATCATTGAAGATGAAATGATCGATTTGGATGCTGAACTCGATATGGATGCTCCTATGGATTTACCTCCTCCACCTCCTGAAGAGGAAGAAGAAGAGGACTTTTTTGTTGTGGTTGAACAAATGCCTGAGCTGAAAGGCGGAATGGCTAAACTTCAGGGAAGTGTTACTTATCCTGACATGGCCCGACGAGCTGGAATTGAAGGCCGTGTAACCGTACAGTTTATCGTGAATGAACAAGGGAAAGTTGAAAATGCCCGTGTTGTTCGAGGTATTGGCGGCGGTTGCGATGAAGAAGCTCTCAAAGCAGTTCAACAAGCAGAATTCGCCCCCGGAATGCAACGTGGACGACCTGTTCGTGTGCAGTATGCACTCTCAATCAATTTCCGCTTAGAAAATTAAATTTTATTTTACTTATCTAATTTAAGGCGAATCCGATTCGGGTTCGCCTTTTTTATGCCTTCCTTTATTGAAACTTTCTACCTTTTATTTCCTACACCTATTTGAATGAATTATTCATACACGGCATAAATTCCATAATCTTTGGTTAATAAATGTTTTATGCTTTAATCATTTAAATAAACGATTTAAGCTATTATTTTGTTTTTAAAATTAGCCTAAATAAACAAGGAGTCACTATTATGAGTACTAAAAGAAAGGAACCGGATGCTGATCTCAAGCGATCATACACCATCTATTTACAATCAGGTTTAATTGCAGCGCTTTTGATCATGATATTGGTAGTAAAAGTTAATTTAGAATCTGAACCACCAACCAATATTGCCCTGGATGAACAAGAGGTTGTAGAGATGGAAGAAGTTATTCAAACTGAACAAATTGATACACCTCCACCACCACCTCGTCCTCCAGTTCCTGTAGAGGTTCCAAATGATGAGATCATTGAGGATCAAAATATTGATCTTGATGCCGAGCTGGATATGGATGCTCCCATGGATATGCCTCCTCCACCTGATGACTCCGAGGACGAAGAAGAAGATTTTTTTGTTGTTGTTGAACAAATGCCAGAACTAAAAGGCGGGATGGCTAAGTTACAACGCAGTGTAAAATATCCCGAAATGGCACGTCGTGCAGGTATTGAAGGGCGTGTAACCGTTCAGTTTATTGTTACGGAAGAGGGAAATGTTGAAAATGCCAAAGTCGTGCGCGGCATTGGTGGAGGCGCTGATGAAGAGGCCTTAAAAGCTGTTCAACAAGCTGAATTTGTTCCCGGCCAACAGCGAGGTCGACCCGTACGTGTTCAATACTCATTATCCATCAACTTCCGTTTAGATAATTAGGAAGAAATTTTTCTTAACATATTAAGCATGACTTAAAACAAGTCATGCTTTTTTATTCTTCAAAATCTCTAAGAACATCCACCAGATTTGAATAGCCAGCCATTTTTTTTCCTTCTGATACAGAAAACCATTTGATTTCTTCTATACCCTCTTCTTTTTGAGGTTTGAGATCTTCATGACTTGTAAAGATCATAGAATACCAATAAGTCGTTTTGCCAAATTTTGTTTCTCCCTCCTGGTATTCATGGTAGGAGCTTTGTAATTGATTTACAATGGTTGGCAAACGACTTCCTACCTCTTCAGCAACCTCACGGACCGCACACATTGCAATTGATTCTCCCTCTTCCAGTTTTCCCTTGGGTAAATCCCAAACGCCATTTCTATAGATCATCAGGACATCGGGTTCATTTTTTTGATTTGAGATCCTGAAAACAACACCACCAGCAGCAATTATAGGTTCAATATCAGTCTTACTCATTATCCTTTTCTGATGCTTCTGTATCAGAATCTTTTGCTTTCTTGGCTTCTTCCGCATAGTTGAGCCGAAGGTTTGTTAGGGTTTGTTCTAAATACCCCGAAGCCTCTTTTGAAAGATTTCCTTTGGTATATTTTTTAAGCATGCCCAAGGTATCAATAGCATATTTTGCTGATGAAAGATCTTTTTCTATTTCCTGCGTTGCCGGGTTTTGAATCTTTCCTAAACCCATCATAGCAATCTGTTGATGCTGCTGTATCAACATCATAAACAACAGCTGCTCTTGTTGTTCTTCATTTAGATTTTCACCATTCTCATTCATCTCTTTATTCATTTTTTTACTCAATTTTTTCGTTGAAACTGTAAGGATTCAAATTTAATAAAGTTCAATTTTATGTACATTATCAGCTCTTAAGGATAACCAAATTTGCACACAAATTTATGGCCATCGTAAAGCCTTTTAAAGCATGGAGACCAAAATCTGAACATGCAATCGAAGTAGTAAGCGTACCCTATGATGTCATCAACACCAAAGAAGCCCGGCAACTGGCTAAGGGAAAACCAAATAGTTTTCTTCATGTGATTCGGCCGGAGATCGATCTCCCTGAAAATATCTCCTTATATGATGAAAAAGTGTACACAAAGGGCAGACAAAATCTTGCGGCTTTGTTACAATCAGAGCTCATGATCCAGGAGGAAAAAGAGGCTTTATATATTTATCAGCTGGAGATGGATGGGCGTACCCAAGCTGGAATATTTGGATGCGTGAGTGTTGAGGATTATGAAAATAACCGAATTGTAAAGCATGAACTCACCAGGCCAGATAAGGAAAACGACCGAACCAAACATATCATTACGCAGCAAGCACATCCTGAACCTGTAATGCTGACTTTCCGGGATACAGAAAATATTACCGCTTTGATTCAGGATTGCATTGCATCAAGCCAACCCCTTTACGACCTAAGTACCGAGGACGAGATTCGACATACGATATGGAAAGTAGATAAGCCTCAAGAGTTTTCTTCAGCCTTTGATTCCATTCCCTATATTTACATCGCTGACGGGCATCATCGGTGCGCCAGCGCTGCAAGAGCTGCTAAAGAGTACGCAACCAACGATCCTGACCACACTGGTGATGAAGAGTACAATTTTTTTCCTGCAGTGATCTTTCCAACACAACAGCTTAAGATCTTACCTTATAATCGCATTATTTTTTCTATTCCAGATCATTTTCTTGAGCTACTTGCAGATGATTTCAAGATTCAAAAAAACGCTAAACCAGCACCGCCTCAAAAAGGAATGGTTTCACTCTATCTGAAGGATAACTGGTATGGTATCACTCTGAAAACACCTGCTCAAAATGACCCGGCATCTTCACTTGATGTCTCACTGCTGCAAAGCCAAGTTCTGGAGCCAATGTTGGGCATTAAAGATCAACGCACCGATTCAAATATTGATTTTGTTGGAGGGATTCGTGGAACCGATGAACTTGAAAGGTTGGTTGATAATGCAGAGGCTTCCTTAGGTATAAGTATGTACCCTACAAGTATTGAAGAGCTTTTGGCCGTTTCAGATGCCGGACAGTTAATGCCCCCAAAATCTACTTGGTTTGAGCCAAAACTTAGGTCAGGTTTTCTTATTCACTCTTTTTAATATCCACACCTATTATTTACTATGAATCGTGTTCATAATTTTAGCGCCGGGCCTGCCGCTTTACCTACAAAGGTATTGGAAATTGTTCAAAATGAGCTCTTGGACTATCAAAATACAGGTACCTCCATCATGGAAAAAAGCCATCGTGGGAAAGAATATTCTGAGATAGACTCTCAAGCTAAAGAACGGCTGTCAAACATCCTTGGGCTCGGGGATGATTTTCACATCATGTTTCTGCAAGGAGGTGCCAGTGCACAGTTTATGCAGGTGCCCATGAATTTTTTGAACCATACGCAAACAGCTGACTATATCAATACGGGGGTTTGGTCTAAAAAAGCGATCAAAGAAGCTAAATTATTCGGAAAAGTTCATGTTCCTTTTTCAAGTGAAAATGACCAATTTACGCGCGTTCCCAAACCTCAAGAGCTAAATTATTCTAAAGATACGCGTTATGTTCATTTTACTTCTAACAACACTATTTATGGAACACAATTTCCCACTGAACCTGAATCCCATGGAATACCATTGGTTTGTGATACCTCCTCGGATTTTCTCTCCAGAAAAATTGATATCGATCGATATGGATTGATATATGCTGGCGCGCAAAAAAACCTGGGGCCTTCAGGAGTAACTGTTGTTATGGTTCGAAAAGACTTTCTGGAAACAGGAACTAAAGAAAATATTCCTACATTTCTGAATTATCATACTCACGCCGAACGTATATTCAATACTCCGCCAACCTTTGCTGTTTACATGGTTAATCTGGTTCTTGAATGGTTTGAAGAAAAAGGAGGCCTCTCTTATTTCGAAAAAATAAATGCTGAAAAATCAAACTTAGTATATCAAACTATTGACTCAGATGATTTCTATCGAGGTACAGCACAAATCGATTCACGTTCCAAGATGAATGTAACCTTTCGTTTACCCTCCGAGCCGTTAGAAGAAAAGTTTCTTTCAGAGGCTGCAAAAAATGATCTGATCGCCCTTAAAGGCCATAGGAGCGTAGGTGGAATTCGCGCCAGTATTTATAATGCCTGCCCCCTTGAATCTGTACAAGCACTTACTGATTTCATGACGCATTTTCGGGATAAAAATGGATAATTATGAGATTGAGTTCCCATTCAGTATGTAGACTTAATCCTTCAGGGAAATGGCTCAATTTAGTTTGATCATCTACAATAATCCGAATATTGTAAGAAAATGATCGATCGTATTTGGCACAAACAAGATCAAGTATAAAAATCCCCAGATCGCACCTGCAATATGTGCTTCATGGTTGATCTTTCCTGCCCCCTTACTTGCATATACGCTATAGGCTAAAAATAATGCGCCAAAAATAATAGATGGGATACCAATGGGTATAAACATGATATAAATCGGATCCAGCGGAAAAAGTAAAATGAACCCAAAGAGTACCGATTCTACGGCACCCGAGGCTCCAACAGTAGCAAACTCAGGATTATCCCGATGCTGATATACTGAAGGCAATCCGGATACGATTAACCCAGTAAAATACAATAAAAGAAGATGGAGCTGACCAATACTTTGTTCCAAAACCGGACCAAAGAAAAATAGGACAAACATGTTTAAAAACAGATGGCCCATTCCTGCGTGTACAAATCCTGAGCTGACCAATTCGTACCATGATTTTTCACGAACCAACCGGTAAGGCTTTAGCATAAATTTTTCAAAAAGCTGCGGGGCCGCATATAAGGCTGCAAGAGATACAACGATATTGGCCAGAATCAGTGATAGGGTTACCGACATAAGTAGAATTTTTTATTTTAAGGAAGGTACATTGATGACTGCTTATATTCAGAAAGATTCACAGTTCTTAACACCAAATTTGAAATAACTTTTCTATTTGGTTTGCATGGTCCAGACTCCCTCATCCCAGTTGCCCTCTGGTCCTTTTTCTAAGATATAGTCGCAACGTTTAATGAATACTCCACATGTCTTATCAGTTTCATTAAAATGCGCTGCTTCCTGAAACGCCTGCTTGGCTTCTTTGAACTTAGCTTGCCTATACAGAGCCTGTGCCTCTTCAAACTGATCCAAAAAGTATCTAAGTTCTCTTGTCATCTCATAGTCATTCCCACCTAAAACTTCATAAATATGAACAGGTTCATTTCTCCCCTTCACCCGGATCACGTCCAGGTCTCGTACAGTATATTCATCTTTATTCAGAAGATTGTAAGTAAACTCACTGATCACGAGGTCACTTCCGTATACCTTGGTGATGCTTTCTAATCTGGCACTTACATTTACACCATCTCCAATAGCTGTGTAATCCATTCTCCGGCTCGACCCAATGTTTCCGGAGACCACCTCGCCTGAACTTATCCCTATTCCGATCTCAATTATTTCCTCACCATTATTCAATCTTTCATTATTAAATTCAGTCAGACTTTCTCTCATGCCCAAAGCTGCGTTAACAGAAAGTGTAGCATGATCTTCTAAATACAAAGGAGCACCAAAAACGGCCATAATTGCATCTCCTATAAACTTATCTACCGTGCCCTTATAATTGAAAATGGGATCCACCATTCGCTCAAAAAACTCATTCAAAAGATTTACAACCTCCACGGCTCCAAGCGATTCTGTTAGCTGCGTATAGCCTCTGATATCTGAAAAAAGGATACTCACTTCGTGCCGGTTACCCTCCATCAGTCCGTCATCCTTGGTTGCCATGATCTGTTCTGCCACCTCCTGAGTCATGTATCGGTAAAGCGCACTCTTCATACGTTTTTCCTGACTGATATCCTCCAGCACCAATAAGGTCCCAAAAACATTTCCTTCTGTATTTTTGAGAGGATTAATCGTGATGTTTACATTGTTTTTTTCACCACTTTCTGATGATTTGTGCTTTTTGGTAGCCGTTATGGTTTGATCCGGGTAGTAATTAGATTCCCCTTTTTCAGCAACTGACTCAATCCACCCTTCTAATTTCTCATGGTGAATCACATTCCATGCAAGTTGTCCCTGCACTTCTTCTTGGGATAACTTCAGCATGTTTTCTGCAGCATGATTTATGGTATTCACCTTTCCTTCGATATCAGTTGCAACCACTGCCTCCGACAAACTCTGAAGAATGTTCCGTTGATACTCCTGTAAATTCTGTACTTCCTCAAATAATCGGGCATTATTTAGTGCGATCCCGGCCTGATCGTTGAATATTCTCATGTAGTGCTCATCCGATTCCGTAAAGACGCCCTCATTTTTGTTGATCAGCTGTGTTACACCGATCAGTTTTTGATCATCATTGTACACAGGCATACAAAGAATAGTCTTGGTCTGATATCCCGTTTGTTGATCTACCTCCTGATTGAACCGTTCGTCTTCGTAGGCATTCTGAATATTGAGGGTCTCACCAGTTTGTGCAACTGTTCCGGCAATGCCTTTATCTGCTGGAAAACGAATATCCATCGTCGATCCATCATCCTGCTTTATTTTAGACCAAAGTTCATTGGTTTTTGTATCTAACAGAAATAATGTTGAACGATCGGCATCCATAAGTTTTCGTGCTTCATCCATCACCGTGGTTATCGTTTGTTCCAGGTCAAGACTTTCAGCCAAGGTCGCAGTTGCCTTCATAACAGCTTTCATTCCCTTTCGCTGACGGATCACCTCCTGAACTTTCAGATATGAATTGATAACCCGGCTTATATAATCGCCATATTTTTGAAGTAACTTTTCATCCTTATGGAAAAAATGACTTGCTCCAATTTTATTTAGTAACTGAAAAACACCTACAATTTCATTATCTGAATTCCTGAGTGGGATACATAAAATATTCTGGGTCTTATAACCGGAAGCCTTATCAACTTCAGAATTAAAGCGGTCATCATTATAGGCATCCTTAATATTGAGCATTTCGCCCGTCTTCGCTACGGTTCCCGCCAACCCGTTGCCAATGGGCAACCTGATCTCAATTGGTTCTTCTCCATCACCAGAAGCTACCTTTGACCAAAGTTGCCTTGCATTATGATCAACGATGAATAAAGTACTGCGGTCGGCCCCTAATATTTTTCCGATCTTGAGGCTGAATGTTTGCACGATCTGATCTATTGTTGCCTGAAGATCTGCATGCTCAATATAGGCAAATGATTCTTTTAGCTGATTGAACTCATTTGCCAAATCTTCCAGTACCTGGATAAACTCCTGCTCGCTTAGCTCTTTAAGTTTCGACTGGAACTGACTATCACCTCCGGTCAGCATTCTTTTTAAAGATGGAATATTATTAGGGACCATATTTTACTAAATGATATAACTATTATTCTACAGAACATACAGATATGACTTTAGTCGCTTATCTCCAAACAAATTTAATGAATCCATAGTAGTTTATGCTATTGCGAGTTTCAAGAAAA
Organism: Gracilimonas sp.; assembly: GCA_031580945.1. Lineage (GTDB taxonomy): Bacteria > Bacteroidota > Rhodothermia > Balneolales > Balneolaceae > Gracilimonas. The sequence goes on from JAVLBT010000046.1 coordinate 18,193, forward strand.
GATTTGTAATTTACTTAGATATGTCTGTGTAACCTATGGGTAGAATTCTGACAAATTTAGCCCATAGCCAGTGTAGCTCAAGGTAGAGTCCCGAGAGCCATAAGCCAATATAGCTCAGCTGGTAGAGCAATCCCCTCGTAAGGGATAGGTCGTCGGTTCGAGTCCGACTATTGGCTCATTGAGAAAATAGTTACCGATTCTTAAACATGATTTCTGACGAAACAATATTCTACGTATTGTTTTCCGGTTATACTTATTTTTTAAGCTTAGCAGCTCCGCTTATAAAAGAATATATTTAACTGAACTTAAGTCATCTACATGCAAAGCTATACATCACTATTCCTGCTTTTATTAATCGGTTTTTTAATCTCTTCTTGTGGCATATCGAAGCGGAGTGCTGATTTTTCTGTTTCTGAAGATACCCGAGCTATCGAAAATGGAGTCGCTAGTTGGTATGGCCCAAACTTTGACGGAAAATTAACCGCCAACGGT
>JAVLBT010000047.1:0-18602 GCA_031580945.1 Gracilimonas sp.
CGGCGATGATGCTTATGATGAAAGAATCTACATTGGGGAAGCAGAAAATATCAAAGCAAGACTCAGGCAACATCTCAGCGATTCTAATAAAGATTTCAATGAGTTTATCTTTTTCATTAGCAAGGATGAGCTTCTCACTAAAACTCAAATCAGATATTTAGAATCACGAATGATTCAATTGGCTGTTGAAGCCAAGTCTGCTGAAATAGAAAATAATACCTCACCAAGGCTACCTACCTTGCATGAAGCAGATATTTCCGACATGGAGTATTTCCTTGAACAAATTAAGCTCGTCTTGCCGGTTATGGGGTTTAAGTTCTTAATATCATCAACAGTTAGAAAAACCAGCCCTGAAAATGCTACAGATTCTGATCCTGTACATCAAAAGTATCTTATCAAAACAAGCACCTATTCTGCCCAAATGATTGAAACTGATCAAGGATACATTGTATTAAAAGGTAGTCAAGCAAAAAAGGGACTATCTAAATCAACTACAGAGACCTATAGAAAATTAAGACGTAAGCTACTTGAAACGGAAATTTTAGTTGATGATGGTGATAAACTAATATTCGCTGAGGATGCTGTTTTTAATAGCCCGAGTGCTGCTTCAAATATGGTCTTAGGGAGAAATTCAAATGGCTACTCCGAGTGGATAGATGATCAGGGGCGAACATTCAAGCAGGTACAGGATTTAATAAATCAATGAAATTGTATCATAGAAGTTTAGCAGTTTTTTTTAAAGAAATTGTGTGGCTTCAGAAGAATTAACCCGATAGCCTACCGATATTATGGCATCCAGATTAAAATATTCGAGATTTCGGGTGACCTCTCATTCCCCTTCTGTTTGAACTGTTCGGAATTTCCGAACAGTTGCCTCTTTCTGCAGCTCACCGGAATCAAAAACATTGGATAAATGCTCACTTATGGTAGATTAAGCCACCCCAAATAGCTGCCCCATAGCTTTTTGGGTTAGCCATACAGTTTCATCTTCTATAGTCACTTCTACATTGACATCTCCACCCGGAGAGGTGTAAAGAATAAAATCTGATCGGTCTTCTCGTTTATCGGTCATAATACATTCACTTTTGGTGAATTTGAACTTGTAAATAATTCTTACAAGTTGAACAAGTACTTGTACAATACTTCATTTTTATCTGTTGAAATATCAGTTAATTATAGGGAATGAGCAGAAGAGTGGAAAGGAATAAATTTATGTACTTAAATAAATAATATCTCATTACAAATATAATACAGCCATATTCATCTGGAGCTGAAAAACCGAAAAAATGACGTTGACCACCGCTACCAAAGCCCGTATCTTAGCCATCTACCAAATCGGGACGTGGCTCAGTCAGGTAGAGCATCCCGACAGGTGTGTCGGGAGGGACGCTGGTTTCCCGATCGAATCGGGATCGTCCCGACGTAGTTAATTTGAAGAATATTTTGTGTCATTTTATTTAGTTCGGGACGTGGCTCAGTCAGGTAGAGCACTCGGCTGGGGGTCGAGGGGTCGCTGGTTCAAATCCAGTCGTCCCGACAATAGGAAGGACGTTAGCGCTATAATGCTGACGTCCTTTTTTAATTCGAGAAATAGGGGAATTTATGCCATTCTATGCCTATATGATTAAATCAGAATCAAACGGGAAACATTATTATGGTCATACTTCGGATCTGAGTGAAAGAATGAAAAGTCATAATTCAACCCAAAATAGATACACCCGCGGAAAAGGTCCGTGGAAATTAGTTGGATTTGTAGAAGCTGAAACAAAAGGCAAAGCCATGAAATTGGAAAACAAACTCAAAAAGATGAAAAACCCGAAACGGGCAAAAGCCTGGTTGGAGCGACATGGCTCAGTCAGGTAGAGCATCCCCGATATCAACCTGTTGAAGTCGGGGAGGGCCGCTGGTTTCCCGATCGAATCGGGATCGCCCCGACAATAGGAAGGACATTAGCAAATCGCTGGCGTCCTTTTTTTATTGCATGCACAGGTAGTCAGGCATTAGGTGCTTTTCAATCTATTACAGATCAAATATACCGGTTGATAATATTTTCAAATAATTCCTGTTTACCACTGGTTTGAGCAGGCTCACCTTGTTTAAGGGCATGGGAGTACAGATCTTTAAGGCTGAGTTGTTGTTGCTCAAAAGCAGTTCCTTCATCTGAGCTGTAAGAGGAATATCGTTGTGCTCTCATATCTTCTAATGGTGATTCTCCGAGTATTCTGTCAGCGATCATCAGGGCACGGGCAAAAATATCCATTCCCCCAATGTGCGCATGGAACAGATCTTCAAGGTCTGTAGAGTTTCTACGAAGTTTTGCATCAAAGTTTATGCCGCCTCCCTGTAGTCCCCCGGCTCTTAAAAAAACCAGCATTGCTTCCGTGACTTCATACAGATTATTTGGAAATTGATCGGTATCCCATCCATTTTGATAATCCCCACGGTTTGCATCTATGCTTCCAAGCATACCGGCGTTAGCAGCTACTTGCAGCTCATGTTCAAAGGTATGTCCTGCAAGGGTGGCATGATTTACTTCTATATTGATCTTAAAATCCTCTTCTAAACCGTATTCCCTGAGAAAGCCAACAACGGTTGATGCGTCGTAATCATACTGATGTTTGGAAGGTTCAGCGGGTTTAGGTTCAATAAAAAAGGTTCCTTCAAAACCCTGACTCCGGGCATAATCTTTAGCTGCATGCAGGAATGTGGCCATATGATCCAGTTCCTTTTTCACGTCGGTATTCAGGAGCGACATATAGCCTTCACGCCCGCCCCAAAAAACATAATTCTCCCCATTTAGCTTGATCGTCGTATCCAGGGCGAGCTTTACTTTTGCTCCGGCATAAGCAAGAACATTAAAATCCGGATTTGTGGCAGCTCCATTCATAAAGCGTGGATGGCTAAATAAATTAGCTGTTCCCCACAATACTTTGATCCCGGATTTTTCCATTTTTTCCAGTGCGTATTCAGAAATGGAAGTCAACCTTTTTTCTGTTTCATGCAATGAATCACCTTCCTCAATAAGATCAACGTCATGAAAACAGAAGTACTCAAGACCAAGCTTAGTCATAAACTCAAAAGCAGCATCCATGCGGTGGCGAGCCCGAATGACGGCATCTTCATGATTATCCCAGGGGAACTGCTTAGTTGGAGAACCAAAGGGATCTGTGCCGCCGTTACACATTGAATGCCAATAAGCACAAGCAAACTTAAAATGATCTTTTAAGGCCTTGCCTGCTACAACTTTGTCGGGTTGATAATAGCTGAAGGCAAAAGGGTTTTTAGATTCTGGTCCTTCATATTCGATGGGTTCTATACCCTGGAAATATTCCGTTTCTCCAATAAGTGGTTTCATAGTAGAGATAAATTTACTGCTGAAATAAATCAGCGTTTTTATGAGTTATAGTTTCAAGCTGATGTTTCCAGTTTCCATAGTAGTCAGCATATTGATCTATGAGTTCATTTTGTGGTACCGTGATATCCATTAATTCCAGAGACTCAAAAGCATCCTGATCGGAGTGATAGAATCCTGCTCCCAGGGCTGCACCTCTGGCGGCACCATCGGCGCCGTCGGTATTGTAAATTTTTATGGTTGACCGAGTAACATTTGCAAAAATTTCTCTGAATGTTTTGCTCAAAAATAAGTTGGCATATCCCGCTTTTATTTCGTTATAGGGTATATTATTGGTTTTAAGGATATCGAATCCCAAATTCAGTGCAAATACAATACCTTCCATTCCGCTCCGAATAAGGTGCCCGGGCGTATGCCGGTTGAAGTCAAGGTGTAAGACGTTTGCATTCAGAATTTTGTTTTCAAGAATACGTTCTGCTCCGTTTCCAAAAGGCAAAAAGATGAGGTCTTCAGAACCTGCAGGGGCCTTTTTTGCCATATCATTCATGGTGGAGTAACTAATCTGTTGGGCACCTAAATTCAAGAGTTTTTTTAGCCAATGGTAAAGTATACCCGTTCCATTTACACAGATCAGCACCCCATTTCTTTTAGCTTCTTTCGTGTCGTTCACATGCAAAAAAGTATTGATACGTGATTTTTTATCATAAACATCTTGATCGGTCACAGCATAAATAACTCCGGAAGTACCGGCAGTGGCAGCAATTTCACCAGGATGAAGCACATTCAGAGAAAAGGCGTTATTGGGTTGATCTCCTGAGCGGTAGAAAATTTTAACGCTTTTCCTCAATTCTAATTCCTGAGCAATGGAAGGCTGTATTTGAACTTGTTCTCCTATAGCAGGCACCGTATTTGGAAACAGGGAGTCATCAAATTCAAACTCGTTCATTACATGGCTTGAGATATTACGATTTGGGAAATCCCAAAAAGTACCTTCGGATAAACCGGTTCGTGTGGTAGTGATTTCTCCGGATAGCTTCATGGCTATGTAATCGCCCGGCAGCATAAATTTGTGAATCTTTTCATAGATGGCAGGCTGATTCTGCTGCACCCATCGCAGTTTAGAAGCAGTAAAATTACCCGGTGAATTTAAGAGGTTACGAAGAGTATGCTCCTTTCCCATATTTTGAAAGGCCTTTTCACCAATATCTACAGCACGGCTGTCGCACCAAATGATCGATTTTTTAAGAAGTCTTTGTTCCTTATCAACGAGTACCAAACCGTGCATTTGATAGGTAATACCGATACCTGATATCAAGGATGTGTCAATATTTTGGCGCTTTACGATCTGTTTATATCCCGCTTTGAAATGGTCCCACCAAATTTGCGGATCCTGCTCTGCCCATCCCGTATGGAGAGATTCAATAGCTTGTTCGGAGGAGGGGAAGGTCGCTTTTCCAAGAGATTTACCCATGGCAGCATCAAAAATAGTGGTCTTTACTGAAGAACTGCCAATATCTATACCGAGGAATAAATTTTTCATCATTCTGAGCTGTTTTGAATTCTACTTTGGTTCTGTAAACGGCTTAACCTTCCAAAGATCATCCATATCCTCCAGCTCCAATCCTTTGGTCTCTGGAACCAATTTCAACACAAAGAAAATAGAAATAAAAGCAAATGCAGCATAAATACTGTAAGCCCCTGCAAGTCCAATTGAGGTAAGTAGAATTGGGAACGTCATGGTAATTCCAAAGTTTGCCAGCCACTGAGCTAAACCACTGATAGCCAATCCCGAACCCCGTATTTGATTTGGAAACATTTCGCCTAACATAACCCACATAACAGGTCCCCACGATCCATTAAAGAATGCGACATACAAGTTAGCTGCAATCAAAGCTACCGCACCTACATTATCTGACAAGCTTATACTTCCAGTACTGCTTATATCTGCATTTGCAAAAGCAATGCTCACTATGATCAGGGTAATAGCCATCCCAATTGAACCACCCCAAAGCAATGGTTTACGGCCAATTTTATCAATCAAAACCATCGCTAATAGCACAGCGCCGATGCTCACGGCTCCTGAAATAACGTTAATAAGCAACGCGTTGTTTTCGGAAAACCCAACGGATTGCCAAAGCACGGCACCATAATAAAAGACAACATTTATGCCTACCAGCTGCTGAAAAATGGCTAATCCCAGGCCAACCCATACAATAGGGCGGATTTTTTTGGTAGAAGATTCAAGGAGATCTGAAAATACTGGTTTGGAATGTTCTTTCACAGATTCTATGATCTGTTCAAGTTTTTGCCGTGCAGTATCAATATCGTATAGTTTTTCCAGAACCTGACGGGCTTCATTATTTCGATTGGCGAACACAAAGTAGCGCGGGCTTTCAGGAATAAACAGCAGAGCAATAAAGAAGATGGTAGCAGGTATAAGTTCGATCCAGAACATCCATCTCCAGGTCTCAAAACCCAACCAAAAAACACTGAGTGCCGAGCCAGCCATCTCAGCAAGAAAATAATTACTTACAAAAGCGAGAAATAATCCGGAAATGATGGCAACTTGTTGGATAGAAGAAAGCCTACCCCGCAGGTGTGCCGGAGCTATTTCACTGATATAAGCCGGGGACATCACGCTTGCAGCACCAACGGCCAATCCACCTATCACTCTGTAAACCACAAATTCTAAAGAACTGCCCGCAATACCTGATCCAAAGGCTGAAAGAATGAAAAATAAGGAGGCTACGATAAGTACGGTTCTCCGGCCGAATTTATCAGCCAGCCTTCCAGCAAAAAAAGCACCGACTGCGCAACCAATTAGCATGGAGGCCACATTGAATCCGGTACCAACACTATCAGAATCGAAGGCTGTCTGTAATCCCTCAACGGTACCGTTAATAACACCGCTGTCAAAACCAAATAATAAGCCTCCAAGGGTGGCTACTAAGGTAATCGCTGAGGCGTAAAGGGTGTGTGACGAGTTTCTTTGGGACATGTAGCTGACTATTTATTGTGTGGTTCTTGCTCTATAATATGTGGCACATAAGTGCCGGACCTATTTAAAAAAATAATCTTCTAATCACAAAGGTTGATAAGAATGAAAGTTTCATATGAATAAAGCTGAATTTGATGTTATGTGTTAGATTGAAGTTGTTTTAGAAAATTTAGTTATCTTATAAAAGTTATTTTTTAACAGTATTAGTTGAGCGGGATTATTAAAGTCGTGTGTTGGCTTAAGTGGGTTATCTATTGCATTCAATGAAATACAATAAACTTTGAGAACGGGTATGAAAAACACAACTATTCAATCTATAAATACCGATCAGCTAAATTTGTTAATGGAGTTGGTTGGTAAAATTAACTCCAACCTGGAATTGGATAGTTTATTACGTGATATCATGGACTCTGCCAAGGAGATTATGGACAGCGAGGCCAGTTCGTTATTCCTGCTATCAGATGATAAAAGCAGGCTTACCCTAACGATACCCACGGGTCCTGCAACAGCCGAGCTTTCAGGTAAAAGCATTCCTTCCAGTCAGGGGATTAGTGGGTGGGTTGCCCAAAACCGGGAGCCGGTGCTGGTCAATGATGTGCAACAAGATGAACGTTTTGAAGGCGAGCTTAGTCAATCTTCATCCTTTATTACCAAGAACTTGATTTGTGTGCCTTTGATCAATCATGAAAAAAAACTGATTGGTGTCTTGCAGGCTATAAATCGGGTGAATAATGAAGATTTTTCAGAAAATTTAATTCCTGTATTCCAAACACTTGCTAATCAGGCAGCTATTGCCATTGAAAATGCAAAACTTCAGCAAGAGCGTATTGAAAAAGAACTGATGTATAAAGAACTGGAGGTTGCCCGAACCATACAATCCGGTTTCTGGCCTAAAGAAGTTCCTAAGATCAACGGATACCGAATTGCAGGCTGCAGCAAGCCTGCAAAAAGTGTGGGTGGTGATTATTACGATTACATACAGATTCCAAACACCAGTCGGTGGGGATTTACGGTGGCAGATGTTACAGGTAAAGGGGTTCCCGCTTCATTACTGATGGCAACTATGCGGGCCTCGCTTCGGTCGCACGTTGAAAATAATAATAATGTTGGAGCCTCCATCAATAAAGTGAATAAGCTGATCTATGAAGATTCACCCATTGATAAATTTATAACCGCTGTTTACGGGGAACTCAATATCGATACCCATACCTTTAACTATGTTAACGCAGGCCATAATAACCCATATTTGTTAAACACGGAAGATCACGAACTTAAGATGCTTGAAATGGGAGGAGTGATGCTGGGTATCATGGATCCGGTCGACTTCACTGAAGATTCGGTAAAGATAAAACCGGGTGAAAAACTAATCTTATTTTCAGATGGAATTCCAGAGGCCAGAAATACCAAAGGAGAATTTTTTAGTGATGAAGCATTTGAAGAATGGCTGCTTGATCATAAATCCCTTTCGGCCTCTCAAATGATGATGAATTTATTGAAAACCATAGAGGCTTTTGCCAAAGGAGAGCCTCAAAGTGATGATATTACCTTAATAATCATAGAGAGAGTAGAATAAAAGTAAACAACGGTTTCTTTTCCTTACAACCTGAGTTCGATTAAAAAATCATGTAACAAATCCCTCCCCGGGAACTTTTGTAGGTGATAAAAGTACGATTTTAAAAAGACACTCATTCAGTATGTATATCGTAAATACCAAGAGGCAGGTGGAGCGCATCAATGAAATGATCACGCTTCGCAAGAACATGGAAACATTTGAAGTGTACTATCACGATCCTTCAACCGGGAAACTTTGGAAAAGTTTTTTCCCAAGAGGCTATAAACAGCATAAAGGACCTAAATTACTCCGTGTTGACCCCCCACCTTCTTCCATGGAGCATCAGCTTCACCTATGTCTTAATAGCCCGGATGACGGAGATGCTATCGGGTTAGGTATTGAATGGTCGGTAAAACCAGAAAAATGGCAAGAAATCCTTGAACTGCTGCATAAAAACAGGAAGCGGTATCAAAGAGCAAATTTGAATACGTTTATCAATCATTTGGGTGTACTAAAACCCAGGCAGTCTTTACATGAGATCGATGTTAAACCTATGGATATCGGCCTCCAGGAAGAAGACCTTAATGAGCTCACCAAAAAAGCAAGATACATAAAGTTAAAGCGATTCTTTAGGCTGTAAAGATCAGACAAAAACAGCCTTTTTCAGGTTATTTCATATCAGAAAATATAAATCATTAGAATTTTCTAATTCTAATGATTGTAAATAAACCTCTTTAAATGTATTTAGGTGATGATTTTTTATGAATACGGGTCTTAACCTGAGGCTTTTTAAACATTATAATTTCTTAATATTAAAATTTATTAATAAATTACGGTTGAACTAAAAATTCAGCCATGAAAGCAACTTTAAAAATATTGATTATCCTTCTCCCTGCTTTATTAAGCAGTCCTGTTTTTTCCCAGGTTACAGCAGTAATGCAAGCCAAAGTTGAGATTATAAGTGGAGCATCACTTACCGCTCCAAATCAGGCATTGGTTGACCTAAATGCGAGTTCATCATTTTCTGAATTTGACGCTTTAAATTTCTCACTAACAGCCGCTCCCCATACAGATGTCAACATTACGATCAACCAAAACAGTGATCTTCAAAATGAGTTAGGAGAGATTATAAAATTAGAGGAGCTGAAAGTTGCCAATGAAGTCAGCAACACAGGAGAACATGCTGTTTCGGTACAGGGAAAATTAAAAAAAGGACAGCACCTTAAGGGATCTTATAAAGGGCAGTTTACGGCTGTTGTTGACTATCTTTAATTTCTAAAATAACCCTTTATTTTTCAGCAGAAATAAGAAAGAATTTCCACCGGCCAAACCACCATTCCCGATCTTTTACAATGTTGAATGACGAGTCTTTCAATAGCCGTACTACTTCAGTGGCCGACTTTGTATTAATGATCTCCGGATTCGACCAATCAAGCAAAAGGTTTATAAATTTGAAAAATCCTGAATTATTCCAGTCCAGGATGTAAATGGTACCTCCGGGTTTTAAAACACGGTACATTTCACTACAAACAGTCTTCTGATCTTTATAGTTGTGAAATGAACTAAGGCATAAAATAATATCAAAGCTGTTATCAGTGAAGCTAAGTGACCCGGCATGTTGATTTGTAAAGCTAAACCGCTCCAACTCCGAAAATCTGGACTGGGAAATTTCAAGCATACCTCTGGAAAGGTCATTCATTACCATGTTCTTGAATGATACCTGCTTTTCAATAAGTTTCTTTTGAAATAAGCCCGTTCCACAACTTATATCAAGGATGGTGGAGTTTGGGGATATTCTAAGATGTTCAATTACGGTATCATGCGTATGGGATAGATATTTTTGCCAGCGGTCATCGTACTTTCCTGCAAGTGCCGAATAACTATCTTTAGTAGCTGAATCTGACATATTCTAAGGGTAAACCGGAAGGGTCTTTTGCTTTGTTTTACCTGAGATCCACTGTATTTCAAGAGTCACCGTATCGCCTATTGCCAACTCTTGTTGAAGATCAATTAACATGACATGAAGGCCGCCTTGCTGAAATTTAATGGAACCTGCTGGAGGTACAGCAATTTGCTTTTGCTCTCTCATCCCCATCATACCGTCATTTGTTTTATAGGTTTCGTGCATTTGCGTTGTTGACGAAACATCAGATCCAATGGAGATGATGGTATCTGATTCTGAATACTCATTTTCTACCGTAAAATATGCCGCAGTTGTGCCACCTTCAGCGGCCGGCCGTACTTTATCAGTATACTCAGCTGGAACTTGTTGTTCTGTATCCGAGCAGCCGTTAAATAGCAGCAAACATGAGAAGAAAAAAATACCTATTGTTTTCATCGAACTTTATTAAGGTCTTCAATAACCAATGAGGGAATCATTGGCATACTGCCACCGTATTCAAAAATCACCTGAGCTTCTTTGTTTAAAACCATGATTTTATCGGAGTGATTTATAAAGTACAGTTTCTTACCGCTTTTAGTAGTATCCCGCATTGAAACCTGACTACGAACCCGCGCACTGTCCATAAGTGCAAATACCTCCGTTGAGTCGCCGGTCAGAAAAGTGAAGTTTTTATCCACTTCAAAAGCCCGCCCATATTTATTTAGCGAAGAAGGTGTATCGCGAACTGGATCGAAAGTAGCAGCTACAAATTGAATATCATCCGGATAATTCATCTTTTGCTGAATTTTAGCGAGATTTTGGGTGATAAGTGAGCAGATATCCGGACAATTGGTATAAATAAATCCCATCACGATATATTTATCCGAAAAATCATCCGGGAATATTACTTCAGTACTATCCTGATTTACAAGCTGGAACGAAGCATCCCCCATATCTTCGATAACATCGGGATGGCTGCTACAGCCAATGAAGAGAAATGAAATAATAATCAGAACTAATTTTTTCATGATTTGAAAGTATGAATATTCAGGAATAACTTAGCCATAGTTATAACAACTATTCAATTATATATCATTCAGCATGAAAAAATTTGTCAAGCTCTTTGCCACCCTGTTTGTAACAACCCTCGTTTTTATAGGCTTTGCATGTCAGTCTCAGCAAAATCAGCAAATGGGAGATCACATGGATGCTGATGAGCACTATTCGGAGGATGCGGTTCCTTTAATTTATCATATGTCGTTCATTCAACGCTATACTACAAAATTGTATTTCTCAGGGATACAAGAGAATTGGGGCCTTGCCGACATTTACGCCCACGAACTGGAGGAAATCACTGAAATCGTAATTGATGGAAATCATATGGATGATGGGATTGATGTCAGTTCATTGATGGAGGCCATGCTTCCTCCTCAAATAGAATCCATGGAGGAAGCAATTGATGCCCGAGATCGAGAAATGTTTAAGGATCGCTACCAGACCCTGGTTCAAACCTGTAACCAATGTCACCAAGCGTCAGATTATGGATTGGTGAAAGTGACCGTGCCCGAATCAAACCCATTTGCCCAGGATTTTTCTGTTGAGTAGATTTTGGTTTCTATGTATTGAAATTATGACATCATCATGAATTTGAGATAAAAATAGCAATAAAATAGCGGGCTCTCTTTTAGATTTAAATTCATCCTGGGCCAATTATCGATAGTAAATTTAGCGACAAGTTTTCATCCAAGCTTGATAAAAAAGTGGCAAATTAAGTATTACAAGTCCAATATTTACAATACCTCACAAGCTGTCATCCCGAATGCCCCGTTACGAGCAAAGGGAGAATTTCTTGAACATGAGGGATCTCAAATATTAATACAACTCGCTTGCGGTCTTTAACACATTTTGTTGTCATCCACCTTGCAGCCTAAGATCTTTTTGCGGCCATGAAATTAAGAATCCGAAATAAAATCAATTTTAGATTTAATGCTTATGATCATGGATATGAGCAACTTCATGTTTATGGGAATCGCAGGGCTCAAATTCAAATTCCAGTGTACTATGACTGATACCAAATTCATTGTACAGCACTTTTTTGATAGATGTTTTGATCTCTTCCATATGTGAGACATCTTCTTTCTGAATCACTACATGACTTTCCAACAGCGTACTGTGTTCATCCAGTCGCCACACATGCAGGTGATGAACCCCACAAACTTTGTCAACCTGTTGCATGGCTTCTGTCAATTCAGTTATGTTGAGATTTCCGGGCTTTGCTTCCATCAATATTTCGATGGTTTCCCGAAGCATGTGATAGCAATGCCAAAGAATGTATGCTCCAATAATGATGGTCAAAATGGTATCCACGATGTACCATTGATATTGAATGATGAGCCAACCGCCTAAAATCACTCCAACCGAAGATAAAGCATCCGATAGAATGTGGATAAAAGCGGCTCGCATATTCAGATCGTCTTGTGAATTTTTCCAGAGTAGAGCCGCGGTAATGAGATTCGCTGCAAGTCCGATCATAGCCACCCAGAACATGGTAAACCCATCTATTGGTTGAGGATCAATAAAGCGCTCGATGCCTTCCTTGATCAGAAAGAGTGCAACGATCACTAATGTGATCAAATTCACAAAGGCTCCAATGATCTCAGCACGTTTATAACCGAATGTTTTGGAAGACGTGGCTCCTTTCTTGCCAATTTTTTTGGTTACAAGGGTCGTAACCAGTGACATAGAATCATTGAAATTATGAACGGCATCAGAAAGTAAGGAAAGGCTGTTGGAAATGATGCCTCCAATTACCTGAGCCAATGTGATCCCAAGATTCAGGAATATAGAGACCCACAACTTCCATATGGAAGAATCATCGACGTCATGATGATGGTGATGATGTCCGTGACTCATTTAATAATTTTGTTTTATATCATAATGTAGCACCCGCGAGCGTCTTACAGTCCTCGCAGCGTTTGGGTAAAAGGATATACTTAAAATAACACACTTTTACGGGTTGAACCGAATCAAAATCACCAATAATTCTTTTAAAAACATGTCAGACTATGATTATAATTTGCAAAATTAAATACAATTAGGGAATCTCCTGATTTCTATTATTTTTAGCTCAATTTAGGACATTGACATTGCTATACTGAGTGGTCAATTAGTTTAGTAAGAAAATTCGGGATCGCGGAATACAGTTTCCCAAAATAAAATAGAATAGCTCTCAGGGTGTCAACAAAGGAAATGTTTACTCTAAATTATGCTAAATAAATGATGAAAGACGAAGTTGGTAGATCTGCCTCCGGTCAGCCATCCATAGAAATATTTGATATCACCATTATGGAGCCAATGGTGACTTTTACGGACCTGTGGATCACCGCAGTTTGTCTGTATGCACTTGTAAGGCTCATGAAGTTAAATAAGAAAGGGAAAGTTCACCAGTACATGCGCTGGTATTTTGGGATCATGGCGCTGGCGACTTTTTTGGGTGGTGTGCTGGGGCATGCTTTCCAATATGCTGTGGGACTGGAATGGAAACTGCCGGGTTGGCTTATCAGTATGCTGGCTGTGATGGCGGTGGAACGAGCTTCTATCATGCACGCCCAGCCGGTGATCAATGATAAATTCGGGAAATTCCTTGAAGTGGCAAATGTGGTAGAACTTCTGACATTTGCGGTGATCACGTTTTACACGCTCAACTTCTTTTTTATACAGGTTCACTCGGCCTATGGACTGGGGCTGGTCGTTCTTCCGCTTCACTTTTTAGTGTACTGGCGCACGCGAAATGAAGGCAGCAGAATCTTTTTCTTATCTGTTTTATTTGCCACCCTGGCCGCTTTCTTTTACACCAGTGAAATTGGATTACATATTTGGTTCAATCATCTTGACCTGGCGCATACCGTGATGGCGATTAGCATGTATTTTTTCTATCGTGGAAGCTTGAAACTGGAAGTTCTGAAACCAGAGGATATCAAAGAAGAAAAAGGAAGTTTTGGAGATGCTGTTCGAAACGCGTTTGGTGGATTGAAGAAAAATATCAGAGGCGAGTCTGTTGAACCGAATTAAAGAGTATATTGCCGTTACTTCCATTTCTTTATAAAAGTCCAGACCATGAAACATATTCTGCTTTTTGTTCTATCATTTTCACTGTTAGCCGCTTGTTCTGATGCCCCTCAAACAATAGGTCAAACCGTGTTTATCAATGTGAATGTCATTCCAATGGATGAAGAGCGGGTCTTAGAAGATCAAACCGTGGTGATTGAAGGAGACCGAATTGTGGATATTTTATCATCCGAAGAATTTGATATCGCTCCCGGTTCAACCATTATTGATGGTACAGGAAAATATTTAATCCCAGGCTTAGCTGAAATGCATGGACACGTACCTCCAACAAATCCCGGTCCAAACGCTCCGGATTATTTTGATATGGAATACGTTAAAAACACCTTGTTTCTGTACATATCCAACGGGATCACAACAGTGCGCGGAATGCTGGGTTACGAAGATCAACTTTCCCTGAAAGACAGCGTAAATTCCGGCGCATACATGGGACCAAATCTCTATCTCGCGGGGCCAAGTTTTAACGGGAATACCATTTCCTCCCCTGAAGAAGCCCGGGAAAGAGCCGTTCAACAAAAAAAAGAAGGATGGGATTTACTCAAAATTCATCCTGGATTATCCCTTGAAGAATACAATGCAATGGTAGAAACTGCGAATGATGTAGGCATCACTTTTGGCGGACACGTTCCGGCCGATGTCGGAGTCATTCACGCCATCAAATCTGGACAAATCACCATTGACCATGTGGATGGATATGTGGCTTACCTAAGTGAGTTTGAGGATGACGAAATGGAAGAAAAAATGGATGAAGTTATCCAACTCACCAAAGAAAACGAAGTATGGATTGTCCCAACCATGGCGCTCTGGGAAACCATAATCGGGGCAGCCGATTATGAAGCCATGAAACAGTACGATGAGCTAAAATACATTCCCAAAGCCGTTAAACAGAACTACTTCAATTTCGCCGATAACCCTCAAACCGGTTATACCATCGGTGATCCTCAAGAACAAGCAGAGTTGCGAACCCGAATTCTTGGCGAAATGAATGAAGCCGGGGTCAAAATTTTGATGGGAACCGATGCGCCTCAATTGTTCAGCGTACCCGGATTTTCCATCCATCGAGAATTACCTTACATGAAAGCCGCCGGCATGACCAACTTCGAGATCCTGGAAAGCGGCACCAAGCTCGTAGGTGAATACTTTTCAGAATGGGATGATTTTGGAACTATTGCAGAAGGGCAGCGTGCCGATCTTATTTTGGTGAATGAAAACCCATTGGAAGATCTTTCGGCTATTCAAAACCACTCAGGCGTGATGGTTCAGGGAAAATGGTATTCCCGTGAAATGATTGATGAAAGATTGGCGGAGATTGAGGGTTATTATAGCAATTAAATTGTAGCGCTTCTATCCAGAGTAGCGGGTAGCTTGAGGCGGAGCCTCAGTAGGGCATTCCGTAGTAGAATGAAGGCTTAATTCAAGCATAAAACCCTTCCAGGGTTACATCGAGCTCAATAATTTCAAGATTTCGTAGTAACCCTGGAAGGGTTGATGTCAGAATAAGCAATTCAGCCCTAGTAAAAATTGGCTCAGTGAGTCTCAAACCCTGGTCTCGCTCCGCGTCGGAGCGTATTATACTTCTACTTTCAATGTTTCTTGCTCGATGTTGGATGTTCTTCACCACTTTTTACGAAGCCGTGCTTTACTCCCGCCCGTTTTTTTATAAATTGCGCGCAATCAATTTTAACTAACTACAATTCTTATGCTAAAACCGATACGCAGCCTTGTGCTCGCTTTGGTTGGTGTGCTGTTGTTTGGGGTGAATGGATTTTCGCAATCCACGCCACAGGCATTTACCGGCGCACAGATCATTCCCATTTCCGGTGAGCCTATAAATAATGGAGTCCTTGTTGTTGAAGACGGAAAAATTACTGCCGTTGGAGGCGAAAATACCCGAATACCAAGAAATGCAGATGTCCACGATGTTTCCGGCAAAATAATCATGCCCGGACTGGTGGATACGCACTCTCACATTGGTGAGGGCGACGGCGGAGACCGTTCATCTGCCTTGCATCCTGACGTTCGAATTATGGATGCCATCGACCCGCGAAGCGATACATTTTATAAAGCTCGCGCAGGTGGAATTACATCTGTGAATATCATGCCCGGTTCCGGTCACCTGATGAGTGGTCAAACGGTATACCTGAAACTTCGCGAAGCCAACACCATCGAGGATATGCTCATTTATTTGGATGAGGAGAAAACCATTTACGGCGGACTAAAAATGGCCAACGGAACCAATCCTTTGGGCGGATCAGGATTTCCCGGAACGAGAGCAAAATCAGCGGCTATGGTTCGTGAGCTTTTTGTGAAAGCGGAGGAATATCAGGCAAAAATAGAAGCTGCCGATGGGGATGAAAGCAAAATGCCCCCGCGCGATATCGGGTTGGAAACGCTGGTGGAAGTGCTGGAAGGTAAAAGAACCGTGCACAATCACACCCACCGCCACGATGATATTTTGACGGCTATTCGTTTATCTGAAGAATTTGGTTATGATCTCGTGCTTCAGCATGTGAGTGAAGCCTGGAAAGTAGCCGATGAAATTGCTGAGGCCGGAGTCCCAGCTTCTATTATTACGCTGGATTCTTTTGGTGGAAAACTGGAAGCCGCTGAGATCAAAAATGCCAATGGTAAATATTTGGAAGAAGCGGGCGTATTAGTTGGTCTTCATACTGATGACGGTATCACCGATTCCCGTTTATTTCTGAGATCTGCGGCCCTTGCTGTCAGAGAAGGTATGAGCCGGAAAGCTGCACTTGAATCTGTAACCATCGCAAATGCAAAAATGATGGATATTGAAGATAGAACCGGAACGCTGGAAAAAGGCAAGGATGCCGATTTCATCATTCTTTCCGGAGATCCGTTCAGCGTGTACACACATGTTGAACAAACCTGGATCGAAGGATCTAAAGTATTTGACCGGTCCAATGAGGATCACAAAAAATATGCCACCGGTGGATATGAAGTCTTCCGGGGCGAAGTTCACACGCACCATGAAATGGGAGGTTCACAATGAGATCATTCAGCAAATTACTATTGATTCCCGTACTACTGGTAGCTTTTGTATTCAGTAATGCCGAAGCACAAATTGCCGTAAAAGGTGAAATGGTCTACACAATGGCGGGCGATCCAATCACGGATGGCGTCGTACTTATCAAAGATGGGAAGATTGAACGTGTGGGGTCTGCCTCCGATGTTTCAATTCCATCCAACTATGAAGTGCATGAAGCCAAAGTAGTGACTCCCGGACTCATCGATGCTCATTCTGTAGTCGGTTTGGCCGGACACTTGAATCAGGAACATGATCAGGATCAGCTGGAAACATCCAGCGCCATTCAGCCGGAGCTCAGAGCGATTGATGCATATAACGCCCGTGAAGCGTTGGTAGGTCATCTCAGAGATCATGGAATTACCACGGTTCATACCGGTCATGGTCCCGGCGCTTTAATTAGCGGCCAAACCATGATCGTGAAAACGGCCGGTGAAACGGTGGAAGAATCCGTAGTTGTTCCTGCTAAAATGCTTGCAATGACGCTCGGTAACAATATGAGCCGGGAAATCAGCAAGCCGGGAACACGTTCCAAAGGAATTGCGATGCTGCGTCAAACCTTCATCAAAGCACAGGATTATCTTGAGAAGCGAAATGGTGAGGAAGAGTATTCCAAAGATCTGGGTATGGAAGCACTGGCCGATCTGCTGGAAGGCAAACTGACTGCCTTGGTTACAGTTCACAAAGCCAACGACATCATGACGGCGCTAAGGCTTCAGGAAGAATTTGGATTTCCTATGGTTCTTGATGGAGTTGCAGAAGCCTATCTGATTCTTGATGAAATCAAAGCAGCAGGTGTTTCTGTCACGGTTCACCCCACTATGATGCGCACCTATGGAGACGGCAAAAATGCTTCTATGGAAACGGCTGGAAAAATCTATGAAGCAGGAATCCCGGTAGCATTCCAAAGTGGATACGAAGGCTATGTGCCCAAAACGCGCGTAGTGCTTTTTGAAGCGGGTGTAGCAGCGGCCAACGGATTGGGTAAAGAAAACGCCCTCAAAATGCTAACCATCGATGCGGCTAAACTGCTGGGTATCGAGGATCACGTGGGCTCGTTGGTAGAAGGAAAAGATGCTGATATCGCGATGTTTGATGGTGATCCGCTCGAATATGTGACCAATATCACCGGCGTTATTATCAATGGTGAAAAGGTGAAATAAAAAAGTGATTTTAAGATCCAAAATACCTAAAACTCACTCTGATGCTTGATGTCGGAGTGAGTTTTTTATGTATGTAGTACTCCACGATTCAATACGATCTCAACCTCTATCAACAGCTGGCGCTGGTGACGAAGAGTTTTTAAAAGTGGAAAAATGTAGCTAATTATTAGTATTCAGGAATAACCCCCAATGTTGTCACCCCGAGCCGTGTGGTAGTATGTTTAGGTTTGGGCTGGTTTTCGCGATCCCGAATTCTCGGGACAAGGTCCGAACTAGCGAGAGGTATTCCACGCTGAGATCCCTCGTGTTCACTTTTTTTGTCATTGGCTACTTACAAGCCACTCGGGATGACAATTTCTAAGACCGTTTTGTTTTTTAGGAGTCCGTTTAAAACCAGCCAGACTTTTAAAAAACCACATCCCAACTCATAAAAGTCCACTTTTGCGAGGAATCCAGATGTTGAAGTTAGGGTTAGAATGATGAA
>JAVLBT010000048.1:0-18367 GCA_031580945.1 Gracilimonas sp.
GATGAGGAAGTAGCTTCTAATTAATATTTACGTACGGTTTGGAACTCAACACAACATTATAGATAATTAAGGGTCTTAGAAACCATTTAGTTTATTCACACATTAATTAGGCGCATGAGTTCCAAAGCTACTGTTCTTCAAAAAGCATCATTCAATCCAAAGATCAAAACCTATGTTCTATGGTATGGAGCACTAATCTGTACGATCACCGTTTTCTTAATTCCACTTATTCCCGTTTGGCTTATCTTTGGGTCAATTTATCTGAATAAATATTTTGAACGCCTTGAATGCGAATTGACAACACGCTCTTTACGTTTTAAAAAAGGATATATTTTTCAAACCGAACGAACCATACCGCTTGATAAAATTCAGGATCTTACCTTCAAAGAAGGGCCTTTGCTCAAATATTTCGGACTAAGTATACTTAAGATAGAAACAGCTGGAAATACCGGGCAGGGAAGTTCTGATTTATCCTTAATTGGAATTATAAATGCAGCCGATTTCAGGGAATTGGTTTTTGAACAACGAGACAAAGTTACCGACAATACCTCTGCATTGTCTATCTCCCCTACTGAATCTGAATCGCACGTTCATATTCTTAAAGAGATCAGAGATTCCTTAAACAGAATTGAAAAAAAATTATAATGTTGGCCAAATGTTTAGCCCAAAATTTGATCACTACACCATTAAAGTCGAAGATCTCAATGTTAGTAGCACCTTTTATTCAAATGTACTTGGAGTTGAAGAGATAAAGAATAGAACTGAAAAACCCCATATCCGATGGTTTTCGTTAGGTAGCGGTGAATTATATTTAGTTGAAGGAGACCGTTCTGAAATTCAAACCGATATTGGCGTCCATCTTGCACTGAAGATCCGGGATTTTGATGATTTTTTAAGCCTGCTTCAAAAACATGGAATTACGCCACATTCCTCCAGCGGAAAAACCCATGATTATACCACTCGTGCTGATGGAGTGAAGCAGGTATATTTTAAGGACCCTGATGGATATTGGATCGAAGTAAATAATGCCAAATAAAACAGACTTTCAGAATGAAGATTCAATTTAAGAGATGAAAATATCGATCATTGGTGCAGGAATAGGAGGATTATCTTCTGCATGTTTACTTGCAGCAAAAGGACATCAAGTTCAGGTCTTTGAAAAAAATGACTCACCAGGTGGAAAAATGAACCAGGTGAAAACAGAATCCTATCGTTTTGATACTGGCCCCAGTCTGCTGACCATGCCTTTTGTTCTGCGCGGCTTATTTGCTGAATGCGGTGCAAAAATGGACGAATACCTCAAGCTGTTACCTGTTGATCCTATATGTAAGTATTTCTACCAAGATGGTGAAACCTTTACAAACTACAGCGATCATAAAGCTACGCTGGAAGAGATCAAACGCTTAGCACCACAAGATCTGGAAGCATATGAACAATTTTTAGATTATACACAGGCTTTATATCAAAGAACGGCAGATGCATTTATCTTTAACCCATTATATGACTTCTCAGATTTTAAGCAGCTGAACTTTTTGAATTTTCTGGGAATTGATGCCTTTTCAACAGTGAGTCAAAGGATTGATTCAATGTTTCGTTCACGTTATTTAAGGCAATTTTTCAAGCGATTTACTACCTATAACGGTTCTTCTCCCTTTCAGGCCCCTGCCACATTGAACGTAATACCTCATGTCGAGATCAATATGGGTGGCTACTATATCGAAGGTGGATTATACAAAATTGCAACCTCATTAGAACAGCTTGCGAACTCTTTAGGGGTAGAATTCCATTATAACTTGTCAGTAAGTTCTATACTCACAAAAGATTCAAAAGCATATGGAATCAAATTAGAAAACGGAAAAAAGGTCGAATCTGATCTGGTACTTTCCAATAGCGATAGCACTGAAACCATCGCCCATTTAATTCCTAATGGGTCAATACCAGAATGGAAGAAAGAACAAGCAAAGTCAATTGAACCTTCCTGTTCCGGTTTTGTGATGATGCTTGGTATTGATCACGTGTATGATCATCTCTCCCATCACAACATATTTTTTACAGATGATTATGAGAAAGAGTTTGAACAGATCTTTCAGGAGAAAGTTATGCCGGATGATCCGACTATTTATATCGCTAATACCTCATATACTGATAGTTCTCATGCTCCAAAAGGAAGTTCAAATTTATTTATTCTGATCAATGCGCCCTACCTATCAGATAAGTATGATTGGGATAAGATGGAATCCCTATACTTTGGAAAAGTAGTATCTGAACTTGAAGATCGTGGGCTCTCTGATTTATCTTCCTATATAAACTTTAAGGAAACAATTACACCGAAAGACTTTTACAAAAGGTACAGGTCAAATAAAGGAAGTATCTACGGGACTTCATCGAATAGTAAATTTTCAGCCTTTATTCGTCCCCGAAATAAATCACGAAAGGTGAAAAAACTATACTTTACTGGTGGATCAACTCACCCTGGTGGAGGTATCCCATTAGTGGTTCAATCTGCGTTCAATGCTGTAAACTTGATAGAGCGATACGAACTTTGATCATTTCATTATTCAGCTGCTTCTTGCTGTTCCACATCCAGATTAATGACCTCAACATTATGAATCTTACCCTCTACTATCTCAAAGCGAATAATAGTACGTTGTTGCTGAAAACCTTGCCGCCCGGCAGCTCCAGGGTTCATATATAACATTTTATTGTGATCCTGATCGCGAGCTATGCGAAGAATGTGAGAATGACCGCAAATAAATATATCTGGAGGACTATTATCCATTTCTTTTCTGATGGGCAGACAATATCGACCTGGTATTCCGCCTATATGGGTCATCCAGATCTTAATACCGTCACGAACAAAATGCTGGTGTAGCGGATAGACACTCCTGATATCCTTTCCGTCAATATTACCATAAACGCCAACAACCGGGGCGATTTCATTTAAGCGATCTGCAATTTTTATAGAGCCAAAATCACCTGCATGCCAAATTTCATCGCGATCTTCAAAGTACTCCAACACTTGTGGGTCAAGATAATTATGTGTGTCTGAAATGAGACCTATTTTGATCATACTTTTTGTATCATATTACAACCAACAAGGAACAAATAAATTATCTTATTTTTTGTTCCAATTATCTTAAACATTAGTAAAAATTTTATCATTCATTGAAAGGATTCAGCATCATCATCGTAACCTGGAATGCTCTTCACCATCTTAAGAAATACCTACCTTCAGTTGCAAAAACTGATTATTCCAATTATGAGATTATTATCGCAGATAACAACTCAAATGATGGATCAAAAGAATGGGTCAAGTCAAATTTTCCGGATATTAAAATTGCTTCCTTTGATACAAATTACGGGTATTGTGGAGGAAATAACAGAGCTGTTCCATTTGCTGAAAAAGAAATTCTACTTTTTTTGAATAATGATGTTCGGGTTGATAAAAATTGGCTTAACGGGCTAAATTCCACGTTCTCCAACAAAAACATGGCGGCAGCTCAACCAAAAATGCGCAGTGACAGTAACCCGGATTATTTTGAATATGCTGGTGCTGCGGGTGGATTTATTGATCAATTTGGGTATCCCTTTTGCAGAGGCCGGTTATTTGAAGAGCTGGAAAAAGATATGGGCCAATATGATGATAGTCTATCTTTATTCTGGGCTTCAGGAGCTGCTTTAGCTGTTAGAAAAGAGGTTTTTTTGGGCACAGGTGGATTTGATGAAGATTTTGAATTTCATATGGAAGAAATTGATCTGTGCTGGCGATTACAGAATCAGGGATATTTGATTGGGTATGCACCCGATAGCATAGTTTATCACCTTGGAGGAGGTTCCCTACCGATGGGTTCGCCCCGAAAAGTTTATTATAATTTTAGAAACAGCTTGTTCATGCTATGGAAAAATTATTCAAGCGAAACAATTGGCAGGCGTTTTATTGCGAGAATATTATTAGATATAGTCGCAGCCTGGAAAGCCTTAGCGGATGGGAAACCAAAGGAATGGTGGGCTATTGCAAAAGCTCATTTACACTTCTTAAAGCATTTTCGAAAATTTATCAAAAAAAGAAAAGCACTTCAGGAGAAAAGAACAATACATACCGACCCAAAAACCATGATGGATATCAGTATCGTATGGCAGTATTTCATCAAAGGAATTAAAAAATACTCGGAACTTTGAATATTCGTAAGTCCGATAATTCTGGTCTATGGTTGCTTATTTTCGCCAAACAGGAACATTTGAACAAGCTTCACCATACATAATTTTTTTAGCTCTGTTTAATAACTTATTGGTGGCCAACAAATAAACAGAGTCTGGTACATGTATATCTCCACATCCTTTTAAAAGCACAAATTTATCGTTGTACTGCTCCCAGTCGTGGGATTCAAGTGATCGTCGGTATAATAAATGAAGAAAGGCTTCTCTTTTACCTAAGTACACTTCCTTAGCAAATTCAGAGGCATGAGAGGTTATAAGCATCCACGCCCATGGTGCTATGATGGCGTCGGTGCTGCAGTAAACACATAGATTTGAACCCTCAAATTGAGACCAATCATAATCCTTAAGTTTTTGCCGAAACTGCTTTTCCTTAACCATCAGTTCCTGAAATAAAAATTGCTTGATATCTAATTCTTTGATGGGAGTATCATCATGGAATTTTTGCAGGTCCAGTGTTACAAGCTTAGTATTTTGTTGAACTTTATTGACGATTGCTTCTTCTGACATAGGGAAATGTTCAACATTTAAAATTAAATAGAAAAAGATTCTCCACAGGAGCAGGTTCTTGATGCGTTTGGGTTTTTGAAATGAAAACCCTGACCATTTAAACCTTCGGTATAATCCAATTCGGTTCCGGCCAGATAAAGAAAGCTGCGCATGTCAACTAAAACCTTAAGTCCGTCAACATCAAAAATCTTGTCGTTCTCTTTTGGTTGGACATCTGAGTTGAACTCAAGATCATAGGTAAGGCCGGAACATCCACCACTAACAACTCCAACCCGCAAGTATGCATCATCCGGCACATTTTGTTCCTGACGAATAAGGTTGATTCGCCTGTTAGCTCGATCTGTAATGGAAAGCTCTTCCATAATTATTCTACTTATGTTTAAACAGAAACTACTTGTATCTCAGGATCAATACGTTTCACCATGCTTTCAATGGCGTAGAGCGTACCAGTTGTGGCTGTAGGACAAGTACCACATGCTCCCTGATAGTGTACTTTGAGGCGATTTTGTTCTAAGCCAAGTACTTTTAAACCTCCACCATCAGCGAGTAAATATGGTCGTACTTGTTCATCCAGCATTTTAGTAATTTCCTGAAGCCGAGGATCATCTGAACCCTGAACTTCTTTACTGAGATGAACATCAGTATCATCTTCTTCGTGTGTTATGGCTTCAGCTTCTCTGATCGGAGGAGCTAATTTTCGCAGTAATTCAGACCAAACGGCTTTTCCATCCTGAGTAACAGTGATGTACTTATCTACATAGTAGACATTGATTACGTTATCGACTGCAAAAAGAGCCGAAGCCAACTCATCGCCTTCAGCTTCTGTTGCATTTTCGAAAGAACGAGTTGTTCCGTTAGTAAGAGGTTCAGCCAAGACAAAACGCATGGCGTCGGGGTTTGGGGTGCGTTCTATTTCTTTAATTTTAGCCATAGTTTTTCTCCTTTTATATCAAAAAAATTCTTGTACATATTTAATTCCGTCCGCTAATCGATCAATATCATCCTTAGAATTATAAAATGAAATGGATGCTCGTGCTGTTCCTGGAATATTGAATCGATCCATGATTGGCTGCGTGCAATGATGTCCAGTTCTTACCGCAATACCTTTTTGATCTAAGATAGTGCCAGCATCTGTAGGATGTATATCCTTTAACAGAAACGAGATCACAGAGGCTTTGTTAGCAGCTGTCCCTAATATTTTCAGTCCTTCGATCATGCTCAATTTATCGGTTGCATAGTCCAACAATGATTTTTCACGATTTGCAACGTTATCCATTCCAATTTCATCCATAAAAGCGATGGCCTCTGCAAAACCAACTCCCGCTGAAATAGGTGGAGTACCGGCTTCAAATTTATGAGGAAGATCATTCCAGGTCGTTTTTTCAAAAGTAACCTTATCGATCATGTCTCCTCCTCCCCGGTATGGTGGCATTTCATTAAGTAATTCTCGTTTTCCATAGAGAATACCAAATCCAGTAGGGCCACACATTTTATGGGCTGAGAATGTGTAAAAATCAACATCCAGTTCTTGAACATCAACTTTCATATGTGGAACTGCCTGAGCACCATCAATTAAAACCGGAATATCCATTGCGTGAGAGGCTTCAATAATCTCTTCCACCGGATTTATGGTGCCGAGTGTATTTGAAACATGTACAACTGCCACCATTTTTGTTTTCTTTGATAGCAGTTCATGAAACTCATCCAATAAAAGCTCCCCCTTATCATTCATGGGAATAACTTTAAGCTTGGCTCCTGTCTGTTCAGCGATCATCTGCCAAGGTACAATATTGGCATGATGTTCCATCGCAGACACCAGAATCTCATCACCTTCCTGAAAATTTTTCCGGCCATAACTCTGAGCAACTAAATTTATTGAATCCGTGGTGCCCGTTGTATAGATGATCTCTTCTTGGTGTCGTGCATTTAAAAACTTATGCATGCGTTTGCGAGCTAACTCATACGCATCAGTAGCCTCCTGACTTAGCGTGTGAATACCTCTATGAACATTTGCATGCTCATTAGAGTGATAATCATTAATTCGATCAATCACACGCTGTGGCATTTGAGAAGAAGCCCCATTGTCAAGATATACCAATTTATGCCCGTTCACTTCTCGTTGAAGTACAGGAAACTGATTACGAATAATTTCCCAATCGATATTGGTATTTGTAACTTTCTTCAGGGTTTCTTGCATGATATTTATCACTAATGTCACTCTGAGGATTCATCATATTCGCTCAGAATGACTCTTTTTGGTACTACTTTTTGCCAACCGAAACGAATTCTTCGTCTCTGGAAGTATATTTCACTACTTCATCTAATAATAACTTGTGCACAGATTCAACTTCCATGGTTTCAATACTTTCGAGTGTAAAGGCGTAGACCAATAACTCGCGAGCTTTTTTCTTGGTCAACCCACGGCTATGAAGATAAAACACCTCGTCTTCATTCAAATGACCTATGGTTGCACCGTGCGAGCACAATACATCATCTGAGAATATCTCAAGTTGTGGTTTAGTATGAACCGTTCCATCCAAAGAAAGTAATAGATTTCTATTTTCCTGGAATGAATCGATCTTTTGAGAATCTTTCCGAACAAAAATTTTCCCATTGAAGATGGAATGAGCCTCATCATTCACTACTACTTTGTGTAGCTGGTGACTTTTAGCATGCCAATGCCGATGATCAATCGCAGAATGTGTATCTGCAATCTGGTCTCCGTCAATCAGTACCAAACCATCAATGGTAAAATCTACTTCTTGATCATTTTGAACCACCCTTGGGTCATTTCGAAATAATTTCGCTCCCAGGCAAATGGTGTAAGAATGATATTCCGCGTACTTATCTAAATGTGCTATCGGCCTGGAAATATGATTTGCCCGCTTACTATCGCGCTGAATACGTGCATGATGAACATGGGCACCTTCAAACAACTTAAACTCATTGACCGTTACGTTCAGATATTCATTCTGAGCTAATGCAACGTGTTCTTCTACAATAGTGGCCTTTGAATATGCTTCACCAACAAATAAAACTCGTGGCGTTGCATAAAAAGCCTTCTCAGCATCGGTAAAGATATTCAAAATATGAATCGGTGCTTCTACCTTCGTTTCTTTGGGAACATAAATAAAGCCACCGTCTTTAAAATTCGCATCATTTAGTGCTGCAAAAACGTCTTGATCATCATCATAATTGGTGTATTTACCCAGATGCTGCTTGTATACTTCATGATCTCCATTTGCAGCCATGTTGCCAACAATTACCTGCTCAGCGATATCATCCGTAGAAGATAATTCAGGATTATATTCACCATTTACAAAAACCAGTCGGCTATTTTGTGCTTCCGGCAGGTAATAATCACTAATATCACCCACAGGTTTTACACCTGCATTTTCAACAGGTACAAAGTGATTACGACTGATCGAACGCAGATCTGTAAATCTCCAGTCTTCGTCTTTCTTGGTTGGAAACGGAAATTCTGAAATGTTTCCAGCACCTTTTTCATTCAAACCAGCGATAGCCGGAATGTTGGAAACGGTGCTAAAATCTCCATCCAAAAAGTCTAAAATAGTCTCTTTTTCTTTTACTGCTACACTCATTACTGAGCCTCTCCGTTTAGGGAAAATTCTTTTTCAAGTTTTTCATACCCTTGCTCTTCAAGTTCAAGCGCAAGTTCTTTACCAGCTGATTTCACGATCTTACCACTCATCATTACATGAACGTGATCGGGGGTAATGTAATTCAACAGTCGCTGGTAATGCGTAATCAGAACAATAGCATTTTCTGGCCCTGCGATCTTATTAATGCCATCAGAAACGATCTTTAGAGCATCAATATCCAAACCGGAATCAGTTTCATCCATAAAAGCCAGTTTTGGATTTAGAACCGCCATCTGAAAGACTTCATTTTTCTTTTTCTCACCACCAGAAAAGCCAGTGTTAATACTTCGCTCCAAAAACTCATCTTTCATGTCTATCACTTCAAGCCGTTCCTTCAGGTAATCATCAAATTCAATGGGGTCTAATTCCTCACGTCCATTTTCCCTTGCTATGGTATTGAAAGATTCACGAAGCAGTGTACGATTTGTAATTCCAGGGACCTCAATTGGATATTGAAAAGCAAGAAACATCCCTAAGTGAGCACGTTCATCGGCATCTAATTCCGTAATATCCTCTCCTTCAAATAGTATCTCACCTTCTTTGATCTCATATTCAGGATGCCCTGAAACAACTTTAGCTAAAGTACTTTTTCCACTTCCATTCGGACCCATGATTGCATGGATCTCCCCTTTATTAATGGTGAGATTTACACCTTTTAGGATTAATTCGTCTTCGCCTTCAACAGAGGCATGTAAATTTTTAATCTCTAACACGTTTCTTTTCTTTTGTCTTTTTTGATTATTTAATTTCTTCTGTATTAATGTTGAATGCCCAATTCAAAATGTTAAATGATAGCTTTGTTCCATTTAACATTTAGGCATTCAATATTTAAAATTACTTATCCTACACTACCTTCCAGTTTCACATCAAGCAGCGCATTTGCTTCAGTGGCAAACTCAAGTGGTAACTCTTTTAATACTTCTTTCACAAATCCGTTGATAATCATGGAGATGGCATCCTGCTCGCTAATACCACGCTGCATCAGATAAAAGATCTGTTCTTCTCCAACGCGGGAAGTTGAGGCTTCATGCTCCACGCTGGCTGTTGGATTCTGTGATGAAATATAGGGAAAAGTATGGGCTCCGCATTCTTGTCCGATCAACATAGAATCACAAACAGAATAATTTCTTGCACCATCTGCTTTCTTAGAGATCTTGACTTCACCACGATAACTATTGTTAGAGCGGCCAGCAGATATTCCTTTTGAGATGATGGTGCTCTTCGTATTCTTTCCAATATGAATCATTTTGGTGCCGGTATCTGCCTGTTGTTTTTTGTTGGTAACAGCAACAGAATAAAATTCACCAATTGAGTTATCTCCTTGTAGTATCACACTAGGATACTTAAGCGTTACAGCTGAACCAGTCTCAAGCTGCGTCCATGATATCTTGGAATTATCGCCACGACAGGCACCACGTTTAGTAACAAAATTATAGATACCGCCTTTACCTTCTTCATCTCCAGCGTACCAATTCTGAATAGTGGAATATTTGATTTCCGCATTCTCCAATGCCACTAATTCTACAACAGCAGCATGCAATTGATGCTCGTCGTACATAGGGGCCGTACAGCCTTCCAGGTAACTGACATGCGAATTATCTTCCGCGATGATTAATGTTCGCTCAAACTGACCAGAATTCATATTATTGATTCGGAAATAGGTTGAAAGCTCCATTGGACAAATCGTGTCCTTTGGTACATAGCAAAATGACCCATCGGAAAAAACCGCTGAATTCAAGGCTGCATAGAAATTATCCCGGGCCGGTACTACTGAACCCATGTATTTTTTCACAAGCTCAGGATGATTTTTGATGGCCTCAGAAATAGAACAAAAAATCACACCAGCTTCTGCAAGTTTTTCTTTAAAGCTGGTAAACACCGACACGCTGTCAAAAACAGCATCAACAGCTACACCGGCAAGTGCTTTTTGCTCTTCCAATGGAATACCTAATTTGTCATAGGTTTCCCGAATCTTAGGATCTACGTCATCCAGACTGTCCAATTTAGGTTTGTTTTTGGGCGCTGAGTAGTATTGTAGAGTATCAAACTTTGGTTTTTCATATTCAGCGTTAAACCAATCCGGTTCTTCCATCTCTTTCCAGTTACGAAAAGCTTTTAAACGGAATTCAAGCATCCATTCCGGCTCGTCTTTTCTTGCAGAGAGTTCACGGATGATATCTTCATTAATTCCCTTTGGAAATTCTTCATACTCAATATCTGTAGAGAAGCCATACTTATATTCTTCTCCAATCATTGATTCTAAGGCTTGCGTCTCGCTCATTCGTCGATTTGTTTTAGAATTTGAAACTATATTACGGTTTAAAAAACAACCATCTAATACAATGCGTTCGTTGTTTTTCGGGCCTATTTAGAACGAGTACAAATATACGAAAACTCCCTATCTTAACTAAACCTAAATGATTGAAAATGTCTATGACAGTAATCAGGCCTGTTATATCAACTATCTGTTACAGTTTTGTTTGATAAAAATGATATTCAAAAAAGCTACCCACTTTTTAAAATATATTCTTGAATTACAAGCCTACATTTTCAGCCCATTAAAGAACATACACATGCCGTGTTTACGATGTCCTCCCAGGAGCAACCACGGGACAAGTCCATCATTGGTTTTGCCAATCCTTGTATAATGGGTCCCGTTGCAGTTGCACCCGCTAAACGTTCCGTAATTTTATAAGCAATGTTTCCGGCATCCAGGTTTGGAAATATGAATACATTGGTCTCTCCTGCTACTTCTGAATGTGGGGCTTTTCTTTTTGCAATATCCGGTACAATGGCGGCATCAAATTGAAGCTCACCATCCACGGGAAAATCAAGATTATGAGATTTCACGATCTCAAGGGCCTCTCTTACAAGATCTATACGCTCATGAGCTGCGCTACCTTTTGTTGAAAATGATAACATTGCAACTTTTGGAGCAGAACCTGTCACTTTCTGATGAGTAAGAGCTGAATCCATTGCAATGGTTGCTAATTGTTCCGCATTGGGATATGGAACCACTGCACAGTCACCATAGGTAAAAACACGGCCATCCTCGAAACTCATCAAAAATACACTGGAAACCACGTTCGATCCTGCCTTTAAGCCTATAGATTGTATAGCTGCCCGTAAAACGTCTCCAGTTGTTGAAACGGAACCTGCAACAGCCCCATCCGCTTCTCCTGCAGAGACCATTGATGCCGCAAAGAATAGTGGATCTTTGACGAGCTCAAGGGCTTCAGCTTCCGAAATTCCTTTGTGTTTTCTGCGTTCAAAAAAAGAATGTGCATATGATTTTAAGCGATCATCAGAAACGGGGTCTATAGCGGGTAAGTCTTTAGGTATGGACGCCCCCTTATTATAGATTAAAATGGGTTTTGCCAGTTGATTTTCTATCAAATATTTGGCCGCTTTTACCACTCTTTCGTCTGAAGACCGCGGCAAAACTATAGTCTTTAAGTTCCCTGATGCTCGTTCTCGTATATCTTGAATGATGTCCATATTCTTATCCTAAAAGTAAAATGAGTGAAATTATTGCAATAGCCAATCCTGACCACTGTTTGACGGAGGGTTTATCTTTCCAAAACCAAATTCCAATTACTGTACCTAAAATAACAAGGCTGACATTTACAATCGGAAAAACCAGCGAACCAGGCATTAGTTTAAGAGCATATATCAAGAATATGGAAGAATATAGATTAACCACTCCTGTTGCTATACCATATCCAATTTCCTTGAAGGAAAAATGAAGTTCTTTTCGCTTCAAAAGTATTCCGGTTCCCACAATGAATGAAACTAAAAAGATCCCTGCTATAAAATTATTTTCGGATATATCGGATACAAAAAGTCGTTCATAGACCTTTAAACCAACATCAGCAGCACCTGTGAATAAAAAAATTAGCACAGGTAACCAAGCATCTGAGATACCTGAAATACGACGGGTTTTGATCTTTGGGACCATCAACAGTAAAGCAATCAGTTCTGCTATTATTCCTATATATTTCAGAAAACCAATCATTTCACCAAATACAAACAAACTGACAGCAATGGGGAAAATCAAAGACATTCGCATTGCAGCTATGCTAACTCCCATTCCAACCCGGTCAATAGATTTACTATAGACGACCATATTTGCAATGAAAATTATGCCCAATATGATCATTATAGTAAGTAGCCAAGTGGGCCTATTAAAGCTAAAATCACTAATTTTTACGAAATCCCAAGAGCTGAATATACTTATAGATGCTCCGGCTATATAGTTGACTACCAATATGTTGAGCACTCTCATCTTTCTGTTTTCAGCCAGTTTTAGTATCTGGGCTATGCTTAGCGAACAGCAAACACTAAAGCTGATATAAAGAAGAGCCATCAGTTAAGTAATTGGAGGTCTGTATTCCCGAATGTAAGTGGATCTTGAGGCCGGTCATATAAGCGACGGGATGTAAAGGGAACATTTCTTTCAAGGTGATCCTGTATCTCACCTGTATTTAATTTTCGCTGTTTCAGTGCTTCTGCCATATAATAGGTGAATATTGTGTGTCGAAATTGTTCACCATTCTGAGAAGAATACAATGCAGACCGTTGATCAGGCCTGGAACTGAAATAGACGGTAACCCCAAAATTTGTCTCTGTTAATATATTGGCAAGTGATTCAAGGTCAGAAACAGCTCCATTATCTTCTGAGAAGTCAAGATCCGCGATGACAATCAGATTATTAAAATCTAAATTGTTCAAAGCCCTGAAATACCTATTAAGGTTGATCAATTGCTTAGAACCCTCCTTGGTGTCTGTCCCGACGAGGTAAACTTCGTTTTCCACAACGCGGGCATATCCGTTTAAATAGATATAGATATTATGGCGCTCATCTCTGATGGAATTGGCCATTCTTGAATAAGCTCGTTCCAAAATTTGATCAGAGGAAATGTTTGTCGCTTTAAAAATATCGGTTGCTCGGACTCCAAATCCTTGTATAAAGTATTCCTCCATCAGTTTGGCATCTCTGCTGCCATACACTCGTTCCGAGTATTCTCCTGAGTATTGATTGTTTGAAAGAATAAAAGCGGCCTGTTCAAAATTAGTTCTCCCTAAAACCGGAATGTTGCGCTCAACATCAACGGAGCCAAAAGGTATATTAGGTATTGCAATTACAGAAAGATCGGAAGCGAACTCAGATGGTCGCCATATTATTCTAACATCGTTGGCTGCCAGCCAGGTTTCCGTAATACCATAAAGTACTTTATACCATTCTCCTTCCCGCGATACCAATTTAAGCTGACTTCCCTCTCCCAGTTCTGTTAAAATATTATTGGAATCATTTTCAGGCTGATTGCGAAGAGCCGTGATCTGATTTTGAACCACTACAAAGCGCTCAAAGACCGATGAAACCTCTACGGTTCTTGAATGCGCCAGGGTATCAAAACTTGCATTCACTCTGATATTTGAAACCGGGTTTTCAGTAAATAAGCTTGCATCGATTTCCTCAGCCAGGTTAATGGAGATTCTTCCATCATTAAAATTCCATGCTGTTTCCTCAAGCAACAATCTGTTTCCATACAAGATCTCTATGCTTGGGCTCTTCGTATTATATGGCCGGGCGCTGGTTGTATCAACTTCCTGAGCTGTTCCGGTTTTTCTGAGTAAACGACTTTCACCTGTTCTTTTTGGCTGCCCCACAGGCTTCATATTCAGTAAAGAAAGTGTCGTTAACAAAGCTCCGGCCCCAGTGAGGGCATACTTTTGAGGATTAGAGGGACGCTTCAATAATTGATCAGAATAGGCCGCATAGATCGATAAGCCAGCTCCGGCTGCGCCTAAAAGAACAAACCCTAATCTTGGCCGATATCGCTGAATAAACCGCTCGGTTAGCACCCGTTCAGAATATTCGTAGGTATTAATGGAACGAAGGTCAAAATGGATGACAGGTTGATTGGGAGTTACCGAATTGGTGCTAACTATAAAGTATTGGCTGTCAATTTTTTCGTATTCATTTACATCCATAGCATTTTCATCCACCACTTCCCAACTGGTGGTTGAGCAGGAGATCAGGGTAAAAGCTGCAACTATAAGTGCTGCCAATCTATATGAACGCTGTTTTATGCCCATGGAGTTTGTTTAGACGCAGTGGCGATCTTGGCTGCATCGATCGCAATTACAAGTTCTTCATTAGTGGGTATAACCCGTACATCAACGTTTGATTCATCCTTACTAATTACGGTATCGTTACCGGGATTCGTATTCTTCTGCTCGTCGATGATGATTCCAGCGTAATCCATTCCTTCCAGAATTTTTTGACGGACCGGTGCGGCATTTTCACCAATACCACCCGTAAATAAGATTGCATCAACACCGTTCATGGAAGCAATGTATGAACCAATATACTTCTTAACACGATAGCAAAATACATCAATTGCTTCCTGGCACCGGCGATCTCCACGATCCGCTTCTTCCAGTAAATCCCGCATATCAGCTGCGTAACCACTGAGTCCTAAAAGTCCACTATGCTTGTTTAAAAGAGCGTGAACATTCGCCAGAGATAACTCTTCTTTATCAATGATATAGAACAAGATAGACGGATCAATATCTCCACTTCTGGTTCCCATTACGAGTCCCTCCAATGGTGAAAACCCCATACTGGTGTCGTAAGATTCACCATCTTTAATTGCTGCGATAGAACAACCATTGCCCAAATGACACGTAATGATCTTGGATCCATTTTTGGGCTTATCTGACAATTTGTGATAAGTACGGCTCACGTAATAATGAGAGGTTCCGTGAAAGCCATACTTTCGGATCTTATAACGCCGGTACAGTCGGTTAGGAATTCCATATAAAAACGCATGCTTGGGAATGGAGTGGTGAAAAGCCGTATCAAATACCGCCACATGGGGCACATCCGGGAGATGTTTTTTTGCGGCCCGGATCCCATCCAGATTTGGGGGATTATGTAGTGGCGCGATATCAAATGCTTGCTGTATGGCTTCTTCTACATCCTCGTCTATCAGCACAGAGTCTTTAAAGGTTTCCCCGCCATGTACCACGCGATGACCAACCGCTTCAATTTCATCAAGAGATTTTAAATGATCATTATCGGCCTCCAATAGTAATTCCATGATCGTTTTTAAGGCAGATGCATGATTTTCAATCACCATAGTCTTTTTAACCGGCTTCTCCCCTTTGAATTCTTGTTTTATAATGGAGGTGACCGCACCAATCCGTTCAACCAAACCTTTACAAAGCCGATCACGGTTATCCGTATGAATAAGCTGATATTTTATGGAAGAACTTCCACAGTTGATGACGAGAATTTTCATAATAAGTGAGTGATTTTTAAAGTGAAATTACTGCTCCAATGCCAAGTATTCCTCTGAACTTAAACTGTGATGATTCCGGAGCTGCGAGGCTTACCGGAAGTAAGCCATTTGGATCAGAAAGCCATAATGGAAGGTCGTACCGAATGGCAAAATCTCGATCTTTACCTAACCAATCCGGTATATTTACAGAAAACTGCAGTCCAATTCCTGCATCTGCAAATATTTTATCGACCGGGTATAACACATCTCCTTCCAATGCAGAACCATTTAATTTACCTATATCATAGAACAAATAGGAATTCAAGTGAACAAAGTCACCCACAATAGTACGTTTAAGTAAAGAATTAATGTAGTTCGGAAAAATAACTTCAGAATTTATGGATATTCCCTTATCAATGAGTCCAAGGTAGCTTTTAGTTTGATCTCCGCTGGACAGCGCGCTTGTAAACTGCTCAATATTATAGCCCCGCAGATTAAAGCCACCAGAAATTTGTAACAGTCCATTTTCAAAAAGCCCTTTAGGTATGGTGCCTGTTGCTCGGGTAAACCCATTGTTCAGCCAGCTTATTAGATCACGATTTGCCGCGCTAAAATGATATTCCTGCGGAGCATTTGAGCTTGTCAAAGCCCCAAATAAGCGCATATTTATTCCAAATCCTTTACCTAAATCCACCACATGCTTAATTTCTGTTTTGCCTACGGAAAATTGACTGGAAGACGCCGAAAGGTTATGCTGAAAAGATACGTTCGTCTTAAGATCCCCAAATGGCGTAAAACCACTTGTTTCTATAAATAAACCAGCTAACGTTTTCCAGTCCGTTTCCTGAAATGGGATCAACCGATAATTATTATCAATAACCTTCTCCTGACTCACACCTACAGAGATCTCTCTAAAAACAAGTTCATTAAAACCAGGTTGCCAGCGTTTATTAA
This sequence comes from Gracilimonas sp., assembly GCA_031580945.1. Taxonomy (GTDB): domain Bacteria; phylum Bacteroidota; class Rhodothermia; order Balneolales; family Balneolaceae; genus Gracilimonas. Next base: position 16,628 of record JAVLBT010000048.1, read on the forward strand.
AAGAAACGCCATGTTGGCTGTATCCCGTTCTGATACTGCTTTGGACCTGAACATTTGCTTCATTCCCGGGTATAACATCTCTGTTTAGAGGCTCCGTAAAAGAAACATAATATGAAACCGGCAGATCGGGAAAATTCGTCCCCAGCCAAACACCGGCATCCAACCGGTGCGGTCCGCTTTTGAATTCACCTTCCATTTGACCGAGAACAAAACCACCCACCCGAACGCCATCTACGCTGTTGTACCACAGGTCGGGATAAATATCCAGATCGTAGGTATTGGACTGTGAAAATCCAATTGCAGGAAACAACCCTATAAGTAAAATTACTAGGAAATATCGATTTGCCACTCGGGTAGGATCTTGTAGGAATTATCGGTTAAAATGGTGTTCATAAGCTTCATCAGGCGTCGCTGTTCCGTCCAAGGGATGTGATTATCAATCTCACTATAGCTTAATTATTTATGTTTTTTCTGATCTTTTTCCAGTTTTATCTCATTTACCGTTTTTATCAGTTTATTCATTGAGGTGAACCAAAACATTTGATTACCGGTATTTTCATAATGACTTATAGTGAAATCACTGCTCCAATACCGATGATTTGTCTGAATTTATAACCAAATTCAGTTTGGAATTCCAATGCTGGTGGCTCTGAATCAAGGTCATATGTTGGATAATTTGTTTCAAATTTAAACAGATAAAGAGGCATATCATACCGGATGTATAATGCTCTTTTCTTGCCTAATAATTCTGGAATGTTTATGTCCAAACTTATTCCAGGCCCAATATTCCCGATAGTGAAATCATTTGATAAATTTATAAAGAATCCCTGATCGTAAAATATGTAAGTATTTAATTTCAGAAAGTCACCAACCTTAGTCTTACTGAGATTGCGATTGATTAAATTCGGGAAATCCAGTTCTAAGTTAATTGATGAAGTAAAGCCATGAAGTATAATATCTCCATTATCATAACGAATAAACCTTTCACCGCTCATTCCCCGAACATTCGCTCCGCCTGCCAACTGAATTAAACCCGTTTCAAAATAGGATGTTGGGAGAGTACCTTTAGCCCTTGTAAAAGGATTATCTACCCATTCTATCATATTTGCCCCAGACACACTGTATTGATATTCTTGTGGTGCAGGTTTACCCGAATTAGCATCTGCAAATAGTCGAAATTTGAATTTTTCAAATTCTGTTAGAAAATTTACAAGGTTAAATGTTGCAGTAGCTTTCCAGTAATTTTCATTATTGTAGGCTCCCACTGGTTTATTAACGCTTTTGTCGATATTTAAATTAAATAGTATGTGCGTGTCATCATCCCGCTCTGAAAATTTAAAACCTAAATTAAAGATGGCATACCAGTTTTTAGGTTGCCCGGCACCAGGAGCCTGTCTGTATATTTTTGGTAAGTCATCCCAAAATTCTGGATAATGAACATAGTCTTCATTAAATCTCTTTTCTATTCTTAATCCCCCAGTAAGTTGTAAATAATCAAATTTTTCAGAGTCTCTCTTCCACCCTTTATTTAATGATAATTTATGCCTGCTAAAACCTGTTCTGATTGAACTATTCAACACAACATTACCTTCATTGCCATGAGACGATATAAATGGAACGGGCTTTGAGTATTCAATATGATACGAAACAGGCAAACCAGGAAATTTAGTACTCAGCCAAACGCCGGCATTCAAGCGGTGCGGACCGCTTTTGAATTCACCTTCCATTTGACCGAGAACA
>JAVLBT010000049.1:0-18232 GCA_031580945.1 Gracilimonas sp.
CAATAGACATTTCGTTCTCAACTTCCAGGTTATCGTCATAATACACTTCAGGTTTTGGGTATTTCGAAATGAGTTTAAATTCAATTGGAAAAAATTCTCCAACCCCGTTAACTCTCGGACCCACGTGCACTACTCTTCGTTGATAAGCAGTTCCTGCACTATCTGTAAAATTTTTCACTCCCAACCAAAGTGCTTTTGAAGCTTGAGCATCTTGTGCTTTAAAAATAGCCGGCCATTGCCAGCCTGCTTGCTGGTTTGCGTATAAACCTTCTTCAATTTCAGAGCCTATATTTGAATAAAAATTTTGAAAACTTCCTATATCAACCCATCTATATTCTACCTGACCACTTATTTCTCCCATTAGAATTATCATAAAGATGGGCAAAAAAGTAACTGCTTTTTTCATTATGTTTTTACTTTGACGGATGTATATTATCAGATTCAACAAATTATTTTATTAGCCTAAAGTATGAGAAATATAACCTTAGAAAAAGTTGTGAAATTTATTATTGGGGCAGCTGCACTTACTGTAGCCACTCTGATCTTATACAATTATTCTAATCTTGTTGTGTTTTTAATCTTAGCCATGATATTGAGCTATGTTTTGGACCCATTTGCAAACAGGCTACAATCTTCCGGGTTAAACAGAACATTTGGTATCACTTTAATTTTAGCGACTGTTATTCTCATCCTTGTTTTTATATCTACCAGCGTTATACCAATTATTGCTAACCAAATGGCAGAACTGACTGCACAGTTAAGTCTTGAAAATATTCGGCAAATTTCGATTAAGGTAGAAAATCAACTTATCAGCAAATTTGATTTTTTGCCTGATGGATTCTTAGAAGAGAACATAACCACTGTTTTTAATGAATTATTTAATGTTAATCAGATTTCATCTGTAGTCAGTGATGCCCTCAGTATTTTTACAAACATATTTTCCGCTGTTTTAGTAGTTCCTTTTGCCGCTTTTTTCTTTTTAAAGGACGGCAGTAAGATCAGACGCGATCTGCTAAGAATGGTTCCAAATAAGTATTTTGAAACTACACTTACGGTAATAGACAAAATTGAAAAAAGATTAGGTCTTTACTTCAGAAGCGTACTATTCCAGAGTTTTTTGGTTGCTTTATCCTCCTGGACCACCCTTTCTATTGCCGGGTTAGATAACTCAATGTCGGTAGGGATAGCAGTTGGCCTTGCTAATACGATTCCCTATTTCGGACCTATTCTTGGGTATTTTCTTTCAATCATAGTCTCCATCATAGAAACTGGTAATTTCTCACTGGTTGCTGCTTGCATACTGGCCATTTTCGTAGTCCAAATGTTAGACAATCTCGTATTCCAGCCAATGCTATTTTCGCGCTCTGCAGATATGCACCCTGTGGCCATATTATTCATTATTCTTATTGGTGCTGAAACAGCTGGTATCGTGGGTATGCTAATTGCTATTCCAATCGCAACGGTTATTAAGATCACAATTACACAGCTTAGCTGGAGTTTTAACAACTACCAGATATTTCGCCGCGACATGACAGCCAGTTCACCACCTCCCGACTAAATAAAATCTTTATCCCTCCCAAACATTTACTATCTTTGTGGCCCTATCAGGCAACGCTAAATTTCAGTCACTCTTGCACAACATTGTGGTTTTTGCCTCTGGTTCGGGCACCAATTTTCAATCTATTATTGACGCTGTAAAGCGTGGTGATATTTCTGCCCGTATTGCTGGCCTTATAACCAACCGAGATCATATCAAGGCAATACAAAGAGCGGAAGATCACAGTATTGCTTATTCAATTATCGATCCTGACCTTTTATCTGACTCAGCTTTTTCAAAGCAATTATTGGATCAATTAGATCATTGGGATACGGATATCATAGCCTTAGCTGGATACCTGAAAAAGATTCCTGCTCAAGTTGTTGAGCACTACGAAAATAGAATTCTAAACATCCATCCTTCTTTGTTGCCGAAGTATGGAGGGAAGGGATTTTTTGGTTTAAAAGTTCATAAAGCTGTGCTGGCTTCTGACGATGCAGAAACAGGATGTAGTGTTCATATTGTTACTCAGGAGTTTGATGAAGGACCGGTTATAGCCCAATCAAAAGTTCGAATAAAACCCAATGATACCCCTGAAATATTAGCAAAACGCGTCCTTGCTGAAGAGCATAAACTTTACCCAAAAGCAATTCAAAATCACATAAAAACTTCCTTATAATCGTGGCTCTAAAACCGCTAAACGTACTTCCTAAAGAAACGCTTACTATTAAACGTGCCCTTCTATCTGTTTCAGACAAAACTGGCTTGATCGAATTAGCTACTGTTTTACATAAATCAGGAGTGGAACTCATATCAACCGGAGGAACAGCTAAAACCATCAGTTCGGCAGGCATTCCAGTTAAAGATGTATCTGAAATCACAAACTTCAAAGAATGTTTAGATGGTCGGGTAAAAACACTCCACCCAATGATACACGGTGGTATTTTAGCCCGAACATCTCATCAACCGGATGTGGATGAAATTAATGATTTAGGTATCTCTCCAATAGAACTGGTCGTTGTGAATCTTTATCCTTTTAAAGATAAGATTTTGGAAGATGAAGTCAGTCCTTCGGAAACTACTGAATTCATTGACATTGGTGGGCCCACTATGATCAGAGCTGCGGCTAAAAATTTTGCTCATGTTTCAATCCTCAGTTCACCAGAACAGTACGAAACTTTTATGGAAGAATTCGAAGAAAAAATGGGGATTAGTTTTGAAACCCGGCAAAAACTTGCCAAAGCAGCCTTTGCTCATACAGCAGATTATGATTCTGCTATTTCAAATTATTTTACGAAATTGATAGAAGAAGAACCTGCAAAGCAATTCAATACTTCTTTTCCCCTTTCCCAGGAATTAAGATATGGCGAAAATCCTCATCAAAAGGCAGCAGTATATGGAAATCAAAATGAATTCATAGATTGCTTTCATGGAAAACAATTAAGCTTCAACAATTATCTGGATGTTGATGCAGCATTACATATCATATCCGATTTTGGATCGGATGAAAATGCTTGTGTAATAATAAAACACACTATTCCATGTGGTGTAGGTGTCGCTGATTCGCTAAATGAGGCTTATCAAAAAGCATTTAGCACCGACCGCGTTTCCCCCTTTGGAGGTATTGTAGTTGTAAATCAGGTATTGGATATCGAAACGGCAAAATCTATAGACGATATTTTCACAGAGATCATTATAGCTCCAGATTTTGAAAAAGAAGCTTTAGAACTTTTACAACAAAAGAAAAACCGTCGTTTAATACGCCTTAAGAAGTCAATTATTGAAAATACAGATACCTCATCATTCCGTTCAATTTTTGGGGGCTTATTGGTTCAGGACGCTGACCTTGTTCCAGCAAATCAAGAAGAATTTAAAGTTGTAACTGAAAGAGAACCTACCGAACAGGAAAGTAGAGACCTTCTTTTCGCCTGGAATGTGGTCAGACATGTGAAATCAAATGCCATAGTGTATGCGAAAGAAGGACAAACCTTAGGAATTGGTTCAGGTCAAACAAGCAGAGTAGATTCGTCTGAAATTGCAGTTGCTAAAGCTACTAAAGAGGGTTTAGAACTAAATGGTTCAGCCCTTGCTTCAGATGCATTTTTCCCTTTTGCAGATGGTGTTGAGGCGGCTGCGAAAGCTGGAGCAACAGCTGTTATTCAACCCGGGGGAAGTATCCGGGATGAGGAAGTAATCGCTAAGGCCAATGAGTTTAATATGGCTATGATATTTACTGGAAGGCGTCATTTCCGTCATTAGTTGAAATGGTTTTTAACCTTTTTTATGAATATTTGAAATTAAACTAATATTCGTAACACATACATTCGCAAATACAATATCAATATTGTATTTTCTCATGTTATATCACTTTATAAATCTAAATTTTTCTATTCAGCGAACATGTCAAATTCCCGCGAAAAAAATGCCTCTGAGACCTCTAAGAAACAATCTCAAAAGGGCTTTTTTGATTTTCTTTATACCGATATCGCCATTGACTTAGGTACCGCAAATACGCTTATTTACGCTCGCGGAGAAGGCATAGTTTTAAATGAACCTTCAATAGTTGCATTAAATCAGCAGAATATACCTGTCGCAACAGGACATGAAGCACGATTAATGCACGAAAAAACCCACAGTAAGATTCGGACCGTACGACCATTAAGAGATGGAGTAATTGCTGATTTCGAAGTAGCGGAACAAATGATACGCGGGATGATCAAGAAAGTGAAAATGAAGTGGTATTCAACTACTCGTCAAATGGTCATTTGTGTTCCCAGTGGCATCACTGAAGTAGAACGACGGGCCGTCCGCGATAGCGCTGAACATGCGGGTGCTAAAGAGGTCTATTTGGTTGATGAACCCATGGCTGCGGCTATCGGAATTGGATTGGATGTACATGAACCGGTTGGAAGCATGATTGTTGATATAGGTGGTGGTACAACCGAAATCGCCGTGATTGCTTTATCAGGTATCGTTTATGCACAATCTGTACGACTTGGTGGCGATGAACTCAATGAAGACATTATTAACTATTTCCGCCGAAATCATAATCTCCTAATTGGAGAAAGAACAGCTGAGAAGATAAAATGTGAAATTGGATCCGCTGCGCCTCTTGATGAAGAATTGGAAATGATCACAAAAGGCCGGGACCTGGTCAATGGTGTTCCAAGAACACGACATATTACTTCCAAAGATGCACGTGAAGCAATTGCAGAATCCGTGAATACAATTGTGGAGTCCATTACCAAGTCTCTGGAGCAAACACCGCCGGAATTATCAGCTGATATTTTAGACCGGGGCATTATGCTCACTGGTGGCGGAGCTTTACTTAAAAACCTGGACAGGTTGATCATGGAGACTACGGACCTGCCGGTACATATTGCCGAAGACCCCCTTACAGCTGTTGTACGTGGAACCGGTGCTATCCTTGAAAATCTTGAATATTACCGTCCGGTAATTTCCTAATATCCCCAAAATGAATGCGTTTTAGATCCTTCAATTTAAGTGATGCTAAAGATTACATACTTACCGCATTTATACTGATTTTTGCTCTCTTTATTATGATCAGCAGGCACCAAGGTGGTATTGATAACCTGCGAAAAGTATCCGTAACTGTGGTGAGCCTGCTCGAGGAACCTCTTTCCAATATTCGAGTTTACCGGCAAGCATTGAATACCAATAATTACTTACAGCGTCAAAACATTTTACTTCAAGACGAATTGAGCAGGCTTAGGTCCGTTGAAAAAGAAAACCAAGAGCTAAGAACGTTATTAGGTTATGAACAAAAAAGTAATTTTGAATTAACAGCAGTTACAATTGTCGGAAAACAATTAACCGGCATCAATAATGTGCTCACTGTGGATGGTGGAAAGAATGAAGGGTTGGAAGAAGGAATGCCTTTAGTTACATCAGACGGTTTAGTTGGCAAGATTATACTTTCCAATAATCATTATTCGCAAGTAATGCCATTTTATAACTCACTATTTAGGGTAAGTGCCCGAATTCAGGAAAATAAAGCAAATGGTATTGTGAGCTGGCCGGGAGAACAATATGGCCAATTGGTCATGGATTTTGTACCAAAAACAATTAAAGTAGATTCAGGTTTTGTGATCGAGACCTCCGGAAGTAGTAATCAATTCCCTGCGGGCATCCCTATAGGCAGGGTGGTAAGAACAGTTCCCGAACCTGGACAAGAGACACAAAGAATTTATTTAGAACCGTATGTAATGCTTGCTGATCTTGCTCAGGGTTTTATCATTAAATTCAAACCTGATTCCAGCATAATACAATTACAACAACAGTATAATCAACTATTTGAATGAATAAGGAACTACTAAAAGACCTTATTATCGGAATTATTTTCCTTCTTGCTGAGCTGTTGATATTTCAACACCTGAGTATTTTTGGAACTACACCTGATTTATTACTTATTTATTTGTTGTGGTTAGCAATGAAAAAAGACCGTTTTCAACTTCTTATACTTGCAGCCATGCTTGGTTTTGTGCAAGACGCATTATTCGATTTTTGGGGACTTAATATGTTTTCCAAAACTTTGGTATGCTTGATAGCCTATAATTTCATTGAGCGAAATAAAGAAGGCAGACTGTTACTTTGGCAAATTTTTGCGATCACTGGCCTTTTTGCTGTGTTACATAATGTATGTTTTTTAGGTCTGAGCAATTTTGTTGATACTTATTCTTCAGGTTTTCAACCGGCAATTTTTGTCATCGGTAGCAGTTTATATACTGCTATCGTTGGTTCAATGTTATTCATTTTTAAAGGGTCCTAATAACAATGCCTTTTGATCAATCAAATCGAACTCGTACTTCTATTCGAGCCTTACAGGTTATTATCCTCAGCATGACCCTAATCGTTTTAGGGCGAATCTTTTACTTACAGGTTGTTGAATATGACACGTATTCAACCTTGGGACAAGAAAACTCTGTTCGACAGGAATATGTAGATCCTGCGCGTGGTCTCATTTACGACAGAAATGGTACCTTAATTGTAGACAATGAGCCTATTTTCTCAATTACCATTACCCCGTCCTTATTTGACAAAGATAAAATTCCACTATTATCAAAACTATTGAATATCTCAGAGCCTGTAATAGAAGCAAGAGTCCTTCAGGCCCAAAAATATTCTTGGTATCGCACCTCTCGGTTATTTACAGAAATTGATTTTCAAAGGTTCTCCATTATCCAGGAAAACTTATGGCAGTTGCCAGGTATTGGCCATCAAATAGAAAGTAAAAGACATTATCCTACTGATATTCAGGCCTCTCATGTGCTTGGATATTTAAGAGAAGCTGATGAAAATGAATATCAAAATTCCCGGGAATTAAGACTTGGAGACAAAATTGGAAAAAGTGGCCTTGAACTTTCTTATGAAGATTCGCTTCGGGGTACTCTTGGTATAAGATACCTAAGAGTAAATGCCTTTGGACAAGAACTTGGGGAATTTGAAGAAGATGAACTAAGTCGGGTTCCTGTTCAGGGAAGTGACCTTATAAGCACGATAGATGCTGATTTACAAAAGTTTGCAGAAGAGCTTATGGTTGGAAAGCGCGGAGGTGTGGTCGTAATGAATCCATATACCGGAGCCATTCTTGCAATGGTAAGCTCTCCTTCTTATGATCAATCCAAACTTGCAGGGCGCCTTGATCTGAACTATTGGCAATCCATTAACGCAGACTCAACCACTCCCCTTTATAATAGAGCAATTTCAAGCCGGCAGCCTCCTGGCTCAACCTTTAAACCGCTTATGGGTATCATTGGGTTAGAATTAGGAATTATCAATCCTAATACCACCATTTATAATAGTGGTGCTTACATACGAGGCCGTGCATATCGAGACCTTGCTGATGTTGGAGAATATGATCTTGAAAAAGCCATTGCATACTCCAGTAATACGTTCTTTTTATCACTCATGGATAAGATTGCTGTTCAGGGTCAGCTCAATGAGTGGAGTTCAATGGTAAAAGATTTTGGGCTCGGAACATCTACCAAAATTGATCTTAACAATGCTACAACAGGTATTGTACCAGACAGTTCCTATCTAAATGATCGAATTGGGGAAAGAAAGTGGGGTTTGGGTGATGTTTTAAATTTTGGAATTGGACAAGGCCTGGTTTCCGTGTCGCCCCTTCAGATCTCAATCATGACAAGCGCAATCGCAAACGGAGGAAACAGAGTCACACCGCATTTGGTACAAGCTTTTAGAAGTCCCGATGGAACAATTACACGAAAGAAAGTAGAAACTGAAAAAATTGAATGGGTCAAAAAAGAACATCTTGACGTGATCAAAAAGGGAATGCAGCGAGTGATAACGGAAGGTAGTGGGCGTTGGTATGCGAATTCATCCCGCTTTGAAGCAGCTGGAAAAACGGGTACCGCACAAAATCCACACGGCCTCGATCATGGATGGTTTACAACATTCGCACCAACTGAAAACCCTGAAATCGTTGTCACAGCTTTTATTGAAAATGCAGGATTTGCTTCTGTTTCTGCAGCACCCGTCGCCTCGCTGATCACCGAAAAATATCTGACAGGAGAGATTACACGAAAGTGGATTTATGATCATGTAATTAACTTTGAGCCTACTGATCCTGACGCAGATGAGGCGGAATCAGAGCCACAAATTATCCCGGTAAATGAATAACTTCAGAGAACTCAGTTGGTCTGTAATCTTTACTTGGCTTCTGCTGACAAGTATTGGACTTGTTGCGATCTATAGTGCTACACAAGGCCCTGTCTCCCAATTTTTGCCCGATTACATTCAAAATAATTTTTTCAAACAGCTTGGATGGGTCTCAATCTCCATAGTTATTGTGATAGGCATATTGTTGGTTCCTCCACGAAATTTTGTACAACTATCTTACCCGTTGTACGCATTGGGGCTAATACTTGTAGTGCTAACCTTATTTTTTGGTACTGAAATAAATGGGGCAAAAAGCTGGTTAAGAATTGGCCCCTTAAATCTACAAAGCAGTGAGTTCATGAAAGTAGCAACTATATTAGCGACCGCTCACTATTTAACAAGCCGCAGAGATATTTCAGCTGAGAACGTCAGGTATGCACTTATTGCTGTCGTAATTATTTTGCTACCTACCACTTTGATCATTTTACAGAATGATCTGGGAACAGCACTGATCTTTCTAACACTCATTCCTGTAATGCTTTTTTGGTCTGGCCTACCTTATGGTGTTTCATTATTTATAATATCACCGGCAGTTATAGCCTACCTCTCGGTAATAGAATGGTATTTCGGAATTATAGCTACCATCATACTCACCCTGATCATATTCATTGTACAGCGAAGGGTTTGGTTGTCAATTACCTCTTTAATTACAGGTTTACTTACCGTATCTGGAATTCAACTGGCTCTCACTCAGTTGCTTCAGCCACATCAGATTGCAAGAATTGCCGCCTTTACCAATCCTTCTTTTGATCCAACAGGTGCTGGCTGGAATATCATTCAGGCAAAAACGGCTATAGGATCAGGTGGAATAACGGGCAAAGGTTTTTTAGAAGGAACACAAACTCAACTCAAGTTTCTACCTGAACAATGGACTGACTTTATATTTTGTGTGATTGGAGAAGAGTTTGGTTTCATCGGAGCTGCAATAGTCATACTTACCTTCTTATTCCTTTTTGTAAGGCTTTTGAATATGGCTGGTAATCATAAACATCCGTTTGCTCAACTTTTCATTGTTGGAGTAACCGCTATATTCTTCACACACTTTTTTATTAATGTAGGAAGTGCTTCCGCTCTACTTCCCGTCATTGGCTTGCCTCTCCCTTTTATTAGTTATGGAGGATCTGCTTTTATTGTAAATAGCATAATGTTAGGAATCTGCTTAAATATGGATTTTTATAAAAGAGAATTTAGCATATACCGCTAACTAATCTTTTATTCTCACATAATTTTCTCTCTTTGCGGTTCAAGCCCTCTGATCCATTTATTGATCAAAATTTCATTTTCATCCATCCAGTTTCGAACGGCACGTCGTTCATTATTTGGAAAAGCCTGAAGTTCATCCATTAATGATCCAAGCTGTTTTTCATTTAACTCAAAACGTTCAAAAAATAAAGCCGCATATGGGTGATCATTAGTGAATTCATCTCTGGCAATGGTATGTATCTGCTCCGAATCACCATAAACGTTTTGTGAATCTTCAAGAAATTTGAGATTAAGACGATTACTCATCCAGTGAGGTGTCCAACCAGTAATTACAACCGGTTCTCTTCTTTTAACTGCCTCCATCAATTTAGTTGTCATTGACTGCTCATTGCCAGTTTTCAGATGTGCCGATAAGTTGTATACTTTTATAGCCTGCTTTGTACCTTCCATGACACCTGCTCCTGCACCAATACCGTAAATTGTATCTGCCACAGCATCAAGTTCACTAATGGTATTTATATTAACATAATCCGGGACTACCAGGCCGGTTTGAACTTTTTCAACATTTATACCCAAATCATCAAGCTCATTTCCATACTGTTCAAGATATGCATTATGCGTTACGGGAAGCCAGGCATCCACAAATACATCGTATTCACCCTGACTTAAATGCTTAAAGACTGATTCTACATCTGTCATTTTTAAATCCACAGTATATCCGAGATGTTGTTCCAAAATCTCAGCAGTCAGATGTGTCATTGCTACCCCCTCTGACCAATTTGCATACACCATCCGAATTGTTCGATCTTCCTGTTGTTCTACTTCTTGCTCACAACTACCTAAACCAAATATTAATATTACACTGGCAATTATCGCTATAACTTGATTTGTAGTTCGTTTTAAATAGTTCATAAAACTCCCTTATTTTCTTTTAAAACAAATATCTATAAAAATAATGATTTTGAATACAATGTAAAGTCTGGATTCACCCAATATATTCTCTATATGTCTACAGCAATACTAAAATAGTGATCATAAAAAGGTATTATTGGTAAGTCACTATTTAAATTTTTTATAAAAAAATTGTACGGATGCTTATGAAATATTATATCTCTTTTTTATGTCTTACTATTCTATTTCCAATGATCACTTTGGCCCAGTATAGTAGTGCTCCCGATCAAATAAAAACAGACCATGGAATCTTGACCATCTACCCTATTCTCCACGGTTCTGTTATTTTTGAATGGAATGACTTGAACATTTATGTAGATCCTTGGGGAGATGCTTCACTTTATGAAGACCAAAGCGCTCCAAATGCCATTCTGATTACCCACGCTCACGGAGATCATTATAGTCTGAAGACGCTGCAAAGTCTTGATACGGATGGAGTAACATTTGTAGTTCCACAGTCTGTTGCAGAGCAAATGCCCGATCAATATTCGAATCAGCTTCAGATCTTAGCAAATGGTCAATCTATGGAACTTGACGGTGTACAGATTGAAGCGGTCCCGATGTATAATCTTCCCAATGAAGGAGCCCGACATACCAAAGGCTGGGGCAATGGCTATGTGCTCACCGTTGATGGAAAGCGTGTATATATTTCCGGGGATACAGAAGACATTCCCGAAATGCGTTCTCTTGAAAATATTGACGTGGCTTTTGTGTGTATGAATTTACCCTACACTATGGATATTTACCAAGCTGCAAGCGGTGTTTTGGAATTGGAACCGGCTATTATGTATCCCTATCACCACCGGGGACAAGATATTGAACGCTTCAAAGAGATCGTAGACTGGGAAGGAAAAGATATCGACGTTCGCCTGAAAAACTGGTATCCCAATAATTAGGAAAGAGCATCACATCTGATCTGCCAGAATTTTATCTTCCCAAAAAATATCATTGATGAATTGTACACTTTGTTCCTCAAAAACAGAATCGTTTTATTACTACAAAAAAGAGGATAGACAATATCACAAATGCCCAAATTGCCGGGCCATTTTAATGGATTTAGCCGATTATCCAACTGCTGAGGAAGAAATTCATCGCTACGAAAGTCATGATAACGATGTAGAAGATCCCCGTTATCAAAACTTTGTATCTCCACTTGTGAAAAAGATTGTAGAGCGTTTTAATCCCAATGACCTTGGTTTGGATTTCGGTTCCGGAACCGGCCCCGTCATCACCAAAATGCTTGAGGATCAGGGATATAATTTAAATGTGTTTGACCCTTTCTTTGACAACCATCCCGATGTACTGGAATTGAAATACGACTATATCGTCAGCTGTGAAGTGATCGAACACTTTCATCACCCTTATGAAGAATTCAAGCAGCTTCGAAATATGCTAAAACAAAATGGAGCGCTTTTCCTCAAAACAGATCCTTACACCGAGGATCTTGACTTTCACGCCTGGTACTACAAGAGTGATGAAACGCATGTCTTTTTTTATCACCCCGAAACCTTCAAATGGATCCAACAAGAATTTGATTTTTCATCACTTGAAATAGATGGACGACATATCTCTTTACTTATCTGATTATTTGTAACCGACTGGGCAGTAGATATTTACAATAATTTTTACTTCATTTAACTACTACAAAAGAGGTTTATAGGGAAATGAAGTCGGGTATAAACTTCTCTACTACTAACAAACTTAAAGTGGAGATCTATGAAGGTGTTAAAAATATTGGGGATCATTGTACTTTTCATTTTAGCCACAATTGGTGGAATATTAATATATGTAGGTTCTGCATTGCCCAATGTGGGTCCCGCTCCGGATATAGAAATTGAACCAACTTCGGAGCGCATCGAACGGGGTAAGCATCTGGCGAATAATGTAATGGTTTGCATGCATTGCCATACGCCACAGGAAAAGGAGAAATTTGCTCATCCACTCAATCCAGATAGTCTTGGAGCCGGGGGTGAACATTATGGTCCTGAGGAAGGCTTGCCGGGTCACTTCTATGCACCAAATATTACTCCTGCCGCTTTAGGAGACTGGACGGACGGAGAGATTTACCGTGCTATCGCCAAAGGAGTGAACAAAGATGGCGAAGCTCTTTTCCCACTCATGCCTCATCCCAATTATGGTAAAATTGAACGTGAAGATATCTATTCCATCATCGCGTATTTACGAACGTTGGACCCGCTTGAAAAGGATACACCGAAACGTGATGTCTTTTTCCCTATGAATTTTATCCTCAATACCATACCTCAGAAAGCTACACATCATATGGTCAGACACACGACAAATCTTGTTGAATGGGGACGATACCTTGTGGTCTCAGCAAGTTGTGCTGACTGTCACTCTCCCATGGAAAACGGTGCTTTTATTCCCGGGATGGAGTTTGCCGGAGGGCGTGAATTCCCCATGATTGATGGAAGTATAGTGAGAACCTCAAACATCACCCCAGATGAAATGACTGGCATCGGATCTTGGAGTGAGGAAGAATTTGTACAACGGTTCAAGTCTTACGAAGATACTTCCTTTAAATTTAAAACCGTGTCAACGGGACAGTTTAACACTGCTATGCCCTGGAAAAATTATGCTCAAATGAGTGAAGAAGAACTGAAAGCCATTTATGCTTACCTCCGATCTGTTGATGCGGTAGAAAATGAAGTGGTTCGGTTTACCTCGGTTTTGGAATGATTTTGATATATCCTCCTTTAGAACTGGATTGATAAGTCCTGTAATAAAGGATTGTTTTTAATTTGATTGTCCCAACAGATCAAATGAACCCACATAATAGTTTGGGTTCACTGAAAGAGAAAGATCATCACTATCAAATTCCATCTTTTGCCAACTTGTGGTCGGTTCCAATTTATATTCCTTTCCACTAATATCAACTTCTATGGGTAAATCAAATTCCTCCAAAGCATTTCCCCAACGGTAAGTCAGCATTCTATCCCTGAATGCATATTCGAGGATTGGAATGCGAGTATCTCTCAAATACTGATCAAATACAGCAGAAAGATCTCTGCCCAACTTTTGACTGATAAAATCTTCTACTTGCTTTGAGGTGACCGTTTGGTGGTAGAATTCTCGATTCAACCCGCGTAAAGTTTCTCTCCAAAGTGTATCATCCCCGGCTACCTGCCGAAGCGTGTGCAACAGATTTCCACCTTTATTGTACATGTCCCCTGAGCCTCTGTGGTTAACTCCATATTCCCCAATTAGCGGACGATCGTTTTGAATGCCCAGCCGTAAGCCTTGCACATATTCATTGGCTGCTGTTTCACCAAAATGATAATCGAGATATAGACTTTCGGAGTAATTAGTGAAGCCTTCGTGCACCCACATATCGGCCACATCGGTGTACGTGATGTTGTTGGCAAACCACTCGTGCCCGGTTTCATGAATGATGATGAAATCGAATTTCAGTCCCCATCCCGAGCCACTCAGATCTCGCCCCAAGTACCCATTCTGATAGCCATTACCATAGGTTACCGAACTTTGATGTTCCATCCCCAAATACGGAACTTCTACCAGTTTATATCCATCCTCATAAAACGGATATGGCCCAAACCAGAATTCAAAGGCATCCATCATCGGCTTCACCTGCTTGAAATGAACGCGGGCTTTATCCTCATTTTCGCGGAGGACGTAGTAATCCAGCGACAAACTTCCTTTCTCCCCATCATAGATTTCCCCAAAGTGCACATAATCACCAACATTAATATTTACCCCATAATTATTGATCGGGTTAGAGACGAACCAGTGCCAGGTTTTAGTACCATCTTCATGCTCATCTACATCACGCAATCTTCCATTCGAAACATCCATCAGCGTATCCGGCGCCGTTACACTGATCAGCATACTATCTGGTTCATCATAGGGATGATCTTTATTTGGCCACCATACGCTTGATCCAATTCCCTGGTTGGATGTCGCTACAAATGGGTTTCCGTTGGAATCAGTAGTCCAGGTAAACCCTCCATCCCAGGGCGGATTTTTTGCAACAACCGGCTTACCAGCATACCAAATTTGCAGTTCATTGATTTCTCCAGTTCGCTGTGAATCCTTTAATTCAACAAAAAATGCACTTCCTTTTCTCTTAAAATTTAGCTCTTCTCCATTTTGCTTGATCTTCGAAATTTTAAGGGGTTCCTGTAAATCAACCTGCAAAACCTGGTGATTTTTTAATACTTCATATTGAATCAGATTTGAACCGGAAATACTGCTGTCCTCAATACTGACTGCAACCTTGAGATGATAATAAGTCAGATCCCACCAAGCACGCTCTTGGGTTATTGATCCACGTAAAGAGTCCTGAGGAGTGAAAGAATGCTGTCCATATAAACTATCAAAGCCGGTTATAAGGATAGTCAATAATGATAAAAGAGAAATATTGAACGTTTTCAATTTCATATGCTTTTTTATAGCGAATTAATGAAGGACATAATATTCAATTATTTTAAATACTGTTTTTTTTAAGTTCATATTATTATGAAGTTAACATTCTGATCAAAACTTTATAGAGTCCTCTAAGAACATTATATTAACCCGAATCAAATTTCAGTATTTATTTGATTTAATTAGAAATAATTATTTCTAATGAAGCAAAAGCTTTTTTCTGCTGCATAAAATTCCCTCACAAATAGGGACCTAATTATAATAGTAACCAAATTTAATTTTCAGAGCTAATCATGAAAAACTTAATATTGTTTGTTATTTCTTTCCTGACATTCCTATCCACTTTTGCATATGCACAAGAGGATGAATCTTCACTCTCATTTGGGGGTGCTGTTCGGTATAATGTTTTACTCACAGATTATGAGGATGAAACCATCGATAACAATGATGTTCAATTTACAATAGATACCTGGCGCCTAAACATAAATGCAGAACGCAATGGAGTAAAATTAAATTTTGAATATCGTTTCTATCCAACATTCAATACCCATTTTGTGAAGCAAGGTTGGTTGGGATACGATTTCAACGATAGCAATAACATCCAATTAGGAGTTACCCAAGTTCCATTTGGTAACCTTCAGTACAATTCTCATAACTGGTGGTTCCAAGGTGCCTATTATGTAGGTCTTGAAGATGACCATGATATGGGTATTAAATATACACACACTGCCGAAAAATGGGATTTTATGGCGGCCTATTTCTTTCAGCCTGAACCCGCAGGCCCGGCATATGGTTCAGCCTCTTTTGGTTCAGGTGGGTCCGGACGTTATTCTTACGACATCATCCCCATCACCGGAGGCAAGCCATGGGACTACGTTTTAGGACAAAATGAAACACCACAATCAAATTTTGAGCGAAATCAGCTAAACTTGCGCGGAACCTACACCTTTGATATTGACAACGGTAGTGCTGAAGTTGGAGCTAGTGCTCAAGTTGGACAGATTTGGAATCAAGCACTTGATGAAAATACAAGTAGGTATGCACTTGCCGTTCATACAGATATAAACTATGGTAATTGGAATTTCAAAGGTCAGTTTATTAACTATGGAATGGAAGCTCAAAATGATGCCGGTCAAAGTGTAGACTATGTATATATGGGTGCATACGGGGATCCTTATGCAGTTGCAACAGAAATGAACCTGTACTCTGCCGGACTCAGTTACAGTTATGATGTAAATTGGGGGCCCATTACCAATCTCAACTTTTATAACGATTACACCTACTTCCAGAAAAATATTGATAACTACTTTGATGCCCATCAACACATAGTTGGATTTCTACTATCAGCTGGAAACGTGTACACATATTTTGATATAGCACGGGGCAGCAACCAACCTTGGATAACAGAAAACTTTGGACAAGGACTTGGGCCTGGTGTAGATGACGCTCGCTGGAATACCAGATTTAACATCAACATCGGATACTATTTCTAAACCGATTGATGAATTATTAACAGGTGAATACGTTTAATTTTCGGGTAAAGCTATTTTGAAAATAGCTTTACCCGCTTCACCTGCTCTTCTAAATCTTAATTTGATTACATAATTATATGGCAGCAATCACGGTACAAAATCTGTTTAAAGTATTTGGTAAAAACCCTGAGAAGGCTTTCCCGCTTATAGAAGAAGGCAATTCAAAAGATGAAATCCTCAATCAAACCGGAAATACAATTGGTATAAATGATGCTAGTTTTCAGATCAAGGAGAAAGAAATGTTTGTTATTATGGGGCTTTCCGGAAGTGGAAAATCTACTGTCCTAAGATGTTTAAACCGACTTATTGAGCCCACACGTGGAAAAGTACTTATTGGTGACGAGGATATTACAAAAGTAAGTAAAGAACGACTTCTGGAACTACGCAGAAAAAAAATGTCGATGGTATTCCAGAATTTTGGTTTATTTCCACACCGCACGGTCGCAAATAATGTAGAATATGGTCTTGAAATTAGTGGTATTGAAAAGGAAGTAAGAAAGGAAAAAGCGTATGAAGCCCTCGAAAAAGTTGGACTGAAGGGTTATGAAGAGCAAAAACCTAGCGAACTTAGTGGCGGTATGCAGCAACGGGTTGGACTGGCCCGTGCCTTGGCCAACGATCCGGAAATCCTTTTAATGGATGAAGCTTTTAGTGCCCTAGATCCGTTGATTAGAGCTGATATGCAGGATGAACTTCTTGAGCTTCAAGCTGAGGTTCATAAAACTGTAGTTTTTATTACGCATGATTTAGATGAGGCTTTAAAAATTGGAGATCGCATTGCCATCATGAAGGATGGATATGTTGTTCAGGTTGGAACCCCAGAAGAAATCCTTACAAATCCCGCAGATGACTACGTAAAAGCTTTTGTGCAAAATGTAGATCGCACTAAAATCATCACAGCACAGGCAATAATGAGAAAAGCTCCTACCATTCAGGTTCCAAAAGATGGACCTACGGTAGCTATCCGTAAAATGGAAAAAATAGGTGTTTCTACAACCTATGTAGTAGATGAGAATCGAAAACTAAAAGGACTTGTAACTATTGATGATGCCATCAGAATAAAAGAAGAAAACAAAAAAGATTTGACAGAAATTATTCAGGCAAATATTCAAGTAGCTGGACCTGAAACGCCTATCAATGCTTTGCTCACCAAATCAATTCAATCCAAATACCCTATTGCAGTGATGAATGAAAACACAAAACTGTTGGGTATTGTAGACCGGGCTACCATTTTAGCTGAATTAAATGAAAATGGATCTAACCAATCTGAAGAAGATCAAGAAAAATATAAATTACCAAGTAAGTAACTATGTTTGATATTCCTGTAGGAGATTTTTTTGAATTTTTAATCAACTGGCTTACCGATAATTTTGGTGGCTTTTTTGATCTCATCACCGTAACTGTTAAAGCGTTTCTGGTGGGGATAGAAAACTTATTACTTTTTCCCCACCCCATTATCATGATTATCATTCTCTCCGCAATTGCCTTGTATATTTCAGGCAGAGGTGTAGCTATTTTTACCGTCCTTGGATTGATAGTAATTGACGGTATGAATATGTGGGACGGAACAATGGAAACACTAGCTCTAATTATTACTGCAGTTTTTATTGCTTTGCTAATTGGAATTCCAACGGGAATATGGGCTTCAAAAAATGACACAGTCGAGAACATAGTGAGACCAATCTTGGACTTTATGCAGACCATGCCGGCTTTCGTGTATTTGATACCTGCTGTCTTGTTCTTTGGCCTTGGAGCTGTCCCAGGCATTATTGCAACGCTTATTTTTGCGATGCCCCCAGCAGTCCGGCTTACAAACTTAGGAATACGCCAGGTTCCCGAAGAAATTAAAGAAGCAGCCTTAGCATTTGGGTCAGATAACAAACAAATGCTTTTCAAAGTGGAACTCCCC
>JAVLBT010000004.1:0-59957 GCA_031580945.1 Gracilimonas sp.
AAAGAACGGTGAATTGGATATCGTTATAGGAACTCATCGATTGCTTTCCAAGGATGTGGAATTCAAAGACCTTGGGCTTATCATTGTGGACGAAGAACAACGGTTCGGGGTTGCCGCTAAGGAAAAGCTAAAGAATTTTAGGGCTTCAGTAGATGTGCTTACCCTAACAGCAACACCCATTCCGCGAACATTGCAATTTTCACTCATGGGCGCCCGTGACCTAAGTGTCATAAATACCCCTCCCCCCAATCGTCAACCTGTTTACACTGAAATTCACAGTTTTG
Source organism: Gracilimonas sp. (assembly GCA_031580945.1). Taxonomy (GTDB): domain Bacteria; phylum Bacteroidota; class Rhodothermia; order Balneolales; family Balneolaceae; genus Gracilimonas. Next base: position 285 of record JAVLBT010000004.1, read on the forward strand.
ATGAAGAATTATTGCGTGATGCGATCTTGCAGGAAATTTCACGTGGTGGACAGATCTTTTTCATCCATAATCGCGTAAAAAATATACAGGAAATTGCTGAAATGGTTCGTCGTTTAGTCCCTGATATTCGCGTACGAGTGGGACATGGGCAAATGTCGGGGTCTCAGTTAGAAAAAATAATTGGGGATTTCTATCAGCATAGGTTCGATGTTCTCGTTTCTACAAATATTGTAGAGAATGGAATAGACATTGCAAATGCCAACACCATCATCATTAATCAGGCAAATCACTTTGGATTGGCCGAATTACACCAATTACGGGGCCGTGTAGGTCGTTCCGATCGTAAAGCTTTTTGTTATTTGATTACAAGTCCTATTAGAACATTAAGTAGTGAGGCACGGAAACGGTTGCTGGCCCTGGAAGAGTTTTCCGACCTTGGTTCAGGATTCAATATTGCTATGCGTGATCTTGATATTCGCGGCGCTGGTGATATTTTAGGTGCTGAACAAAGTGGATTTATAAATGATATCGGATTCGACCTCTATACAAAAATATTAAATGATGCCGTTAAAGAGTTAAAGCAATCTGAATTTAGTGACATGTTTGATGATGTAGAGATCGACCCAGATCTACCCGAGACTATTATTGAATTTGATGAGACTGCCCTTCTGCCTCAAGAATACGTAATGGATAGTGTTGAACGTCTTAATCTGTATCGCAAGCTTTCAGAAGCAAAAAATGAGCAACAAGTGGAAGAATGGCGGGAAGAGATCAAGGATCGTTTTGGCCCAATCCCCAAAGAAGCTGAGTTTTTAATAGCAGGCACAAAAGCTAAATTATTTGCTTCTCAGAATTTCTTTACTAAAGTAACAGTTCGGGCAGACAGGATGTGGTTAGTATGCCCCAAACAAGATTCAGAAATGGGGAAAGCATTTTTTGATTCCGGTACATTCAACGAGGTCTTAGAAAAATTAGAACACACAAGGAAAAATAATTTTAAGGTCGTTCAGAAAAAGGAAACGGTTCGGTTTGTTGTGCATGAAATCCCCGATCTGGATGCAGCTGTTGAATATTTAAAAACATTGGTACTTGAAGAAGTTACGGCATAAGAATGAACGATCTAAGTACATATGTTAAACGCATCAAAGATGGGCAGGTAGTTGCTTTTCCTACTGAAACAGTATATGGATTGGGTGCAGATGCCTGGAATCCATCAGCCATCTTAGATGTATTCAAAACTAAAGGCCGTCCATCGGATAATCCTTTAATTGTACATGTATCCAGTAAAGCAGAGATCAGAGAATTCTCAGATACTTTACCCAATACAGCCCTTTCACTTATTGATGCTTTTTGGCCGGGCCCCCTCACTCTTGTGCTTAAGAAAAAAGCTAACGTTTTAGATCTTATCACATCCGGATTAGATACGGTAGCCGTTCGCATGCCAGATCATGAGTTAGCTTTATCTTTTTTATCAATGACGGGCCCACTTGTAGCACCCAGTGCAAATAAATCTGGCCGACCAAGTCCAACGAAAGCTGAACACGTTAAAAATGATTTTGGCAAAGATTTTCCAGTTATCGACGGAGGTGCAACAACAATTGGGTTAGAATCAACAGTAGTAGACCTGAGTGATGGAAAAGTAGTACTTCTTCGGCCAGGTAAAATCGGGGTGACTGAGATAGAATCTGTGCTGAATGAAAAAGTTTTGTTTTCGGATAGTGAGGCAACAGTACCTAAAAGCCCGGGACAAAAATATTCTCACTATAAACCTAACGCACAGGTAGTATATGGTACTATAGACCAAATAGATGATTCTTTTTTTTATCTGTTGTTGGATAGAAGATGGGGCAAATCCAGAAATACGATCAACTATAATGGCGATCTTGAAAAGTTATCCCGAGAGTTATATGATCGTTTTCGTCAGGCAGATCAGTTTGGCTACAAGAAGATCTATGTTGAAGATCTAAGTTCGTATAAATATGAACAGCCTTCTTTTTACGCAGCGCTTAAGAATAGGATTGAAAAAGCCTGTACAGAAGATCTTAATGCCTGATAATATTTTATTCTCCGGGAATAAGCTGATCTTTATACTGAAGTTCGTATAGCTTTTTGTAGATGCCATCATCTTTTAATATCAGCTGCTGATGACTTCCAGATTCGCGTATAACTCCTTTATGCATCACTAAAATTTTATCCGCGTGTTGTATTGTGGATAATCGGTGAGCTACAACAATGGAAGTTCTTCCATCCATCATCACCCTGCTTGCTTCCGTAACAAGAGCTTCTGTTTCAGAATCTACGCTTGATGTGGCTTCATCCAGGATCAGGATTTCCGGGTTGTACACCAACGCCCTCACAAAACAAATGAGCTGTCGCTGCCCCATGGATAGGGATGTTCCGCGCTCTTGCAACACATAGTCGTAGGTTTCAGGCAGTTTTTCAATAAAACGATGGGCCTCAACTTTATGTGAAGCCTCAATTACTTGCTTTCTTGTAATATCAGGATGCCCTAAAGTAATATTATCCAATATTGAGCCGGAGAAAAGGGCATTATCCTGCAATACCAATCCAAAATGAGATCTTAAGTCTTTCAATGTCAGATCGCGAATGTCAATACCATCAATCTTTATACTTCCTTTTTCTATATCATAATATCGAAGTAGAAGATTGATAATGGTGGTTTTACCCGCACCGGTAGCTCCTACGATAGCAATGTCTTCTCCGGGTTCGGCTTTAAATGATACATCTTTAAGCACATAATCTTCCTCTTCGTTGTACCTAAACCAGACATTTTCAAATTCAATTTTCCCTTGAGGATCTTTGATATTCTTTGGATTTGAAGTTTCAACAACACGAGTTTCTGTATCTAATACATTAAATATTCGTTCTGAAGAGGCTAAAGCGGATTGTAGGGTATTAAACTTTTCTGATAGTCCTTGAATGGGCCGAAAAAATTGGCGGGCATACTGTATAAATGCTACCAAAACACCAAACGTCACACCATCCATAAGAGCCCTTGCACCGCCATACCATACAATGAGTGCCATCGCTAAACTTGCTGTTACTTCAACAATGGGCCAAAAAATGGCAAAATAGAAGATCGTTTCAATATAAGCATCGCGGTGACCTGCATTTATTTTTTCAAACTTTTTTTGTTGCTCTTCCTCCCTGTTGAATAGTTGTACGACATCCATCCCATTGATATGCTCTTGGACGAACGAATTAAGCTGGGCAATTTTATCTCTTACTTCCAGAAATGTAACCCGTACTTTTGCTTTGAACCAAAAGGTTGCATAAAAAAGTATTGGAAGTACCGTCAGGGTAACAAGGGTAAGTTCCCAATTCATGGTAAACATGAAGTAGAGAATAAAAATTATTCGGAAGAGGTCTCCAATAATGGTAACCACCCCATCAGAAAGAAGTTCACTCAGCGCTTCAATATCACTGGTTGTTCTGGTGATCAGTTTTCCAATGGGATTTTTATCAAAAAACTGAACATTCAGCGTCTGTATTTTCTTAAATACGGTATTTCTGAGAGAATAGAGTGAGTTTTGTCCAAACCAGCGTGTGATATAAGTATTGAATACCAAGAGTATGAATTCCCCGATCAAAGCCCCTCCCAACAGGGTTATGATCCACCAAAGTCCCTCAAAGTCTTTATTGGCAATGTAATCATCAACGGCTATTTGTGTTAGCTTTGGGCGAATGGTTCCCAGGTAGGATGCTGACAAGGTCAGACCAATGGCGAGCAAAACATACCAACGGTAGGGCTTTAGAAAAAAATAAAGCCGCCGAATCAGTGTTGTATCGACGGCTTCAGACTTAGGTTTTTTACTCACAGGTTATGTCTTAAAATCTGTCAAAGTCGTCGTAAGAAGATCGGGGTGTAATTTTACGATGTGTCTTTGAATCAGAATCGTCATTTTTATTTTTAATATTTGCACTATAAGTACTGCTTCCGTATTTCTTGCGTTTCTTATAGCTGCTTCCACTACTACCAGAAGAACTATTGCTTGAACTACTTTTTCTGCTTCCTTTGCGGCTTCGGAATTTTTTCTTAGAACTATTTTTATAATTCTTTTTACCTCGTTTACCGCCGCCTCCAGATTTCTTCTTGAGTTCATTTATCTCCACTTTTGGGGTGATAATGCCTCTTTCATGGGTAGGATCCGTGAAAATAGGTCTTAATTCGTTTGCTATCCAAGCGGGGTAGAATCCTTCGCGTGCTTCTTTTAACAGATCATGTTCATTGGTGTACCGAGCTGAAAAATGCCCAATCACTAACAACTTAGTTTGAGCCTCTGTTGCTACACGAGCGGCATCAGCGGTTGAAGAATGACCAGTTTCCTTAGCTTTATCAGCAAGGTCTTTTCCAAAAGTTGCCTCATGGTAAAGGATGTTGGTATTCATTGCCAGCTTTACAGCTTGTGGCGTATATTCCGTGTCTGTGATATATGCAAAGCTATCTCCGGGACGTGGATGGCCTACTATTTCATAAGATTTTACCACCGTTCCGTCTTCTAATGTGACATCTTCACCAGCTTTTAAGGCTTTGTATTGCTCATCTTTATTGATGCCCATTTTTTCGGCTTTTTCTGCATCAACTTTTCCAGGTTTGTCTTTTTCCTGAAACCGATAACCTACACAAAATTTCGTATGATTTAGGGGCCGGGCTTCCACATAGTATTCCTCATCATCGAATACCCGTTCCTCTTCATCAAGATCCTCATTTATTTCGTGGTACTTTACCTCATAATTGAGATCGATACCGGAGAATTTGAGATTGAATTCTACAAACTCCTTCAATCTTTTTGGTCCTACTAAAGTAATCGGGTTTTCTCTACGCTGAAGTTGAAGAGTTGCCAATAAACCCATTAACCCACCAAAGTGGTCAATATCAAAATGGGATATGAATACAGCTTCAATTTTTGAGCGTTTGATACCCGCTTGTAACATGCGCATTTGTGCGTTTTCACCGCAATCAAAAAGAAAAACACTTCCTTCTCTCCATAGCGCAACTGAGGGTAAATGACGGACGGCTGTTGGGGTTGCCGATGCTACTCCTAATGGTACTACTATCATTGTTCTATCTCCCGTAATATGTATTTTATAGGCTGTGCGTTCAAACAGTCAGCCCAGGGTTGTTATTTTTTTATATTTCTGCTAATTCTTGTTCTAATAGTTGCTTGTTATACATGGCGGTATATCTGCCATCTTTAGCTAACAGTTCTTCATGAGATCCTGACTCTGCTATTTGCCCTTCTTCTACATAATAGATTTTGTCAGCGTCTTTTATAGTTGATATTCGATGGCTTATCATAATTGTGGTTCTACCACTTAATTCCTGCCTCAAATGTTTCAATATAGCATCTTCCGTTTTTGTGTCAACGGCGCTCAGTGAATCATCAAATATTAATATCTTGGGGTCTTTAATCAGTGCTCTCGCGATGGCTGTCCTCTGCTTTTGGCCACCTGATAGTGTGATACCCCTTTCTCCCAGCATGGTCTTAAATTTTTTCTCAAAATCCAAAATATTCTCTTTGACCTGTGCTTTTTCAGCAGCTGTCTCAATAAGATGATCAGAGGCATTGGCAACACCAAAAGCTATATTATCACCAATCGTATCTGAAAATAAGAATGTTTCCTGAGGAACAAAACCAATAGCTTGCCTTACACTTCTCAAAGACCATTTTTCTAAAGGAATACCATCAAGGAAAATTGTTCCCTCTGAGGGATCAAATAGCCTGGGAATCAATTGAACAAGCGTCGATTTTCCTGACCCTGTACGACCAACTATAGCAATATTTTCACCAGGTTGAATGGTCAAATTAATATTCTTGAGCACCATTTCTGAGGTATCAGGGTAATGAAAACCTACATTTTGGAACTCAATATGGCCTTTAACCTCTTCTTCTACTTTATCATCACCATCTTTGATCTCAATGGGTTCTTCCATCAATTCTTTAATTCTATGCCAGGATGCCAGGGACCTTTGAAAGCGATTCGTCGTGTACCCCAGTGCAGCCACAGGCCATATCAAATAAGCAACGTATATCAAAAACTCTGCAATGTTTCCTACGGTAATGGTCTCGTTGATCACCATCTCTCCCCCTTTCCAAATGACAATTAACAGGGAAATACCGATCAAAAAATTTAATGCGGGATGAAATAGAGACTCAATCATATCGAGACGAAGTTTTTTCTTTCGGTAAGATTCACTCTCATTCTCGAATAATTGTTGTTCGTGGTCAATCCTGTTGTAAGCCTTAATAAGACGAATAGCAGAGAATGTTTCTTTGGCTCTACCAGCTAAAGTAGAGTATTGCTCTTGTATGATCGTGGAGTGTTTGTGAATGAATCCAGTGATCCAATAAGCAAAAAAAGAAATTAATGGTAAAGGGATCAAAGCCCATAATGTGAGCTCGGGATTAACAATAAACATCATCGTAAGTACAAAACCAGCTCTCGTTAAAGTATTGATACTGTACATAATGACAGGACCATAATAGTCACGCACTTTGCCTACATCCTCAGTTGCTCTGACGTAAGTCTCTCCAGAAGAATTTTCAGCGTAATAACGCTGTGGTAATAGCATCAATTTTTCTACAATATCATTCCTGATATCATATTCGACCTTACGTGAAGTGACGATTAGCGTTTGGCGGGTTGCAAAAAGCAATACACCATACAACATAACCGTACCGATTAGGATCAACGAATTTGTGGCGAGTATGTCTGCCGCTTCTGAGGTGAAAAGGGTCTCAAAAAAACTATCCGGGACAACGAAATTCCGGTCCTCAAGATTTTCAACCTGATCCATTGTTCTTCTAATGAGCACGGGAATCCATACTAAAAAGAAATTGGATGCAGTCAGGAATAAGGCACCCAAAATCATGGTGCCTTTGTATTTTTTTAAATATTTATTTAGCTCTTTTAATGCTCCCAAACCTGTCCTTTAAGGTTGGCTGTTATGTAATTTATTGATCAGCAAATTGCTCTACCCAATGGCGTCCCAATTGAAGGCCAGATAAATAAGCTGATTCAACGCTGTTGCCGTTCATATAAGAACCAACCAAAGCCAAAGGAGTGTCGTTTCCTTTAATTTCCATGTAATCATACGGTAGTGGGTTAATAGCACGACTATATCGCCATAAATGTAGTTGACTCCAGTCAGGCAGTGCGGCCCAGCCTCCCAGGATCGTACTTAACTGATCAAGTATGGTTTCTTTAATTTTATCGCGGTCGGTGTATAAATGTTTTTTTGCAAATGCAGATGTAGTATGAATTACCAAGTTATTTGCATTTATACTACGCTTTGTAGATTCATTTGAGATCCAATTAATGATCTCATCATCACATTCAAGGGCATTCCAATCTGGTATATCATTTTTTTCAAAACCGACCATGAGTGAATATTGTGATTCATATTCTACTTCATCAATTTCACGAACCAATTTTAGGGTCTCAATTTCATCGATGGTAGTATTTAACATGGCATAGGCCTGTCGGGCAGGAGCAGCTATGATTACTGCATCAGCACTTTCAGTTCGTGCAGTTGGGAAGTTGAGCATCCATGAACGCTTTTTTGTTCGATTTTCGCCAATATGAGTCAGTCCACCAACTTTTTCATTTAATCGAATATCAAGATTTCTACCTAAATATTTACCAATCTTATTCATCCCGCCTGTGGCAATATAATATTGATTTCCAATTTCAGAAGAAGTAATCCTCCCTGCTTTATCTCTTTCTGCAAAATTTCCATCCCAGGTAGTTAGGATATTTTTTTCTATCAGTTCTTCAATGAATTTTTTGAACTCAGGTTTTTCAGCCGTAAAAAAGGGAACTCCGTGGTCCAGTTTTTGAGACTGATCTTTTCCAGCATATCTGGTTGCTAAACGCCCGCCGTATCCACCACTTTTTTCAAAAACCAACACTTCATGCCCGGCATTGGCTAATTCTCTTCCTGCCGACAATCCTGAAATTCCTGCTCCAACTACCGCAATTTTCATGTTCTTACTTTTTTAAATGTGTATTAATTATTAAGATTTTGAAGGTCATTCTGTTTCGAATAAAGTAACTCTGGGTTCAACAGCATTTTTATCAAGCAAAGCAGGCCAATAAGCTACAACACCACTTGCTTTTGGTCGCCCCCCGGCAAAACCTGTAACGCCACTGGGCCCTGTCAATATGAGGGGCGCTAATTCCATTCCAAATCGATTCAAATCATCTTTATTTGGGCCGGAAATGGATATTCTCATTTGTATTTCATCGAAATCAGTTTCCAGCGCTTCTGTTGATATCGGTTTCTCATCCGTTCCGTTGTATCCTATAAATTCCTTATGGAATTCATCGAACTTCAGATTAAGGGCCAAAGCCCTTTTCTCTAATATCTCAGCTCCTTTGATGGCTTTCTTTAACGCATCCGGCCAGCTGTAAACGAGTGTAGAAGCAAGTTTATAGCCATCATTATAACTGGCAGAGACTTTATACGTCGGGGTATCGGGATGCCCTTTTATGCCTGTAACCTTCACTCGGTTTGGTTCTTGTTCTTCAACCTGAACCGAGGTGAAGTCTGCAATAACATCAGGAGTTATATATTTTGCAGGGTTACCGATCTCATACAATAACTGTTCTTTAACGGTCATTTCACTTACTAACCCACCGGTACCATCGTGTTTTGTTACAAAAAAATCACCATTCGGATAAGCTTCTATGATTGGAAATCCTATGTCAACAAAATCTTCTACTTGTTCCCAGTCTGTAAAATTCCCGCCTGTTACCTGGGCTCCACATTCTATGATATGGCCAGCTATGGTACCCACTGCCATCTTATCATAATCATCTGATTTCCACCCGAATTCATAGATCATTGGAGCAAGCGTTAATCCTGTATCTGTAACCCGGCCGGTTATGATGACATCCGCATCCAATTTTAAAGCTTCAACAATGGGCTGGCAACCAAAATATACATTTGCACTCAGCAATTCTTCCTTTATGTCTGATACCGGGCGCCCATCTTCCATATTATTTAGCTGATGACCTGCTTCAATTAATTCATCAATTTGCCCAAGAATATCATCACCGTCCACAACAGCAACTTTAATACCGTCAAAGCCTTGTTGCTGTGCAACCTTTAAAATTTCATCTTTACAAGCTTTCGGATTTACTCCTCCTGCATTGCTAATAATTTTTATACCCTCATTTCTGATCTCAGGTAATACCTGGGCAACAACATCTACAAAGTCGCGGGCATACCCCCAATCTGGGTTTTTCATTTTTTGTTTTTGCATGATCGACATGGTAACCTCAGCCAAATAATCCATAACCAGGTAATCGATAGGACCTTTTTTTACCTGATTAACAGGAGCATTGGGTAAATCTCCCCAAAACCCTTGTCCTGATGCAATACGAACAAATTCTTTCATGAAACCGCTTTATTTATACAACTTTATTGTGCGGTGAATATCGGGATATTTTAACTGCATTGAAATAAAAAAACCCCGTTTAGTTAAAAACGGGGTTTTAAAAAATAAACAAGATTTTGGCTTACTTAATAAGCGTCATTTTCTTGGTCTCAGTGAACGATCCTGCTTTAATCTGATAAATATAAATACCAGAAGTTAAATTAGAAGCATCGAAATTGAGGGTATAGCTACCCGGTGATTTCTGAGCATTTACCAGCTCTGCTACTTTTTTGCCTAACAGATCGTAAATAACGATGGAAACTTTAGAAGCTTCTGGTAAACTGTATTTTATCCTTGTTGTAGGATTAAAAGGATTTGGATAGTTCTGTTCCAACGCGTAAGACAACGGTACGGAGTTGTTCTCATTGGAAACTACGGACAATACTTCAACCTGGTTGGTTACTGTATTTTTAAGCCCGCCATTATCGGTTACCGTTAATGATACTTCGTAGGTTCCTATTTCTGCGTACGAATAGGTTGGATTTCGATCTTCACTGGTATTTCCATCTCCAAAGCTCCATTCCCACTTAACGATACCACCATCGCTGAGGTCCTTAGGATCAGCAGATTGATCAGTAAAATCAACTTGTCCACCATTCACTGAGGTAGCAAACTTAGCTACGGGTGCATCATTGACGGGAATAACGACAATAGACACTTCCATAGAACTTATAGGATCTTCGCCATCATAACCTACGTGAAACATTGCAGTGGTTTGCCCAAAGAAATCCTCTGTAGCAGTAAAACTAATGGTATGGGAACTACCGTCGTGAGAAATACTTACGTCTTCATCACTGGATTCACCCCAAACCAAAAGATCTTGATCAAGGCCGCCAACACCTGCAGCCATGCCGACTGTGCTTAACGTTAGGCTTTCATCCTCCAGGAAGACGTATTGTTTATCGCTTCCATTTACAAATTCAGGATTTGAATAAATAGAGATCGTAACGCTTGCTGTGTCTGTAGCATCACCATCACTGATCACATAAGTTATATCGTCATATCCCTCATAATTGAGTGGGGCTACATATACAAAATCCTCTTCTTCCAGGCGATACTTGAAATCACCATGAAGTGGTTCTGAAATATCCTCAAGCCAAATTTCACTTTCAGCATCTGAATCGTTACTTAGCAGTACATCAATTATAGTACTCAGAGGCACTGTGTCGCCTGAGAGGATCGCAATTTCATCATTCTCGGCAACCGGTGGATTATTGGGTATGCTGAAATAGGTGTATTGCTCCCCAAACCGATTAACTCCAAATTCTCCACTGAGGTAATCCACGTAAGATATTGCAGTATAATCACCTGGATATAACCAATTTGCGTTTACAGTACCTTCAAATGTTTGAGATTGCCCGGTTTCTAACACTCCGGTATCGGGTGTTAGGTAGGCTAATTTCTCTTGGGTATAAATGTCGATGTTGTCAAATAGTGCCCAAGCGGACTGTACTCCACCATCTGTAACGACCCGGTATACAAGATATACTTCACTGAAGCCTTTAGCCTGTGAAATATCACTTTGCATTCTGTAGAATCCTCCGTCATTCATCAATATGTCTTCTGAGGTTCCGAGCAAATCGAGGAAATAGCCTTCCTCAGGATCTCCATACACCAGGAATACATATCCCACATCAAAACCAGGTTCCAGTAAATAGCTGTAATCAAACTCTAAGATTACATCATCACTGCTGGGAACTGAAGTAAGATCCCATACCGGTGAATAGGCGTCGGTAAATGTATTATCGAAAATTAGGGAAGCTCCTTGCTCAAATTCTCCAACATAGAGCATATGCGAAGGATTACTTTGGGAACCAAAATTTTCAACCTCAAAGACACTTCCGAGTCCTAAGCTCCAGTCAACTACGAGCCAATCTTCAGATAACTCACCGCTTTCGAAGTCTTCGAAATAGATATCAATGCTTTCAAGTGATGGAGACAGTCTGTGCTGATAATTCTCCGGTCCCTGATATATTGAAGCAGGTCGTGATTCAGCTTTTTTGAGTATATCTTCTTTCATTTTTGAAAGGTTTAGAGATACAGGCTCCTTTTGAGGTGCGTCTGAAAATCTCTCCAAAGCGGCATCCATAGAAGCTTCAAATTCACTGTCATAATCGCCCTCAAATTCTTCTTCACTCATGATTATAACATCAGCGAAGTAATCTACATCGGCTAATCCGACGTTGGAGGCATCAAATGAGAAGTTAAACGGTGCATCCGCATCAACTTCACCTAAATCCTGCTCAAATGGTGATACACTTAGGTTCACGTTTCTACTCTCGAAGTATGTGGTATGAAATGGAACTCCGGGATTTTCGTATGATAAAGCAGAATTGCTGTTTATATCCGTAAAGAGGAAATAATCTCCGGGTTCAAGTAAATCGGTTCGTATACTGAGCGATATTTCTTGTTGCTCTCCGGGAGCTACGACACCATCAAATACTGATGTAAAGTAAGGTAAGTCATCCACAACGATCTCAACATTGTCAATCAGAGCACCGAAGCCACCAACGAATCCACCGTCGGTATTTCCAATGAACCAAAATTCAATATTTTCAAGACCGGCGAGATGAGTTATATCAATGTAAACCCGATAGTACTCTCCATTATTCAGGATGGTACCATTGCCCGTGCTTACAATGGTCTCTAACCTGGAGCCATCAGAAAGTACATTGACATAAAAATTATCAAATATGTTTTCCATTTCTACAGCTACATCAAAGGCAAGATATGCGGGTCCCCGTCCTATTTCATAATTACGGAAATCAAAAACAGGTGGAGTTGCCACGGAAAGGCTATTATTCTGGTAGCCATTTTCAAAGTCTCCCAACAGGTACACATTGTTCGGCTCGCCTTCATTGACCTCAAAATCAGCTATTTCCCAGGTATCGCCTTCACCAATCTGATATACATTCCATCTTTGGGCTACCGAATCAGGTGACTCAAAGTCTTCATAGAATACGAGTTCAGGAGATGTTTCATCAAGACCAGACGTCGGACTTGGTTCATAGGTAATTTTAGGCAGTGTCTTATCTCCTCTTTCCAGCAATACCTTCGTGGTAAGTTCATCGAAGAAATCGTCCAGCTTTTTATTATCCTTAATTTTTTCAACCGGCTTTTCAGAAGCCTCAAAGGAAGCAATTGCGTTTAATGCTTCTGTCCCTTCCCCGTCAAGTTGAAATAATTCATGAGATAAGGAAAACTCCAGATCTTCATTACCGCCATTGAATAAATTAAAGGCAGTCTCTATTTCAGTTCCATAAGGAACGGGACCAACATTTGAGAATTCAGGATCTATTACAATTTCCGGGAATCCTTGTTCTTTTCCATTCAGATTTATAACCACATTACCTGCTGATGTAGTGATGGTTGCTGTTGATATAAATTCTCCAAATTCACCGTTATTGTTGAATAATATGGGAACCGCAAATGCTTCCCCGGCCCCAACAACTTCTGAATTCACGTCAGCACCTACCCCAAAATTGGTATTATTTGCAACTGACACGTTTGAAACCGTAACAGCGTTGTCCGAATTATTGATAAATCCAACAGTGGTGTAGGATACTTGATCTAATTGGGTACGCTGAAAATAAGCTGTAGCATGGCTTGCTACTAATTCGTCTGAAATACCTTCTGCCGACGGGTCGAGCATTCCACTTGCATTCAATCTGGTGCCTTCCCCAAACAATCCGTCAAGATTTGGTACGTAATCTGCACCGGCAAGGGTTCTAACCATTAGCTGATGACCGCTTTCATCCGGATATAACGATTTTGCCAAAGCAATTGCTCCAGTAACCTGAGGTGCCGCCATTGATGTTCCTGAAAGATATGCATAAAGCTGATCAGGCAGGGTTGATACGATATCAGTACCCGGAGCGCCAATATCTACCGTTCTTATTCCAAAATCGGAAAAAACCGATAATCTGTCCGCATCGTCCGTACTTGCCACGGTAAGAACATTGGGAGACTGTATGTTATTAGGATAAGAATAGAAAGGAGTCTGATCTCGGTCCGATGAAGCATTACCGGCACTTATGACCCAAAGTGTGCCATAATCGTTATGATGCAGTGCGTAATCGGTCATAACTTTTACGAACTGCGCACCACTGGCATAATCCAGGAATGTTCCACCACCCCATGACTGATTTACCGCGGTAATTTCAACCCCTGCATCCAGTAAACTACTGATGTACTCATATCCCCGAATAATCGCCAATGAGTTTGTGGATCCATCCTCGTCAAAGATCATAACTGAGATGATCGAGACATCCTGACTGACCCCTGATATCCCAATATTATTATTTCCTTCTGCGCCAATGATTCCTGCAACATGTGTACCATGAAAGCTTTCCTGATGAAGGAAGCTATTGTCTTGGTAAACCGGGCTCCAGCCATAGATATCATCTACATATCCATTATCATCGTCATCAATACCATTTCCTGCAACTTCACCAGGATTAATCCAGGCTTGATTTGCTAAATCATCGTGGGTAAAGTCAACACCATCATCAAAAACAACCACGACGGCATCCTCGCTTCCGGTCGTTTGTTGCCATGCATTAAAGGCAGAGATATCTGCGCCAGGTACAGAATAACCAAAATTAAAGCTCCCTGTATTGTCTAAGGCATACTGAAAATCCAATAATGGATCATCTACGGGATCAATTTTAAATTGTATAAAACCAAAATTATCAAAAGTTGCACCTAAACCAGATTCTGAGGTAGAATCCGAAAACATTTGGGCTGCAAACCATACATTATCTAATCCCGCATATTCAGTAATGTCGAAATTTGAAGTTATAAATTCACCCGCAGTATCTTCTATAAACAAAGTATCAGTAAGCTCTGAATTATCTTGGTTTGGCCCAACCCCAATATAAAATACCATACCGTCTGAAGTGCTTGTATCGAATTCAGTTGCATGTTGAAAAACGACACTATATGTGTACTCATCCGAGAGTTCTGTAAAATCAAATAACGGTGAATAGAGCGTTGTATTTGAGTTTGGTAAGTAATCACCTTCTATATCACCGGCAAGAAATTTATAATCACCTGTGCCTGTATAATTAATAAGTTCCCATTCCTCAGAACTATTCAAGCTTTCAACGGCCCAGGCATCAACTGTGGCAGCAGAGTCATTGAAATTTTCGTAAAAAAGGAATGAATCGTTAAAAATCTCATCATTGGAAATCACAACATCCCTTGCTCCAACCCGGATAGCAGTGTTATCCGACATTGATTCCGGTGAAACCGCTGATTGTGGCTCAACGGGTTTGATCTCCATTTCATCCCGGTAGAATATATAGTTTGGAAAAGCGGTAACCCCCGGTATGCTGTTTAGCTTTTCAAGGTTTTCTTTCATATTCCCACTGACCAACCATTCTTCAACTTTTTGGTATTTGAAACTTTCCCGAACCACAGCGCTTATCTCGGTTCTAAACTCATTGGCAAGTGCCTGTGGAGTTACGGACATTCCTTTAAAAGAAATTACTTTATCCTCGTATTTAACGATGATACTGTTTTCTTTTATGGGCCTGTCGTTAAAGGTAGTTGTCGCATTTTGGGCATATACAGTAGCAGATAAGCCCAAAAACAAAATTACATAGATATACTTTAACCACGTAGTAGTCGTGTTCATAATTATATTTATTTAGTTAATGTTGAGATAAGCTTTCTGAATAAATTTATACCGCCGAAAGCACATCAATTATTGAAATAATGTATAAGATTTGTATCTAACTTTCTACTTTATTTGTAGATTAATTGCAAAAATATGAGGCTCAACCACTTATTATTGTTAGCCCATAAAAAAACCCCACCTTCTTCAAGAAGGCGAGGTTTGTGTCTATTAGGTCAGTATAGTCTGGAAGGACTAACTTGCATCAATATAAAAGCCAAAAACCGGAAAAAGACCGCATACCTATGTGGTATTTCTGTTCCTCTATTGATCATTATAAGTATTTTAAGAATATCAGGTATCAGGATCTATTAATTTTTGATTAATTCCTTTTGCTATGGCTTCAGAGCGGGAGTGCACTTCTAATTTTTGATAGATATTCCGAATATGATGACGTACCCCATCTACAGATAGATAAATTTTCTTACCTATTGCCGCGTATGATTTACCTGTTGCCAACTCCTTTAATATTTGAATTTCACGATCACTAAGTTTTTCTTCCAAATCGGCTGCTTTTTGAAAGGTAGCTATCACTTTTCGTGCAATATTTGGAGTGATCGGTGAGCCTCCTTCATGTGCATTTCGAATGGCTTCAACCATTTGATCTGGCGTTACTTTTTTCATCAGATAACCGACCGCTCCGGCTTTTAAAGCATCAAAAATATGATCATCATCATCATGTACTGTTGCCATAATAATATTCACATCAGGATGATGCTCTCGCATGTAAATCACACCTTCTATGCCAGACATTCCCGGCAGTCCAATATCCATGATCACCAGATCGATCTTGTTTATGGCTTTAGATTCAAAAGCTTCTTCACAGGAACCAAAACTACCAATTACGGTAAGATCTTTTTCATGATCGATAAAGGTTTCCCATCCCTCTCTCATATATTCATTGTCTTCAATAATTCCAACTTTAATCACTTTGACCCTCTATTTTAGATATTATTCCTACTACTTAAATGTATTGAGTTAAAACAAAAATTAAACTACATACTCATGTGGTTCTCAGATTTCTACTTTTAACATCCACCGGGTCCCAAAGCCTTCCGATGTTTTCAGGTTGATATCTGCTCCAATTTGATCCGCTCGTTTGTTGATGTTCACCAATCCGTTGCCTTTCCGGACACCATCCACATCCATGCCCTTGCCGTCATCCTGAACTACCAGTTTAAACAATCCCTCTTCGTATTTCATGATCACATCCACTTGCTTGGCTTCGGAATGCCGGGCGGCATTGGTGATCATTTCTTTAAAAATTAACCACAGATGCTGCCTAAGCTGCATATCCAGCTTCCCGGGGATGTACTCGTCGATCTTTAGACTATAGTTGATAACTTTGCTTTCCAAAAGATCGGAAGCATAGCGGCGGCACTTCGACAAGAATCCCTGCCAGTCGTCGTGCTCGGGATTGATCGCCCATACGATATCGGTGATTTTTTCCTTCGCATCGCCGGCTGAATTTGAAATGAGTTTCAAAAACCGGCTTTTGTCCCCTTTCATTTTATCACTTTCAATGGCTTGGGCAAAATAGCTGATGCTGGATAAAGTGGCACTGATCTCATCATGCAGGTCACTGGCGATATGGTTACGAATGCGTTCTACGCGCAACAGCTGGTTGACTCTAATTTTATAAGCGGTATATAAAATCCCCGCAATTGAAAATATATACAACATATACGCCCACCAGGTTCGGTACCATGGGGGTAAGATCTCAAAAGTAAATCCTGCTGATTCACTTACTACTCCAAATACATTCCGGGCCTGAACTTTAAATTCATAATCCCCTTCCGGGATGTTGGTGTAATCTTTTTGTGCTTCGGATGACCAAGCCGTCCAGTCAGCATCAAAGCCACTTAGTTTTACCCTGTATTCATTTTCTTCTTTTGCGTAATAGCTTGCAGCAGAATACGTGAATCGAAGTTGATTATCATTATACCGTAAAACAGGTACTTTGCTTGAATTATTCCCATTAATGAGAGAGTCATTTCGAACTAAAACTTCCTTAATCTTGGTGTAAAATGTTTTGGTATGATCAAATGTATGCTCCTTTTTAAACTGAACTAATCCTTCATCTGTACCGTACCAGATATATTTTCTATCCCCGGTATAAATAGTATTGAATTGTTGACTATCAATAAGTTTTAGCGGACCGATATATAACTCATAAGTATTATCACTTTTCTTGAGTAAAGCCTGATTATCACCTCCAGAACGAAACCATATATTTCCTTCCTGGTCTTCTTCAGCAAAAAAATATTGTTTTGTTGTATCTGAGAAAAAGGGCCCAAATCCTTCATATTGATACATTTGATCCCTTTCATAATCATAAGCTTGAATTCCTTTACCCCAGGTCAAAAAAAATAGTTTATCCTTAATAGATGTAACATCTACTCTATTGTCATCAGCAGTGTTTGTTAAATCATGTAGATATTCATTTTCATTATGTGCGATGATATTTCTGTCCCGCCATACTAAATCAACCTTATGAACACCTGATCTATGGCCAAACCAAATATTATTCTCTTTGTCCTTAAGTATGGAAACCGGTAGTATCGATAGGTCATCGATCGAATAGATCACATTGGACTTATCTCCCTGTAGTTCTGAAAATAATACCCCTCTTTCGTTAGCAGTAATCATAATATTAGTATTCGGGTATTGTAACATTTTATAGCCAAAGAGACCTTCAACTATTTGAAATTCATTATCTTCAAAGTGATAAATTTTTTGGCCACAAGAGGCATAAAGTTCGGATTCTAAAACAATGGTTTGAGTACAATTTTCGTTAAAATCGATTTTATTTAACTGCTTTAAGTTCTTTCGGAAATATATCCCGGTAGATGTGGAAAAAATAAGTTGATCCTGGAATTGATTTATATGGTTTACGTTCTCAGAAATACCCGCTCTTTCATCAAAATATTTTATTGGAAGCGAATAGTCTATCCTTGAAATACCACCAATCGTTGCAACCCATATACTCCCATTTCTATCCTCATAAATACCATAAACGGTGTTATCTATGAGTCCAGCCTCTTCATTAAAAACCTGAAGTAAATTTCCATCCACATCTGTATGTAAAACACCACCTGCTCGTGTAGCAAAAGCTAAGGTTCCGTCGCTTAGTACAATGCCCTCATCGAGGTAATGATTTTCGAAATAAGTATTCGCTTCAAAATCCAAAACTTTGAATTCACTTCCGTCGAATCTTGTGCATTTGCTGTAGGAACAAAATAGATCTCCCTTGGAAGTTTCTAAAAAACTGAACAAGGTATTCTCCTTAAAGTATGTGCCACCAAATGCATTGGTAAGCGTATCTGAGTGAATTTGCTTTATGCCCTCAAGAGCATCTCTTACATAAACTTTTCCATCTTTTTTAAAAATTGAAGAAAAACGGACGTTAGGACGGAATATTTTAACATCAGAGTTATCATACCTGATCAATGCATTATTAGCTAAGAAAAAAACTGTATCCTGTACAGAAACTATGTTGTAAAACCGATCTAAATCCAAAGTATCCGGCAACAAATGCCGGAGAGAGTAATATTGAAGCGTGGTTACGTCGGGATCCGTTGGCTTGTCTAAGTATCCAAATTCACCATTACCACCAACATATATTGTACCGTTGGCCGTCCGGTTTAAAGAGTAGGTCCTACCATTATCGACACTAAAATGTAACCATTCTACCCCATCAAACATCATTACGCTTTGGAGGTTCGATATGAACAAAACACCATTTGTGTCTTCTGTGAAGCCCCAATTCTGCACATTACCCTCATATTCTTCAGCTGTATAGTTTCGAATAGTTGGATATCCCTCAAAATTTTGAGCAAATAACGGTGCTGCCAACCCTAAAAAACTGATGACTAAAAGTAGATATTTCACAAAGTAAATAAACTATGGGATGGTTGGTTCTGGTGGCTCTAAATCTGAATCGTGGTTTGTAACTAAATTTTTGCGGCTTTTAACGATATTGAAAACGTTTACAGACCAAAGTTTTCCCTTATCTCTTACCATTCTAAACTGACGTCCAACTAACTGTACATCGTGCGTACGTTCAGTTATTTGAAATCCATCGGTATGTCTGTTTTTATATTCATAACGAATTACGAGTACGTGATGTCCGGGATCAATGCTTATGGTTTCTTTTTCACGAATTGGTTTAAAATCTTGTGAATCGTCATCTTCATCCACTAATAGCTGGTATTCAAAGTTTTGATCGTCGAAATCAGCAAGCTCGATGGCATGACCGTGAGGTATTTTTTCATTTGACATAATTCAGAATGATTAAGTTTAAAAGTGAATAGTATATAAAATAATTAAACCTTGCATGCACCACATAGGTATGTTGTTCCTACTTATGATTCTCTGGGATTTAAGCTAATTTTCCACCGTGTCCCAAAACCTTCGGAAGTTTTTAGGTTGATATCTGCTCCAATTTGATCCGCTCGCTTATTGATGTTCACCAATCCGTTGCCTTTTCGGATTCCATCCACATCCATGCCTTTGCCGTCATCCTGAACTACCAGCTTGAATAAACCGTCTTCGTATTTCATGATCACATCCACTTGCCTGGCTTCGGAATGCCGGGCGGCATTGGTGATCATTTCTTTATAAATTAACCATAGATGCTGCCGTAACTGCATATCCAGCTTCCCCGGAATATATTCGTCAATCTTTAGACTATAGTTGATACCTTTACTTTCAAAAAGATCCGAGGCATACCGGCGACATTTAGACAAAAAACCGGTCCAGTCATCGTGTTCGGGATTGATGGCCCATACAATATCGGTGATTTTTTCCTTGGCATCGCCGGCACTGTTAGAGATGAGTTTCAAAAACCGGCTTTTGTCCCCTTTCATTTTATCACTTTCAATGGCCTGGGCAAAATAGCTAATACTGGACAAGGTGGCGCTTACTTCATCATGTAAATCGCTGGCGATGTGGTTTCGGATGCGTTCTACTCGTAAAAGCTGGTTGACTCTGACTTTATAGGCCGTATACAAAATCCCAACAATGAAAATAGTGTACAGCAAATACGCCCACCACGTGCGGTACCATGGAGGGAGAATTTCGAATGAAAAGGAAGCAGGCATTCCAGCTACATCATAAGCATTTCGGCTACGCACTTTAAATGTATAGATTCCTTCCGGGATATTTGTGTAGTCTATTTGTGTTTCAGAAGTCCAATTATTCCAGTCACTATCAAATCCTTCCAGCATAACTTGGTACAAATTTCTCTCAGGATTGATATAGCTTGCGGCAGCATATTGAAACCGAAGTTCATTGTTTTTGTATGGCAGAATATAATTTTCCTTTGGATCTCCAAATCCACCATATATCAATGAATCCCGGTTGGTATAAATACGATTTATATTGGTTTGAAATGTTGACTTATAACTCCTCTTTGTATCTTCTATATAAACCAAACCCATAGTTCCTCCAAAATACACCCCATTAGAACTACAGCTTATGGTAAAAACGGTCTCATCGGAGTTATTTCCTTTAATTAACCGGTAAGAGTCATCCACTTTCCATTGATTATTTTCTTCATAAAATCTTAGTAGTTTGAGATTGGCATTCATCCATATCTCATCATCCTGACATTGTTTAAAATTAAATACCTGACCACTGTTCACATCTGGAAAATTTGATAAGAAATGCTGAGGTACAAATCGATCTTCCTGAGGATGATATTTATATAGGGACGTTAAATTATTCTTCCCTTCGATAGCTATAAAAAGTTCTCCGTTTAGAAAACCAATCGTGTTATAAAAAGTCTCGGCATTTGAATTATTTTCTAAAGGGATGTGCTTCTTTTCTCCATTGCTTATTAAAAACACACCTTCTTCCCGGTTCAAAACAAATAAAGAATCTCCAACAAGGGCAGCATCACTAACTCTTTCGACTTCAGGAATGGGATTCGTGTTTATATTCACCCCATCATAATGCACCAGTTGGTTTTGATTATAAATAGTAAATATGGAATAGGGATTTAGTTTTTTTACCCGTACCCCACCTGGAACTATGTCTATTTTTGATGGTTGTTCACCTTCAAGAAGATATAGCCCTGAAAATCCCAAACCGTAATTTCTACCATTCCAGTTAAATAGTTCATTTATACTTTCATCAAAATCAACTTCAATAAAATGAAGCGTTTTTTCAGGTTCCATAAGTTCACTTCTAATAAGTCCAAAACCCGTTTGCACCCAAATCCCATCCTCTGTTTGTGCCATACTTGTGACGATGTCATTCAATCCCTGTCCTTCATTGTACAGTGTAAAATTTCCATCCATCAGTACCTTTTGTATTCCTTTTTGTAAGCTTAGCCACAATATATTTTCGTCGTCCAGATACAGATCATAGACTTGGTTGGTTTCCAGTCCATTTCTTTCCGTAAGAATCTTGATTACCCCTCCACTTTCATCCAGAAAAACAACGCCTCCATAAAGTGTTGCTACCGCATAGAGGGAATCATTGATGACCTGAAAGTCATAAACACGATGTTCTTGAAAATAGGAATCGGCTTCGGTTTCAAAAGGCTCAAATGAATCCCCATTAAATAGCACTAATAGGTTTTCAAATCCACCAAATATTACTTTTTCGCCGGGGAATTTCTCTGCAAACCACACATAGTCGCCTGCAAAAATATCTCCTCCTTTAACCAACCGAAGTTCTTCCTTATTTAAGTTGAAGCTAAGAATGCCTTTATCAGAACCTATCAATACAGAGTCGCCTACTAACATGGAGTTTCCAAACATCCCAAAGTTTGATGGGAATCGATTCAATTTTTGGCCATCGTATACATTTATCCCGTAAGAGTGTCGAAAATAAATTTTCTCGTTCCATTGGAATGCTTCGTGACTAGATGGTATTTGTTCATCAGGCCTATAAAATGATTTAGAGAGAGATTGGAACTGAATTGTAAAAATTGAATCAGGCCTTATATATCCAAAGTCACTAAGACCCAATGCAAATATGCTGTCTTGACGAACCGGAAGAATAAAATGTCCTTTTCCTGTTTCTCCAATATGGGTGTATGTCCAGTGTAGTCCATCGAAGGTTAACAATCCGTTACCATTTCCAAAATGCATGTATCCCAATGAGTCTTTTTGGGCAGCCCAATTTTGAACATGGGCGCCATAGTCTTCTGCAGAATAATACTGCTGAAAAGAAAAGCCCTGTCCATAGCAGGACAGGGTTGTCAACAAATAAATGAATACAAGTAAGCCAAACTTCGTTTTCACTGGCTATTAAGTTTATTAGCAATCAGGTTCAGTTGGTTCGCAAAAATGACCATTAAAATGAAAAAGTTTATGTTCTTCGCTGTCCTCAAGCTCTCTTGGCCTTAAGCCATTTTCATAAACAAATATTATTTGATACCCATCCTGCCTTCCTAAATAATTTAATTTTGTGTAAGTGGGATTGTGGTCTTTGCCCAAATTCCATTTCACTTGTTTTAAATCCCATTGGTCATTGGAATTAATAACCCCAGGAATCGTCAAAACAACTTCAACTTTATGCTGTGGCCCAATTCCACGTCTCAGTTCCTCGTGATTAAGCCAAAGGTCTTCGCCTGAGGGAAGTTTATCAGTAGTGGAAATACTATCGCTCTTTAAGAGTCCTTTGTATCGGTTTCCTTTAGCATCAAATATTTCTACGGTAATTTCTATTTCCGTTTTGTTTATCAATTTGTCAGGTGCTCCTTTATGAACAAATGGAATTTCCGATCGATCTATTATCGCCATATTATTATTTAAATCAATATCAAAATCATATTGTCCAAAAATACTCCCCGAGGTTATCAATAAAAAAAATAGAGCCTGAAACCCAATATTCATTAATTTTTTCATTGTCTTATAAGTTTAGTTAAAGTTATTTGATGATTATAACATAACCCAACCAAATAACCAATGCACCACACAGGTATGCTGTTTATGGAAATTCATGGCATAAAAAAAGCCTGTCCTTTCACGGACAGACTTTTTAGCAGTTCTTTAGGTTAAATAAAACATGTAGCAGGTTTTTGGATTTAAGTACCCCTAAAACCCAAACCCTTTTACTATCTGATACATTTAAATTATCGGTAATTATTTTCTTTTAAACACTACATATTTATGTGGTTTTTCAGGCTATTTCGTTTATATGAGTTTTTCTCTTAATGCTTTGGCTACAGCTTCACTTTTATTGCTCACTTCCAATTTATTGTAAATGTTGCGGATATGATATCTAACCCCATCAACAGACAGGAATACTTTTTTTGAAATTCCCTTGTAAGAGCATCCTTCTGCCAATAATTGTAAGATATTTGATTCCGTCTCCGTAAGTTCAACTTTGTTCTTTGACGAACCCTGAAATGAGTTAATGACCTTTCGTGCAATATTGGGGCTCATAGGTGAACCCCCTTCGTGAGCTATATGCACGGCATCAATTAATTCCTGTGGTGAAATCTTTTTAGATAAATATCCAATGGCCCCATTTTTCAATGCTTTAAAAATACGTTCGTCATCATCATGGATGGTCACCATAAGTACCGCTACTTTGGGATTTTGCTCTTTAATAATTTTTACACCCTCAGTTCCATGAATCCCTGGAAGTTGAATGTCGAGAAGGATAATGTCTGAATTAGCTAATTGTACATCTTCAAACGCATCTTCACAGCTTTCATATTCACCAATCACACAGAGTTCCTGCTCAAAATCAAGGATGGTCTTCCACCCTTCTCTCATGTACTTATTATCTTCGATAATGGAAATATTGATCATATAAAATGTATTTTCCTGTATATAAATATTTATACTTTTAAAAAAACCACCGAATCAGGCAGTATTTTTAGGGTTTATATACAAAATGCCACTCTGTACCCTCATTTTTATCTGTTTTTAATGTTAATTTGGCGCCTAACACCTTTGATCTTTCTTCAATATTTGAAATCCCATTTCTGCTGGAAGCCTGCCCTTTAACAAAACCCACACCATCGTCTTTTACTATCAAGACTATTTGTTTTTCATTTTGATAAAAACGAATCTCGGCATTTTTGGCTTCTGAATGTTGCACCAGGTTGTTGATCATTTCTTTGTAGATCAACCACAAATTTTGCCTTAGTTCCAGCTTTACCGGAATTTTAAAGCTATCGTCCATCTGTATGTCGTATTCAATTTCTTTCGCATCTAATGCATCCGTTGCGTAGCGTTTGCATTTTTTTAGAAATACGGACCAGTCATCTTTGGATGGATCTATAGCCCAAATAATATCATTAATTTTTTCTTTTGCTTCTGCTGCACTGATATCAATTTTTTCTAAAAAAATACGAGCATCAGTCATACTATTTTCTGCTCTCTGTGCAGCTGAACTAAAAAAGCTAATACTGCTTAATGTACCGCTTAGGTCATCGTGAAGATCTCTGGCTATTTGCATTCGGGTTTGCTCTTCCTTTAGCAGGTAATAGGTACGATACCTTGCTGCGGCGTAAATTATAGCTACAAATAGTGCAATAGCTAAAAAATGAAACCAGGTAGTTTGCCAAAATGGACTTGTTATTGTTATGGACAGCTCTGTTTCATTCGCTAATTGTGGTGAACCTGCATATCGTACTTTAAATATGTAATCACCAGGTTTTAGATTTGAATAATTTACTGTTTCTCTTTCTCCGCCGCTAACCCAAAAGGGATCGTGGCCCTCCAGCATATATTCTGTTGAATAGTAGGCATTGGGATCCATGTTCAGGCTTGTGTAGGCAATGGTTAAAAAGTTGTCGGTATATGGTAATTCTATTTTTTGTTGAGTGTGCACATTTACCTCAGCGGAAAGGGATTTATTTTGTGCTTTCAGCGTGGTAAGTTGAATTTTTGGGTAGTTATTACCCTTTTTGATGTTATTATTATAGATTCGGTTTATGTAACTCCTGTTAAAGAAATAAATATCTCCATTGGCGTTGAACAATTCTTTTGCGCCTGAATTATTCATGGCTTCAGGAACTTTCATTTCTTTAGATTCGAATGTGGAACTATTTATGAGTGCAAGTCCATCTCTGTAGGAAATCAATATATCTTCCTCTATTTGTTCGATATCAAATATTCGGACAGGAAGATTTCCATTATTGATCGTAACATGTTGTACAGAATCTATCTCTCTACCCGATACGTAAACTTGGTAAAAACCTTTATCCGCAGTACCAACTAACAAATTTTCATTCGGGTCTTTTGTAATATCCGTGATGAAATTTGAGACGTCATTTGTTGCTAAGTACTTAGAAAGATCAATTCTTTTATTTTGAAGTGTTCGTCTGTTAAAGGCATTCAAACCTTTTTCGTCAGTTCCAACCCAAACGTAGTCCCCTATGATCTCAAGGTCTGATAATTTGTTACCTGAGATCGTAGTAGGGTCTTCTTTCCGATATTGGAATAGTTCTAAGTCCGCATTATTAATGTCAAATCGTACCAAGCCTCCATCACTTGCTATCCAAAGTATTTGATCTTCGTCGAGTTCAAGATCAAAGAATCGGTCTGCACCCGGAGTATTTAATGAAGATGTAATATCTATTTCTCCCCAAATTTCTGTGGAGGGATCATAATACCCTAAATTGTTATTTGTGGCTATCCATATTCTACCGTCAGCAGACTCTATTGCGTCATAAAATATGGTGGTTTGCAGGCCTGTACGCCTTTTGGTTACTTGGTCAAAATCAGATGTGGTCGTATAGATCCCGGAATTTGTAAGAATCCAAAACTGATCCCTTGAATCCTGGTAAATTTCGTTGATGATGAGGTTATGTGGATTCTCATTTTCAGGCCAAACCAGGTTTATTGCTTCATATATAGGTTTGGAGTTAAAGCGAAATGCCCCTTGATTATCCGTTGCGATCCAAAGTTGGTTTTGATGGTCTTCAGTTGTGTTAAGGACAAAATTATCCGTAAAAGATCTCTCATTACTCTGATCTTTCAATTGCACAAATGTATTGTTTCTGCTTTTTAAGTGAACTAACCCTCCTCCATACGTCCCGATCCATTTTGTACCTGAACGGTCGATATTAATATCCCATATGAAATTATTGGGCAGTGAATTGGAATGACCGTTTTCAGCTTGATGATAAGTGGCTGTTTTTTCCGATAGGTTCAGCTTGTTAAGCCCTCCAAACTTTGTACCAGCCCAAATAACTGAATCTTCTTTAGCAAGCGTCATTACAAAATCATCCGACAACCGGAACTCATCACTCCTTGTAGTTAGGTGATCCAATACAATATTACTTTCCAAATCATAGATATAAATTCCATCACCATAGGTTGCGATCCAAACCTGCTTTTTATGTTGAATTATATCCATGATCGCCAAATTCTGAGGTGTATTATCCGATAAATGAACCCTCTCGAAATAAAATGAATCAGGCTTGGCTGTTGGAATTACTTTGTTTAATCCATTTCCATCTGTTCCAACCCAAATGGTATTTTCTTCGTCTTCAAATATAGCAGTGATAATATCTCCACTAATGCTTCCATCAGTGTTTTCTGCAGACAGATAGGCATTCGTAGCCCCTGATTTTGGATTTAAGTAACTAAGCCCTCCTCCTTTTGTACCGATCCATATTCTGTTTTTTGAGTCTTCATACGTCAGCCAGATCAAATCGGCTTCAAGTGCTATTCCCTTTTTATTGCCGGCCCGAAAGACTGTACATGTTTGCCCGTCAAATCTGCATAATCCATCACGAGTGCTGATCCAAACAAAACCATAACTATCCTGCATGATATGGTGCGTAGAATAATGCGGTAAATTTTCTTCTGTAGATACTGCACTGAAATTATACGAAGTACTTTGAGTTATTTTTTGAGCGTTCAGAACAGTGCAAAATATGCTCAAAACGCATAAGAAGCAGCCAATATGTGCCAACCACCTTTTCAATATATAAACTGCTTTATATGTGAATTCATTAATTCTGGGAGCATCATCAACTTTGAGAAACTTCTTGTGAAAATTATATCTGTGATCCTGAGATCTTACCTATTGGGTATCGAGTGCTAAATGACCTTACCTTTTATGCATATTGCTTTATATGAATGCTCCGTTGTTCTGATTCCGTTACGTCATATAATTAAGATAATAAAATATTTACAAGCTCTAATTTAATCGGACTGAAGGATACTTCAAATTTAAAAATGCCGAACCCTAATATTGGCCTGTTCTTATGACCATAAGCAAACTAAAATAGGGTTAGATCCCTAAACGGAACAATAACCCAATAAAAATGATGCTTTCCTTTTTTCATAAAAAAACCTACTGCATTTATATACAGTAGGTTTAAATATTTGATTAAGCCTGAATTATTTGATCAACATCATTTTTTTAGTGTCAACATAATCTCCAGCTTTTATGCGGTAGATATACATACCTGACGATAGTTTATTAGCATCAAAATTCACGCTGTATGTTCCAGCTGATTTTCGCTCATTTACTAAGGTAACCTGTTTTTGTCCCAGCATATTGAACACTTCCAGTACCACTTTTGAAGCTTCGGGCAGGCCATATCTTATTTTTGTCGTAGGATTAAAGGGATTTGGATAGTTTTGCATGAGCGAAAACTCTTCGGGAACCTGGTCGCCAAATTCATTAGATACCGAAGTTTCAACGACTATGATAATCGTAGCCGACGATACTCCGCCATCTTTGTCTTCTACTTCAATGGTCAGTGTACCCTCACCTACAAAATTAGGCGCCGTAATAGTAACATTAAGCCCGTTTTGAGTCACATTTAAGTTAATAGCGGTAGGACTTGAACTAAAACTAATATTTAACTCAGAGAGCGCATCCTCAATGTCAGTTATAGAAGTGTCTAAACTTATAGCTGCCTGACTGTCGTTTTGGAACTTTAGTGTATCCGGAATACCTGAAATCATGGGTAGGTCATTAATGGAGCTTATTTCAACCTGTATACTATCCTCTTTGATCGCTCCTTCAGGGTCTGTGGCTTTAAATAAAACTGTCCCATTCCCGAAAGCGTTTTGTAACGATTGCAATACCAAAGTATCCGCAGTCAGTGATGCTGAAACCAGCGATGAATCAAACCTCAGGATCTCATAGTTGAGTACTTCCCCTTCAGGATCTGAAAAAACCGTGTCAAAAGCAGCAACTTTAACTTCTCCAAAATCTTCTGCTAAATAAGTGGTATCTGGTTTCGACAATACAACCGGTGGAAGGTTCATTTTTTCTTTAGTGGTAAACGAATAGGTACTACTCCAACTGCTTGACCCTGTGGCGTTCTTGGACTGAACACGCCAGTAGTATGTGGTATTATACTGAAGGCCTGATAAAGTGATTGCAGTGTCTGTAATGGATGAGTTAATAATAGGGTTAGTCAGCGCTTGTTGTTCTGATAATTGGACCAGAAATGTATCGGCTCTTGCAGCATCTCTCCATTTAAGAGTTAAAGTTGTATCCAGATCGACTGCCATATCAGCAGGTTCGACAAGTGTTGTGGGTTCAGGTGCTTCAACTTTGGTTTGAAAACTAAAGGTTGTAGACCATGCAGAGGTGTCCTGATTCCCAAAACTCCGTACACGCCAGTAATAAGTTGTTAGATAATCGAGGCCATCCACCTGATAAGTTGTATTTGAGAGCTGACTGGTGTCTTCAATCAAACTGGTAAAACTTGAAACTTCTGAGAGTTGAAACTGATATGCCTGAGCATTGTTTGCAGCGGTCCAGTCAAAAGCCAAAGACGTATCCTGATCGGTAGCTGCATTGGCAGGAGCTTGTAGGTTAGGGATTTCTGGAATGGGATCTTTTGTAGTGAAACTAAAACTGTTTGTCCAACCACTTTCCCCTCCCGTGTTCGAAGCTTTCACTCTCCAATGGTAGGTTGTATTAAAATTTAAAGAAGTTATAAAAACGGAAGATGTGGTTAAAACAGAGTCTGTTATAATGGTGGAAAATGAATTATCTGTGGATACTTGAACACGATATTCAGCTGCATTTGTGACGTTTTGCCATTCCAGTGTCAGGGCGGTATCGACATCCGTGGAACCATCCTGAGGTAATTCCAGCACCGGTAGTGTAGGTGGAGCTATTTTGGTAATATTTACAATGCCCGGTATGGGTGTTGTGGTAGGCACTAAAGGATCTGGTTCATTAAAATTCAGATAAAGCAGGTTCAGCTTCAGTTGATCACCATCTTCAACTGATTGCTTTTGTTTGAATTGAAATTCTATGATGGGGTTAGTACCTGATAATGGTGTGCTTCCTGCTGCAACAACCCTTATAAAATTCAACGAATCACGAGTTTCAATTGTTAGATTTTCACTTTGCGTATTCTGGGTTATTGGGCCCAAAAATTCAAGTTTCGTAGTGTCATATCTGAATTCGCTTTCATAGGAAAAAATTGAATAAGCACTTAGGTCTTCAGTATGTAAACTTACATTGAATGTATCGGGATAAGTGACGTTTGAAGTATCTAAATAAGCATCAAAATCATTTACATCCACTAAAATATCTTCGGAAGAGAAACCATCATCATCTATAGCATTCACAACGACCTGTCCTCTGCTAACGCCCTCTAAAGAACCGGTGGCTGAATTAATCGTTGCAATGTTTGGGTCATCTACTTGCCAGCTGTAAGGGGCTACTCCGCTTCCGCCAACAACACTAAACTGAAGTGTATTACCTACACTCACAGCAGTATCAGAGGGGAAAACTTCAATTTCAGGCGCGGGATCAACTGAAAAGGATCCATTAACAATAGAGGGTGTTAACTCTTCATTAAAAAGTATTTCCTGAAATTCAATATTTGAAAATCCGGTACGCTCGCCCGTTACTTTAAAGCGTAACAAAAATAAATTTCCACTTCCTGATAACGTATCCGTTCCTGCACTTGCAATTTCTACTCCGTCCTGATCGATGTTAACGGTAGGCTCTCCCCAAATATCAGCTAAGGTACCCGTGTGTTCAACATCGATTAGCTCCAGATAATTGTTGTTGTATCTGATATCCATTTGAACGGAAGTAATTTGCAAATTACTCACATCCGTAACCTTGACTGGAACGTCAACGGTTTGTGTTTGAAGAGCGGATGTATCAGGAATTGATACTTCCAGATTCTGCAGATTTGCCGGTTGTATTCTAAAGATCTCCGTGGAGTCAGACAATCCTTGTGCATCTGTTGCTTTCACGCGCAGATTACCAACTGCATTAGCTGTAAGTAATCCATTTTGATCTATGGTTGCGATGGCGTTATTAGTAATCTCCCATGATATCGGACCCACAACATCGTCTTCGAGAGTAAACTGAAGGGATTCTCCGGTTATAATATCAATGTTTCTTCTTGGTTCAATGCGAACTCCTTTGATACGTAACCTGGATTCCGCAAGGTTTACACCGGGCTGGCCTTCATTCAGCATAGCATAGGTCATATCCAGATCACTGGATGAAAAATAAGAGGCATTCGGATTAGCCTTCACTTTTAAATAGAATAGCACCCCTGATCCGCTAAGGGTATCAGGTTCTGCAAAAGAAAAGCGATCCGTACCTTCAAAGTAGGTAAGACTGCCCGTGTTTTCCAGCAAGCTTCCGGTGTTTTCCACACCTTTTACATCGATCACGTTCTCATTCATGTTGAATTCGAACTCACCAGCTATTACCCCATCGCTGGGCGAAATATTGGATGTATAAACTGGAACAAGTATGGTTTCTCCAGCAATTAAGGTGGTATCATTCATTGAGAAATCTACCACCTGGGCTTGCCCAAATACTGGAGTTATTGCAACCAAAAGCATCATTATGAGCTTCTGTATAGTATCCAGTTTTAGCATTTTATTAAATAAAAACATAGTTACTCCTTTCATTTAGCGGATTAAGGTTACTTACTTGATGAGTAACATTTTCCGCACTTGTGAGTAACTGGTATTGTCTTCCCCAGTAAATTCGATTCTCAGCAGATAAGTACCACTACTATATCGGCTGGCGTCCCATTTAACAGAATATGAACCCGCTTTCTGTCGCTTATCAGTTACCGTCTGTACCAGTTGTCCCAGCATGTTGTAAACTTGAAGTTTAACCTCGCCAGGCTGTGGCAGGTCATAAGCAATATTCGTGGTGGGGTTAAATGGGTTTGGATAATTTTGTTTGAGATCAAACTTCTCAGGAACACCTGCAATTTCCTCTGAAGAGGTATAGACTTCATTCATATGTTCAGTTACTGCCGTTTCATTCACGATGAACTCGTCATATGAGATGATCTCGTCAAGTCTTTCAACTCTTGAATCCTTAGCATGAATTAACCTCAAAGTCCCAATTGACTGTGCTTCGTCAAATGTTTTGGCCGAGGCCATTGCGATCCTGATCGTATCTGCCTGAATACTGAACTCCAGATTCATATTCGTTTCAGCTGGAGTGTCCACCAGTTCCACCTTCTGAACAGGATTTTCTGGTATCACGATATCCATTTCGAGTGCTTGTACCGGGGCTTCTCCAGTATTCTGAATAGAAATATCGGTTTCTTCCGGTGTTCCTTCATAGCTCAGGGTCAATGCATTGTTATAGTCATAAGTAACCCTTTTACCTTGTCCGGGAAATCCAGATATGTTTCCAACAACAAATTGGAGAATGTATGAGGCATCCATCGCAGAAACGGAACCATTTGCCGATACATCAGCTGCAGCAAGTGCATTACCGGTAAGATTATTAGAACCTACTGTATGTTGAAGTACAAGCGATGCATCAAATGCTGTGATACTTCCATTTTCTGTAACATCACCTAATAAAATGCCATTTCGGCCTGTGTGGAATGGACGATAATCCACGGTTCCATCTTGAATGTAGATCTCATTTCCGGTTCCACTTAGGTTTTGATCAGGTCCTGTATCTACAAATGGCCCTGTTGAAGCACCCCAGTAGTTGAATTCAGCTATTACATCTGTATTTCCATCCTGGTGGATCGCAGTGCCGTTGTCATAAATATTGTTGAGGTGTATGAAAGGATTGGCATTATTATCTATCTCAATTCCCACATCATTATGATGGATATCACTCGATCGAATAATTGGGTTTGCTCCGTTTAAGGCATGGATTCCACTATGATCAGCATATGATACAAAGCTGGAATCTATCACCACTTCTGTATTTCTCAAATACAAGTTATCATCCGCATACCTGATGATCGTGTTCTTTATACGTGAACTATCTGACCCGGCATCTGAAATATCAAAACCACGCCAATCTCCAGGTTCGGGGATTACATCAGTAGTATCTCGGTTTGTGTTCCCTCCAAAGGTATCATCTTTGAATGAAGTGAAGATGATTTTGTTGTCTTTGTCTCCAATAGATAATAAGGTTCCTTCAATATCGATATCGTTGTTATTTCGTCCTTTGAATATTGTTCCCGGACTAACAACAAGCGAATCTCCGGAATTCACATCTATGTCAGAGTTGCTGCTATTTCCTACTAGAACAGTTCTTGTATAACCTTCCGGCCAGCTACCTCCAAGTATTCCGTTTACATTTCCAGTTACGGAGATCACACTATCGATCACATTATCGGTGATCACATTGTCTCGGTAAAAATTCCCTTCACTATTAACCGTTCCTGATTTCGATAACTCGCCGGTTACTCCTATCGGAATTTGATTATGCTGAAGCGTATCATCCACAATAATAGCGCGCGAACTTAAGATTCCAGTTCCTCCATTGTGTAAAATAGAATTTCCCGAAATGGTAAGAACCGTATCGGTTCCAGCCTCACTCACCGTTGCATAAATTCCATTTCCACCGTTATGATGAATGGAATTAAATTGAAAAGTCATTGGAGATCTGCCATTTGGGCTTCTTACCCCATCTTGGCCATTGCCTTCAATCACCGAGTTGGACATTTCTCTGATAATTGCGTTGGGAGCAAAGTAACCAGTAGTTTGAATTCCATGTTCTCCATTATTGCGAACGATGGAATTTCGAAGCGTCAATTCGGCTTGCCCACCGTTGCTCCGGTTTTCCAATCTGATTCCCTCCCGTCGGTGATCTTCAATTGTTGCATTTTCGAGCGTCACTAAGATATTTTGAAACTCAATAAATTCATGTGCAAAGCGGGATTCAATATGACTCCAAGTATTTTGAATGCTGTTATCCCCGCTAAAAAAGGTTCTGATGTTGCGATCACCATACTGAAATATTACATGTTCTAATTCAGTAAATTTTGTGTTAGTGGGGTCTTCGTTACCTAATAAATATAATTCTCGCCAGTCATGGGATTTTGCAGAATTCGTATCTGAAAGTGCGTTCGTTTTTCCACCCCAGCTATGGTCTCGGTAAGAAGTGAAGACAATAGGATCACTATCGGTACCTTTTGCAATAAGGGTAGCATCATCAACTCTGAAATCATTGTTACTGCCAGCGTGTCCAATCTTGATAATGACTCCCGGTTCAATAACCATTTCATCTCCATTTGAAATAGCTGTGCCAATATCATTAAACATGAACACATTTGAGGTTATATCTTCAGGGAAGTCTTTGGCAAGTGTATCTCTGAGCTGATTGGCGTAAAGTTCTAATGCATTGTTGTAAGTATTGTTCGTAAAGGAATTATTGTCTTGATCAGCATCATTAAGAAAGCTGTACCCTAAACGTCCCCAATACCCTATACCAAATTCGTTTCCATCAAAGGTATTGTCAGAGAAACGAGCGGATGTAGTCCTGATTCCGGTTTTTCCGTTTCCAATAAATTCATTGTTGTGCACCCGATTACTGTCTTCAAATGCCGTTACATGATAAATCGTTGCTCCATGCTTGGAATTACCTTCAAAAGTGTTGTTGGCGATATAAATAGAGCTACCCCAGCCTTGTTCTATGTTGAGTCCATGGCGGCCGTTAAAGCTGATCTCTGAATTTGTCAAAGAGTCAAGTGCCGGCTGATTGGTCCAGTCTCCAAAGCCCTGATCATCAATAAATATTCCATCCCCATTATTTTCATTGAAAACTGATCTGCTGATAGACAAAGTTGCCCCCGTATTGTCAGCATCGGATTCATAATACAATCCGTTACCCTGATTGAAGGAAGCTTCAACACTGTCAAGGTCTGCAGTGATATTCCTCATTTCAATACCGTGACTATTATTGGCATTACTAACTATGTTTTGGAATACCATGGGAACACCTGAGATCTGAATTCCAACATCGTTGTTATTATCGAGGAACATGTTGGATAGACTTACATTATTCTGACTCACCTCTAAGGCAGGGGTGTTTGAATAACCTGCATAGCTAATATTGACGTAGTCAAATATAGATCCCGTATTAAAATCGGTGAGATCCAATCCTCTCCAATCGCCCGGGGAAGGTTTTGAATTCCTTGCATCCTGATTGGTATCTCCTCCATAGATATCACTCTTCAATGAAGTAAATACAATAACACTATCCGGTTTACCGTCGGCAATTAGCGTTCCATCAATGTTAAATGAAACCTGATTTTCGAATTTTACTGCAGTACCAGGAGCAATCGTAAGAGTATCAAACTCTGCAAGTGTAATTCCGTTAGCTATTACATAAACCGTATCAGCACTCCAAACATCATCATCTGAGGGGTTTTGGGTAATCTCTTTCACAGGCAATGTACCAGAACCGGATAACCACGGATCAAAATCAACGTTGGAACTGACGTCGTCTCCCGTACCTGTAGGATTTGAAATAGCTGTTGGTCCTGTAGGTTCACCCCAATAATTATATTCTGCTTCCACAGGTTCCGGACCTTCATTAATTAAAGCCCAATTGCTGTTGCCTCCAAAGGTATTATCCTCGACCAGTGGTGAATTATTTCCTGCCTCTATCACTCTGATCCCAATATCATTAGCCCTGATATTATTGAATTTCACTTCCGCTGTAGAACCATTGTCCATGTAAATACCTACCCCGTTGGTGTCAATGGTAGTTGCTGTGATAGTTGGTGTTGCATTAATAGGTACGCGAACTCCACCTTGTGAATTACGGATCACTTTGGAAGAATCAACTTCATAATTCAGTGCTAAGTCAGAAAAAATTCCATATCCATTATTATCCCGAAAAACAGAATGTTGTATAAAGGGGCTTGATGCTCTAAGATCGATCCCATGTTTGTTACTAAAACGAAATTCACTGTTGGTAATATCAAATCCAAAGGCACCGGTTGCATAGGAAACCAATGACCCACCAGTTCCTTCTCCACCATATTCGAATATAGCATGATCAATTACGCTACCTACGTCAGAAGTGTTTGTGAATCGAACGGTTACCCAGTCGCCCGGTGAAGGACTCCCTGAACTGGACGTAAAAAGAATATTTTGCGCATCTGTACCGTCTGCGTCTAAAGCTCCATTAACAATTAATGAAGTCCCCGAATCAAACTGAACCTCAACGCCAGGCTCAATGGTTAAGGTCACACCTGATGCCACAATTACATCAGAAGTTACTTGGTAAGGACTATTGCCTAATTCCCAGGTATCATCACTTTGTAGTGTATCAGATACCGTAGTTTGGCCAAATACATTCCCAATTGAAATAATAAATACAGTAACGAATAGGACTAATAACGATCTTTTCATCGCACCCTCTTTTTGATTTTAAAGTTTGTACATCTTCTATTCCAAAGAATTAACGTTCCTTAATAAATAAATTAATTTTTAAATAATCAGTATTAATTCATCAATATATTAAGAGTAAAATGAACTTAAATCAGGTCTTTAAAGCATTAATTTCAATTACTTGAAGTAATGACCAAAATATCAAATAAAATATACCTCTTAATAATTTGTTCGTATCTGCAGATATCCTAAAAATGTAAGTAGATAATATTAGGTCCGATTAAATACGTCCTATTACAATGGATTAGCAAAAACTCAATTCATAGATCTTTACATAGATTCTATTAAGCTTTAAAATTGAATTGTATAAAAATATGTAGGTACGAAATCAAAGGTCTGGGTATTTGATTCCAGACCTCTGTATTTATGCTTTATTTGATCAACATCATTTTCTTGGTCTGTAAATAGTTTCCGGCTTGTATTCGGTAAATGTACATTCCCGAGGATAGTGACGAGGCATCAAAATTTACCTCGTAGCTGCCGGCAGTTTTGCGTTCTCTCACCAAGGTTCTTATTTCTCTCCCAAGCATATCAAACACTTTCAACTCTACATCACTGTTCACTGGGATCTGATAACTGATCACTGTAGTAGGGTTGAAGGGGTTTGGATAGTTTTGGTGAATGGCGAATTCATCCGGTAATGCTTCTTCATCCCCTATGCCGGTTGTCATTTCCGTGGTAAAGCTTGCAGCCGAAGACCATTCGCTGCTACCACTGCTGTTTACTGCTTGAATGCGCCAATAGTAAGTAGTCTGTCCTTCTAAGGAGACTTCAAGCTCTGTTTCTTCCAATCCCGATTGATCAATTATAAGAGTTTCAAAGTCTTCATTATCGGCAAGTTGAAGGTTATAGGTATCCGCACGTTCGGAAGAATTCCAAGCCAGTACATTTTCAACCGGAACGTTTTCTGCTCCATCTTCAGGCTCCCAGGTTGGGGTTTCTGGAGGACGAAGTTCAGTGTTAAAAACTCCGGTTGCCGACCAGCCGCCTGCAATGCCATTCGCTTCTCCCCTTACTCTCCAAAAATAACTGGTATCATCAACTGCATTCTGATAAATATATTCAGCACCTGATAACATTTTTACGGTTGAGGTTGTATCAAATGAAGGAGTAGTACTTATTTCCAGGTAGTATGTTTGGGCTCCTTCAACCTCTGACCAGCTAAATGATACTGGTATTTCTACAGAATCTGATTCAAATTCCGGAGATAATAATTTCGGCCCAGTTTCAGTATCCAGTATAGTTTTAAAACTTGAGATTGCACTCCATGCCCCCAAACCATAATTAGTTCCAGATGCGACTCGCCAAAAGTATTCTGTATTATGTGTAATTGAATCAATTGAAATCCAGCTATCTGTATGAAAATCTAAAATTAATACGGTATCTGATAAAGCTTCGTCACTATAAAGCTCTATTTTATATCGGTCAGCATTAGTACCACCATTCCAACTTAGTAAAGCAGGAATAGGTTGTGCCGCTTCTTCATTCTCAGGTAAAACCAGTTTTGGTGGTGATAATTCAACCATCCCACTCGATCTAAAATCACTTATTCCCTCAATCCATCCTTTCGTTCTATTATCAGCCGAAAAACGTACACCGGTCTCGTTAACATAAAACACGTTTAGGTTGGTAAGATTGATAAAAGATTCTGGAATACTTCCACTTAAATCAGTTCTTTCAAGCCTTAGAAAGTTTAACTTTTTAAGATCACCCCATGCATCCGGTATTTCTCCTGAAATGGAGGTATTGTTTATACTTAATCTCTCAAGGTTTTCAAGCTGAGCAAAGGACGCTGGCAAAGTACCAGACAGATCAGGATTCAGGTACAAATACAGAAGTTCTAAGTTTGATAGACTGGAAAGCGATGCTGGAATTGATCCGCTAATTTCATTTTCTGAAAGATCCAAATAGGTAAGCTGATCTAATTGTCCCAATGAATCAGGTAGCACTCCCTTGAGGTTATTATTGCTAAGATCTAATCCAACTACCCTACTCTCTGATATTTCAACCCCATACCAGGTATGAACGGAGCCCTGCAGCCAGTTTTCATTATTATTCCATTCTTCACCATTAGTATTATTGTAAAGATCTACTAAAACAAGTGAATCCTTTTCCATTATTACAGGTGATTCAGCATAATCGAAATCTGAGGCGTAAAATGGAGAAATTTGGGTTTGATTGTAGCTACCAAGTACTCCGGTCAGATCAAAATACCCAGCTGAAGGGGTATACATGGCAGCATCGGTATTTTCCCAAACCCTGATGGTATATTGATTACCAGCCGTATCAGTTGCGGTACCATTAAAAGAATTTCCGTCAGCAGGCCACAATAAAGGGTCTGTTGAAATATTCATAATTGTCACTAAAGAACCCTGCAGCTCTTGACTATCCGTAGATGGATCTGCAGCATTTACAAACTCATCGTAGGTAATTACTTGTGGTTCCGGTAATGGATTGTCGCTATTTAAGATCTTTATATCAGTTTCAACATCGTCTGGGACAATCTCAACCAATCCATTGAATACTTTGATTTTTCCGGTTATCTCAACACTATCTCCTTCTGCTACTTCTACAGTTCTTGCTGCCGCATTAAAAATATTAATCCCAGCTGTTTCGTCCTGTATAAAAAATGTGGTGCCATTTGGCCTGTAATCTGGTGTCGTAACAACTCCTTTCACCGTTACTGTTGCTCCAATCGATAAATTTCTGGCATCTTCGATTGTTCTTATGCTGTTATTAGAAAATACCTGTACAATGGGATCTTCTGTAGAATTAAATTGCCCTATATAGGCTTTATTTCCACTAAAAGTGATTCCCCTTGGACGTAAATTATCCTCATCTGCAATACTTTGCCAAGAAATTTCATTTATAA
This sequence comes from Gracilimonas sp., assembly GCA_031580945.1. Taxonomy (GTDB): domain Bacteria; phylum Bacteroidota; class Rhodothermia; order Balneolales; family Balneolaceae; genus Gracilimonas. The sequence continues at coordinate 38,889 of JAVLBT010000004.1, forward strand.
TTTCATTTGTGTTTAAATCAATCTCATACCAAGTATTAGGTTCAAAGTTATTGTTTGCAGGTGTTTCATAACTACTACCCCCGCTTACCCACAAGTTTCCATTATGCATATCAGATGATTCAACAGAAACACCTGTTAAAATTCCTAAATCACCCACATATTCATAATCATTGCCTGTACCATCATTTTCATATATAACTGTTCTTTGCTCGTTTACTGATCCTGCCTGCCCTACAACCATCACATAAATCTTAGAGGCGTCATCTGTTATTTCAACAGTGCGCTTAAACCGAGGAATTGTACTTGTAGTATATAATTGGTTTAGATTTTCATCCAGAATATGTACAGGTAGGTCTGGAAAAACATAGCCGACTGCAATGGTACCATCATCTGCAACAGAAGCTTTAGTTAATGGAGAATTATTGGGAGCTTCATAATGGTTTATTGCCTCACCAGTGTTTGCATCTACCAAAATCAGCTGATCATCGTTAGAAATTAAAATATCTCCATTGTTTGTAAGGGTAAGACCGCGGGCTCCAGCAGCCTCAAAATAATGGGTTTCTCCCTCCAACTGAACTGATTGTATAGGGGATAAACTTGTTTGTGAACCATCTTCATTAAATATAAATAGGGGTGCTATTTCTGTTTCGACTCCATTAACATCAATAGTATCTACTGCGAAATAATGGTGTATCCAAATCTTGCCATTATTATCTGCTACGAGACCATGTATCCCTCCAATACCATCTTTGTATTCAAAACTATCAGAAGGAAAAGATCCCTCAAAATCCCAGCTTGTGTCTTGGGCATTCACGTCTCGAATTCCTAAAAAAGTAAAACCCAATGCAATTATTAAGAAGATTAGTTTCTTCATATCGACCCTTTTATTATATAATTAATTAACAATTTCAAGATTCCCCTTAACGTATACAGAAGAATGCTTAGAGCTAACTATCAAATTTTACAGGAAAATTCACTACATAGTCATGTGGTCTTTAATTCTATTAAAGAAAAAGACCCAAACAAGTATACGCCTGAGTTTTTGATTACATCTTAAATAATGCAAACAAATGACCTGTATTCTTATTTGATCAAAACCATTTTTTTGGTGAATTGCTTTTCCCCAACTTTTAGCCTGTAAATATAATTTCCTGATGGTAGACCGGCTGCTCTAAAATTAATGGAATAGCTTCCTGCTGCCATTTGGTCGTTCACCAAAGTCCGAACTTCTTTACCCAACATATTATAGACTTTCAAAACGACCTGATCGGTCTCAGGTAACTTAAATTTGATGTTTGTACTTGGGTTGAAGGGGTTTGGATAGTTTTGGTGAAGAGAAATTTGTGAGGGTATGGTGGTTGGTTCATTAATAGACGTACTATTGGTCTGATCTGCGGATACTCTAAATATAAACCCTTCGGACCCAAAGCCTCCTTCAGTGATCAAGAGATCGCCATGGAAATTCAGCCTTCCCTCTCCATCATACATTTTGATAGGAGTTAAGGAACCGTCTTTCGCCACCGATATTTCGAGGAAATCAGATACCCCGCGAACCACAAGTCGTCTTGACTCAGGATGAAAATCGATCGAAGAGCTGAAACCCATGCTTAATGAATCTTCAATATCTATTTGATCAATTAATCGCCTTTCGGATAGTTTGTAAACTGCTACATACTGAGGTCCACTTGTCCAGCTTGTGGTATATAGCGTGTCATTATGGTGTACAAAATCATATAGCTCACCATCCAGTTCAATGTAATTATCTTCATCATCAGAGCGTGCTACACCCAGGTTGGATGGATCAGAGATGTCTATTCTTCTCAAGTCATTTCCATCGTCCATCCAGCCAATATTTTCTGAGGTTACTAAAAATTTATCAACAGAAAACCAGTTAAAGGTAAAACCATCCAAAAACTCTGGATTATAAATATCAGAAAAATCAATGCTCATAAAGCTCCATAAACCGGAATTTGCGTACAAGATATCTCCCTGCTTATAGATATAGTCATTGATCTCCCATTCTTCTTCCTCTCCATCGTCCACGGTAAAAACACTCGTATGTTCTACCAATAAAGAAGGTGAAGCGGGATCCGTGCCAATGTCATAGATTCGCAGTCCTTCACCCCCTGCTACATATAGATGATCATTGTCAACCAACATATCACCTGCACCAAAATCCTCAAATTCTTCTTCATGTAGGAGTACCGGAGCGTTTGCATTCGACAGATCAAATACCATGAAATATCCATCGCCAAATACTTCATCGATAGCATATAGATAGGTACCTACTAATTCAGAATCATAAATATCTTCTTCAGCCTCAACCTCTACCATTAGGTGCAAATAGCTTGTATGAGTGTCTTGACTGAACAGTTCATTTGTTCCAATTACATAACAAAAAATCAATAAAATACATGTAGAAAACCTCATAATATGGCGTATTTAAATGTTGGTTTTAAGAATTTTATACTGCATTGAATGTTCCTATTTAAATACTAAAGAGGAATTCTAATTTCACTACATGCCCATGTGGTTTAGGTGTGTATTTTATTTCTTAGAAACCTGAGTTCGATTATAAAATGTGTGGATTAATCTAAAAAAGCCTAAAGGGTCATTCCCGCGCAGGCAGGCATCTCATTGTTGCAAGTATATCAATGGTTGATACCTAAAAGGCAATTAGATTTCGGGCATACCAGCTTGTGTGAAAAGTCAATCTTCTAAAACATGGAACTTATTTTATTAGGCAAAATTGTTGAAACAGTTTAAACCTCCAAGGATTCTAAATCCTTGGAGGTTTTTCTCTTTAAAAGTTTAGGGGTCTTTTCAATGTATTTATGTTTTCACAAAGGCTGTGCGCCGCGAAATGTCCCCAAGCCTATCGTACAAACTACTTTTATTAATCGAACTCAGGTTAGAACAAAAAAAGCCCCGAACAAACAATGCCCGAGGCTAAAAATCTATGCTTAAAATTTAAGTGATTTACCTATTTACCGCATCCCGATCTATGAACTCTTCATAAAGTTGGCTATGCCGACTTTCCATAGGAATTTTATAACCCTTAATAAACACCTGCTCAATTTTAGTCATAGGCTGCAGCGGATTTCCATCCGAAATGAACAGGTTAGCTTGTTTCCCCGGTTCCAGTGATCCAAGTTGATCTGCTACTCCAAAAATTTCAGCGGGATTTATAGTCAGTGCTTTGATGGCTTCTTCTTGTCCCAATCCATAAGCAGCGGCATAGCCGGCTTCAAAAGGAGCATTTCTGGAGTTTTCGGTATCATCAGATACGATAGCCACTTTCACTCCTGCGTCGGCCATGAGTCCCGGATTTTGATATGGGCGTTGGTAATTATCATAATCACGAGATGGAGTGTAAAGCGTGGTTGTGAGAACCGGAATTCCAGCTTCAGCGATCTCTTCAGCTACGCGCCATCCTTCTTCTACTCCCACAAATATAAAGTTCATGCCTTCCTGTGCGTTCGTCCATTCAATAGCATCCAGGATCTCTTGCTCCCGGTTTACTTCTATGGCTATCGGAACATCCCCTGCTAAAACTTCCCGCATAGCTTCCATTCTTGGATCATGATCAGGTTTTGTTTTTCCGGTAGGATCTGCCGCATATTCTTTCATCATTTGGTCATAAAAGCGGGCTTTCTTGAAAAACTCATTAATTTCTTCAAGATCCTTTTTATAATCTTTTTTGATCTCCTCATCACTGCGGTCGTCCCACCAACCACCACCTGTGGATGAAGGAAGATTCAATACCAGCGCACCGCTTTTCTTAACTGACATGGAATCCGGTGAATAGCCCCAAAGATCCATTAAAGCAGCTTTTCCAGCAATATTTCCTGAACTGGGAGCAGAAAGTACTGTCGTTACACCACTTACCCGCGTGACAGGCACAGAAGCGCTGTGTGGATTGAAAGCTGTGAAGGCATACATATGGGGGTTGAAGTCACCCAATTCACGATTGTCAACGGTGACAGCAACGGCTGAAACTTCAACAAGGCCAAGGGCTGTCCAACTGTCAATGAATCCCGGGTAAACATGTTTGCCGGAAGCGTCTATTCTCGTATAATCGTTGGTGATCTTTACATTTTTCCCTACAAACTCGATCTCCTTACCATTGATCAAAATAACCCCACTTTCAATAGTGCCGTTGGTTACTGTATGAATGGTAGCTCCCGTTATGGCAAATTTGCCGAATTCGGGTTTCTCTGTGATCTGTGCATTTGCTGTAGCCGATAAACCAAACAGTAAAGCAGCTATAAAAACAAAAATATTTAGTTTCTTCATTATTCTGTCTCCTGTTTAGTTATGATTATGGGCTGACTGTTGGTCAAAAAGGATAAAAGTATCCTGCAGGCAGGTATCTTCATCCCTGTTGTCAACGATCTGTCGGAAATTGGCACCATCTTCGAATTCTGTACCCGGATCAATGTGTATTCGCATATCATCCGGATCATTTTCCATATCGAAATACTTTTTACCGTCAACGAAGGTCATCTCTGCTTTGCTAAAAATATCAAATGGATGTCCGCTCCAGATCACCACATCCCCATCTTTTCCTTCTTCGATACTCCCAACTCTATCATCGATACCCAACTGTATAGCCGGATGTAAGGTGATCATCTTAAGCGCGTCATTTACAGAAGTATTACCGTAGCGTACTACTTTGGAAGCTTCGTGGTTCAGCGTTCTCAGCAATTGATCATTATCACTGTTGATCGAGTTGATCACGCCATTGGCATTTAATATTGAAGCATTGTAAGCGGTAGAATAGTACACTTCAAATTTATAAGCCCACCAATCTGAAAATACAGAAGTGTGAGCTCCATTCTTGGCTAATTCAGGCGCTACTTTGAACGCTTCATTTGCGTGTTGAAATGTATAATTCTCTACTCCGTAATCGTTGAAAACCCGCATCAGCATGAGAATCTCATCTGCCCGGTAAGAATGACAATGAACGAGGATCTCCCCTTCAATGATATCATTCAGAACTTCGTATCTGAGATTTTTTGCAACCGGCACAGGTGGCGTTCCCTCTCCCCGGCGATCATATAGAGATTGAGCCGCAAAGTAAGCTTCCCGTTTGCGTTTGTAATCCAAAGCTTCGTTGAAATGATTACGGATCACTTGCTCAACGCCCATTCGGGTCCGGGGTTGAACTCCATTGCCTTGTCCGTGTACACGGGTTGGATTTTCACCCAAGGCAAATTTAATGGTTCGCGGTGCACCTTTGAACTTCATTCCCTCCTGAGTAGCCCCATAACGTAATTTCAAGGTTTCACCCTGTCCGCCGATCACGTTGGCAGAACCATGCATAAGATGAATGGTCGTGGCTCCTCCAGCCAGTGCATGATAGATGCCAACTTCATTGGGATCAACAGATTCTTCCATCGTAACTTCTGCTGTTACCGGATTACGCCCTTCGTTGATATCTACTCCATTTAAATGGGAATGAGCATCTATAATACCAGGCATAACATATTTACCGGCGGCATCGATAGTCTCCACTCGTCTTGGAGCTCGCAGATCTTTTCCAATTTTCTCGATTATTCCGTCACGGATCAGCACATCTGTGTCTTCAAGATCACCATCTGTAATAGTAATAACCGTCGCATTTTGGATCAGCACAGATCCTTTTTCCTGTGCCTGAACCGAGAATCCAATTACACCGAGAATAATTAATGTGAGTAATTTCTTCATTTTAATTTCCCTCAAATTGATGAATAATTCCGTTTGAAATAGCATGCCTTACTTTGGCTTTATCTTCCGTCATGGCTTTGTTGAAAACCGTGAAGCTTGCATTTTTACCTTTTACCAGGGATCCATGCGTTTTATCAATTCCAAGAATTTTGGCCGTATTTATAGTCAGAAGTTGTACAATGCCGTCTTCAGTAAGATTTCCCTCATCCAAAAGTATCTCAAGTTTATCAGGCCATTCTTTTAAGTCCATTCCAGCTGAGGCATAACCGACTGCAACTCCGGCGTCCATTAACTTTTTAATATTGGTGACTTCCGCTTTCCAGGCGTCCAATTGTTTGTCCCTGTATGCCTGTTCTTCTTCAGAAATTTCTTCTTCCTCGGATGTTTCCTCTTCAGAATCTTCTGCATCTTTTTGTTTTTTATACCATTCTGGCATTTCGGTAAAATCGATACCAGCTAAAACAGGGATGTTTCGTTTTTTCAGCTCGTTCGCTTTTGCATAAGCTTCTTTTCCGGAAACTATGACCACATCAAAACCAAACTCATCCTGCAGCTTCAACAAGCGTTCGATATGTTCTTTCTGATCTACATGAAAGAAAAACGGTTTCTCCTGATTTACCAAAGTAAACAATGCCTCAAGTACCTTATCTCTTTTAGGTGCAGGCATTTCGGGATTTTGGGAATAATACTGCATATGCTGTTGAAGTGCGGCGGCATCAAACATGAGTTGTCTGAATTGGGCCATTACTCCCATCATGGTAGACGGGTAAGCCCCGTTGGTCCATCCGCCAGGGGCTTCTTCAAAGGAACCAACCAAAGCCATTGTTTCCTGCATGAGTTCAATTTCACTTTTATCAGAAGCAAGGTAAAACGCCTCGGCTTGTCCCGGCAGCATATATCCTTCCGGATAAAGTGCGGCTGTCATAAATCCTGCTTTCATGCCGGTTTCAAACGCTTTGTCTTCTTTCATGATTGCAGACGGAGTGCGCTCAGGTTGAATACCGGCCCGGTCGTAAGGAGGATTTCCGGGCTCATCGAGACGTGGAAGATCTTGAGATTGGGGCAAATCAGGGCTTCCCCAGGTTGCAAGTCCGTCAATAAAACCAGGGTAAACATGAAGACTGTCTCCACCGTCGATCTCAAAAGCATCAAATGGAATGTTAACACTGGTTCCAATAGCTTCGAGTACACCATTTCGCCAAACAATGGTGGCTGATTCGGTTAAAGAACCATCATGATGATGTAGGGTAACATTAGTAAGTGCATGTGCGGGAGTTGTTTGAGCTTGTAAATATGTACCACTCCATCCCACAAATAAAAGCACCAAGAATAGAATAAATTTTCGCATAGTACCTGTTCTGATTATAGTTTTTAGCTGTCGAAATAACCGTATAAATTCACTCTTAATAAAGGAAGGCTTATCTAAATTTTGTAAATGTTCCGTATAAAAGATAGTTGCTTAATAAAATTCCCATACAACTTTTAACCTACAATCGTACGGACTTTAATTTATTTGAATGCTGAAATATTCATTTGAATAGCTTCTTCAGTACAGAATTGCGATATATTTTTTTAATTGGTGTGTTTAAGACTGAGATTATTCAGAAAATACAGGTGCATTTTTGATACTCTCCCAATAACCCGAAGTCCCACGCAAATGGGATTGTATCAGATCTCTGAATTCATCTTTTGAAATGGTCACCTGAGCAAAACCAAGGAAATGTTCTCCTTTGTTAATGGCTGCACCCTGAGTGGAAGCTGCTTGTTCCTGAACCGATTGAGAAGCATTTCGAAGGGTAATAATAAAATCGGGATCAGTTACCGTGTTTTCCCCATTCTCCTCTGCCTGAGCACGATAGTCTTCTATTATCTCTGAGAGCGAAACCTCTAAATGTGCTTTTGCCTGAATGCGTGCGTTTGCGACGGCAATGATAGAATCTGAGGAAATTGCCTGGGCATACCCATGAAAAGCAAGTGAATCAGAACTGAAATTAGCAGTGTTGTACCATGTTGGGGTATCTGTGGTTGCTGTTTCTTCCTCAGAGTTAACTTCATCCAATGAAGCGCATGAAAAGATAGAAGATAATAAGAGCGTACAAGTCAAAAATGCTTTAAAGATATGAGGCATTAATTTTGTTTTAATTCAATGAATCCCTTTGCATTGTCCGTATTTACAATTTCCAGAACCACCGAACCATTATTGTTTAAATGACGTCGCATAAGTTCTTCTAATCTGGACAGATCTTCAACCTTTTCTTCACCGATTTTAATGATCTGATATTCTTCCCGTAAACCTCGATTCCAGGCTTCTGTATATTTGTATACCCGATCTATATAAAGGTCAAATTTTTGATGATCTTCCGGCTTCGAAATCGCCATTACACGAAAACCCAGGTCAAATTCCCGATACATCACTCCTTCCCTGTTTTCCGGTATATCCCCTTCCATCTCCAGGTTTTCTTCTGTGGCTGCAACTTCCGGTAGTTCGCGGGTTTCAAGCATCTTAAGCTTTACATTTTTTTGAATGTTCTTGCCTTGTCTCAAAATGCTCAGTGAAACCGTATCACCGGGACTTAGCACGGCAACCTGTTGCTGTAATTCATTGGCTTCATTCACATTCACTCCGTTTACCCTTAGTACTACATCGCCGGGTTGGACACCCGCTTCAGATGCTGCCCCATCCGGGGAAATGGACATGATTTCAACTCCACGGACGGTCTCCATTCCTTTTTCGATGGCACGATCGTAATTCACACCGGCAATACTAACACCTAATAATGCGCGTCGCACTTCTCCGTATTCAATGATATCCTTTGCGACTTTTATGGCAAGATTACTGGGCACGGCAAATCCATATCCCTGGTAAGTTCCGGATTGAGAGGCGATAGCAGTGTTGATTCCCACCAGTTGTCCGCTTGTATTTACTAATGCACCACCGCTGTTGCCTTTATTGATGGCTGCATCGGTTTGTATGAAGCTTTCAATTCGCATTCGGTCATCAATGATCTGCACGTCTCGGCTCAGAGCACTCACTATGCCTGCAGTAACTGTTGAACGTAATCGAAAAGGATTACCAATAGCGAGTACCCATTCACCAACTTCCACACGATCAGAATTACCAACTGTGGCGAAGGGTAAATCAGATCCATTGATCTTTATGACAGCCAGGTCGGTGCTGGAATCAATACCCACCACTTTTGCCGTATATTCTCTCTTATCACTCAAAACCACTTGTAGACCTTTTTCAACAGCATCTTCAACCACGTGATAGTTTGTAAGTATATATCCATCCTGAGTAATTAAAACTCCGGAACCGACCGTCCTTGCTCTTCTTGGTATGAGCCGGTCCCATATACTTTCTTCCTCTTCTTCAAATTCATGAAACTCATCGTCTGGAACCGTCCCTTCAACAGGTATGATCGCTTCTATGTAAACAACAGTAGGTGTAACCTCTTCCGCAATTTTTTTAAAGAGAAACCGCGCATCTGTTTTTTCCAGGTCTTCATCTGAAATAATGGGTTCTTCACTTCGATTGATCTCAGTCGTCCTAACTTCTGCAAGAGGAGCCAATTCCTCATTGATCGTATATAAAGCAATGAGAGTGCCGGCCGTGACACCAATCATTAACAATAGTAAACCCGTTAATATTAGATCTTTTCGCTTCATTGATTCACCTGTAACATCTGTTCAAAAATACCATCTGATTTCCTTTCCTTGTAACCGTCAATATGATATTTAAAATAATTATCTAAAAGTGTAACAAGTTGCTTTATCTCATCATTCTGTAAGGGAACATCAAAGATCCTTGAACTTCTGAAATTTAGGGCAACTATGACAAAACGAGTTTGTCCGGCCGTTAGTTTATATGAAATTTCGTCTTCTGAACTTTCAGAAATGTTTCCACTTACGACATTTAAATAAGCTTGTTCTATTTCTTTTTGTATCGATCCAACTAAACCGATGCCAATTAGTTCTGCCAAACGGATCTGTGCATATGGAAATAATTGGGGTGATATCTGATCAGCTTCCCCCAGCCAGGGAATAAACTGAATGCCAAATTCAAATACCGGTTCATTAACCTCATGTTCATGAACTATCTGGCTAAATAATTCTAAAATGGAATATAAGATAGATGCTCTGTCAAAATGTTTTCTAAATACATCAGCTGAATATTCAACGGAAGCTTCTGTTAGTGTCTGAACACCCCGGGTATGTTTATAATAATAAACCACATCCAATATGGAGCCTACCTGCAATACACCGGATAATTTATTTTTTGGTCTTTTTGCCCCCTTGGCGATCAGGGCGATCTTACCATGTTCTTCAGAAAGTACGGTCAGAATATAGCTTGAATCCTGATAATCGATCATGCGCAATATGATAACTTTTGTGTGTGTGATCATAATGCTAATATAGAAGCTTTAGCGGTTTCATAATATTATTCTTCCTTTGATGCTTCCAAAAATTCGACCCTGAATACGAAATATAGGTTAAGCATTTCCTCTAAATCATAATACAGATCATAAAGATCACTTAGCTCCTCTTCTTCGGTTTTTATGATTCTGATTAACTCAGACTGGGTTTTAAGATCGAGGCTAAACCATTGCTTGGCTTTCATACTTCCCCCTATGAGTGCCTGACCGCTTTCATGATTCGATAGAAGAATTTCGCTCACATCCCCAAAACCAATTGTCCTTAATTTTATCCGAAAGTACCGGAAAAACCGATAATATTTCGTGATCGTATAGTCATCCCGGTCAAAATAAAACTCGTAGCGTGAAAAGATCTTTATAAGAACTGCAAAAGCAAAGATCAAAAAGAACAATGCGAACACGAATCCTAACACAAAGCTAAAAAAGAATAATATAAAATCGATCAGAGTAAAGCTGGCTTCAACTCCTAAGAATATCAGGTCATATTGTTTATGAAGATCGTAGTTCAAATGATAACTTTAGTTGATTGAATAAATAAAAAAGGGCAGAATTTCATTGCTCTTTCAGTATAACAAATCTGTTGGAACTTTGGTTTATGTTTGAAGCACACCGGTTTTAAATTCTGGGATATCCGGATTCAGGTTTGCACAGTCAATCGCTTTAGAAATTCGGGCTCTGGTGTCGATTGGGTTTATAATACCGTCTACCCATAATCGAGATGCAGCATATCTCACGTCGGTTTGTTTATCATATCGGTCACTGATCTTTTTCATGATTCTTTGCTGATCCTCCTCGCTTACTTCCTTTCCCTTCTTTTTCATAGCTGCAACCTGGATCTGCATTAACGTTTTGGAAGCAGAAGCCCCACTCATCACCGCTATTTTGGCAGTTGGCCAGGCATACATGAACCGGGGATCATAAGCACGGCCACACATGGCATAATTGCCAGCACCGTAACTATTTCCAACCACAATGGTGATCTTTGGTACTGTACTGTTGCTCATGGCGTTAACCATTTTAGCTCCGTCTTTAATGATACCGCCATGCTCACTTCTTTTCCCGATCATAAAACCTGTTACATCCTGGAAAAAGATCAAGGGTATTTTCTTTTGATTACAGTTCATGATAAATCGTGCTGCTTTATCCGCACTGTCGGAGTAGATCACACCTCCAATTTGCATTTCACCCTGCTTGGTACGTTTTACGGTGCGCTGATTGGCCACAATACCGACGCTCCATCCATCGATTCGGGCAAATCCCGTGATAAGGGTTTGGCCATATCCTTTTTTGAATTCCGTGAAGCTGTCTTCATCCACTATGCATTCCAGTATTTCATTCATATCATAAGGACTGGTGCGGGATTCCGGCAGGATCTCAAAAATGTCACTTGCGGGTCGTTTGGGTTCTTTACTTTCTTTTCGGTTAAAACCTGCAGTTTCAAAAGGCCCAAATTTATCTACCAGATCCCTGATCGTCTCCAGTGCCTCTTCATCATCTTTCATTTTGTAATCGGTAACACCGGAGATCTCCGTATGCGTTGTTGCTCCACCCAGCGTTTCGTTATCTACATCTTCTCCTATGGCCGCTTTCACAAGATAACTACCTGCCAGGAAAACACTACCGGTGCCATCAACAATCAGTGCTTCATCACTCATGATGGGCAGATAAGCTCCGCCTGCCACACAACTTCCCATGATAGCTGCAATTTGTGGGATGCCTTTAGCAGATATAATCGCATTATTGCGAAACATACGCCCAAAGTGATCTTTATCTGGAAAAATCTCATCCTGCATTGGAAGAAAAACGCCAGCTGAATCTACCAAATAGATCAACGGAATATGGTTTTCTATGGCAATTTCCTGAGCACGTAGGTTTTTCTTTGCTGTAATTGGAAACCAGGCTCCGGCTTTCACAGTTGCATCATTCGCAACGATCATACATTTGCGGCCGCTAACATCACCTATACCTGTAATCACCCCGCCGGATGGACATCCTCCCTGCTCTTCGTACATTTCATAGCCGGCCCAAAGCCCCAATTCGTGAAAAGGTGTATTTTTGTCAATGAGATTTTGAATACGTTCCCGAGCCGTTAATTTTCCCTTGCCATGTTGCTTATCAATTCGTTTTTGACCACCACCCTTTTTTATCTCAGTTTCTGTGTTCGAAAATTCATCAATAAGCTTGTGTAGCCATGTTTTGGTAGCGCTTCCATCGTCTGTACTCATAGTTTGCAATCTTTTATGTTTTTATAATGTTATTTCAGGAGCTGCGTTAAAAATAGGGATTATACTTAATCATTAAACCCCGATATTGACTTAATTTATTTAAAAGATCTATTTTATGAGAAAACATATCCTTACAATATTTCTATTAGCTGGAATATCCGGAAGCTTATTTGCACAACGGGTTACCTACCCTCAGCTGGTAGCAAGAAGTCAAGCGCCCGAAATTTTTATTGAAGACCTCATTCTCCCGGGCAATGATAGCTTGACAACACTCGCCTTTATATTCAGGTTTAACAACGACTTTATACCTTTCAAAAAACTTCCGGTAAATCATAAATATGACCTTCCGGCAGGGGCTGAATTTTACTCTACCATAAGACTGAATGCTGAGATCTTTGAAGGCAAAATTGGCCGGAAACAGCAAAATTCCATGAATTCAGTGACCAGAGATTATTGGGCGGATACTTTACACACACAATCTTTTGAGGAAACACAATCCAGAAAAAAATATGCGTCGGGTTTTCTTCGAACTGAATTGCCAGCAGGTAAATACAATTTTGTACTACAGCTTGCTATGATGCAAGAAGTGAATGAGCGTAATACCCAAAGACAAAATATCAGAATCCCTGACCTAAGTAAATCAGCACGAGGTGAAGTTTATCTTATAAGAAATGTTGTAAAGGCCGGCGAACAACAAGAGTATGTGTTGATGAACATGGAAAAAAATGTGGTGTTTGGGAAAGACTTTCATGTTATGATCCGGATTCCTCAATATGAAAATGGAGAAAAATATACCCTCAAAATACATCGGGCCCGGGTTAATCGTGAGGACACAACCTCAGCCAAAGAAATATATAGCTCTGAGTTGAAGCAAGATGATCTGTTTTTTAAATCTGTCGCTCTACTCAAAAATAATCAACAGCCGTCGTTAACGCTTTCAAACCATGAAAATGGATATACCTATGCCGTTCATAAGATCCCGGCAAACACTTTTGAAAATGCAGGTTACATACTCACTGTAGAAAATGAAGGTACCGAAAAACCTGTTGCCCGCCGGTTTTTCAGCACCTATTGGGCCGATATGCCTGCCAGCTTATATAACCTTGATATTGCTATAGAACATTTAAAGTACATCATACCAGAAAAGGAAATTGAACGTATCAACCGAGGAAATAGCAGAGAACGGGAGCAAAAATTCAGAGCATTTTGGGATGAAAAAGATCCTACCCCAAATACTGTTTACAATGAACTAATGGCTGAATATTACCGAAGAATCGATTATGCCTATAATGAGTTTGGCTCTCAGGAGAATCCGATGGGCCATGAAAATGATCAGGGGGAAGTATATATCAAATTTGGCCCACCAAAAAACAAAGAACGCCGCTTTCCCGAGCGAAACCGAACTTTAGAGGTCTGGGAATATCCTAACAGAACTTTCATTTTTGAAGCCACCACAGGTTTTGGTGATTTCAAACTGGTTTCAACTAAATAAATATGACCGAGTTTATACCGCGTATTTCAATATCAATTGGAGACTATAAAGGTATTGGGCCGGAAGTTATTCTCAAAACCCTTGCAGATAAAGTTCTAATTAGTCATTCAACGCCAATCATATTAGCTCCGAAAAGTATTCTGGAACAATATACTTTGGATCTTTTTACTACTCTCTCCTGCCATTTTCCAAATAACTCATCGGATATAAAAGATGGAATTGTTAACGTATTGGATCTTGAGACCACATTGAAGGATTCTGATTTTGAAGAAAAAGAAAAAGAACATCACAGTGGTAAGTTTGCAATGAAATCCATTGAAGCAGGTATAAGATTGTGTATGAATAATAATGCCCATGCTTTGGTAACAGCACCAATTTCTAAGGAAGCTGTAAACATTGCGGGATATAAGATCCCAGGACATACGGAATTTTTAGCCTCTAAAACCAATACGAATGAAGTTTTAATGATGTTGGTAAGCGGAGATCTGCGGGTCAGTCTTGTTACCACCCATATCCCCATTCGGAAAGTTGCTCAAACCATAAGCCCGGAATTGATTGAGAAAAAATTCCAAATTTTGGCACAAAGCCTGAAGTCAGACTTTGGTATCGAACGTCCTAAAGTTGCCATATTTGGCTTGAATCCTCATGCCGGAGATGGTGGTGTCATTGGTCTTGAAGAAAAGAATATGATCACACCACTTATCCAAAGTTTAAAAAAACGTTACCCGGAAGTTGAAGTCAACGGACCATTTCCAGCCGATGGTTTTTTTGGTCAGCAGCTACACAAACAATACGATGCTATACTCGCAATGTATCATGATCAGGGCCTCGCTCCTTTTAAGTTGCTTTCATTTGGGAAAGGGGTGAATTTTACGGCCGGACTCCCTATCATTCGTACTTCCCCGGATCATGGTACTGCTTTTGATATCGCTGGGAAAGGCATCGCAAATCCATCTTCTTTCAAAGAAGCATATTCACTGGCAGTAAAACTTGCAAAACAACGATTTAGTGAACCCTGAACATTCTGATATTTATTCTATTCTTGCTCCCATTTATGATACCCTGATGAGGGACGTGGACTATGAAATGTGGGCAGATTTTATTGATGAGGTCATACAAACGCACCATCCTGATCCCGAGTATATTTTAGAGCTGGCTTGTGGCACCGGTGCAATAAGTATTCATCTCTCCGAATTTGATGAATATACTTTACATGCCACTGATCAGTCAGCCGCTATGATTGAAATGGCCCGTCAAAAGGCAGCGGAGAAAGAAGCTGATATACAGTTTGATACGATGGATTTCACAAATATCAGCACAGAACAACGGTTTGATATTATTTTTTCGGTTTTTGACAGCGTTAATTACCTGCATACTGAAGATGAGATCTTGAAAATGCTATGGGGATGTCATGAAATTTTAAAAAAAGGTGGTTTATTGATCTTTGATTTTTCAACTCCGCAAAACTCGCTTGAAGCTGTAGACTACCTGAATAATGAAGAAGGAAGTTTTGAACAGTACCGTTATTTCAGGGAAAGCAGATATGAACCTGCTGAACAGTTTCACTACAATGAATTTGAGATTGAGGAACTTGCCGAGGATAATAGAACCGTACTTAACAGGTATAAAGAAATTCATAAACAACGTATTTACTCTCTCAAGGAAATGCTGTCAATTTTGGAACAAACCCCCTATCATCGGGTAGCCAAATATGAAGGATTTGATTTGGTGGACGCAGATGAGAACAGTACACGAATAACCATGGTGCTTAGATGTCAGAAACAGCCGTAATAGAATTAAAAGACGTATCGTTGAGATTTGATCAGCATATGGTGCTGAAAGATGTGGACTTCAAACTTCATAACGGAGAATTTGCCTATCTCATTGGCCCCACCGGCATTGGTAAGAGTTCATTTCTGAAACTGCTATACCGGGATATTATACCGGATTCAGGGGTCGTGCGTGTCACAGATTATCCGGTCAATAAGATCAGTGACCGTGAAGTTCCCATGCTGCGTCGGCGACTTGGCATTGTATTTCAGGATTTTCAGCTCTTGGAAGATCGTAACGTTCATGATAATGTAGCTTTTTCCCTGCAGGTAACCGGAGAAAAGCCAAAGTTCATCAAGCAGCGGGTATTGGAAGTTTTGACAATGGTGGGTTTAAGCCATCGCAGAAAACACATGCCAAGAGACCTCTCCGGGGGTGAACAGCAGCGAGTGGTAATAGCAAGAGCGTTAGCTAATGAACCTCGAATTCTTTTAGCTGATGAGCCAACTGGAAACCTGGATCCCAAGGCGACCAAAGAAATCATGGAGTTGCTCCGTACTATCAATAATCGAGGAATGGCCGTTCTGATGGTAACTCATGATTATGCCGTGGTCAAAAAATATCGTGCAAGAACAGTTCGAATGGTAAATGGAAAAACTCAGAACTTGATCTGGAAAGGCGAAAAACTGGTTCCAGAGAAATAATTCCCTGATGTTTCAGCGACAAAAACGTACCGAAGAAATCCGTGCTCATGCGCTGAAGCTCGGTTTCGATGCCTGTGGGTTTGCTAAAGCTCAACATCTTCCGAATGAGGAGCGCCGCCTTGAGGAATGGCTCACCCAAAATAAGAATGGTACCATGGGCTGGATGGAAAATCATTTTGATAAACGGGTAGACCCTACCAAACTTGTGCCCGGTTCAAAAACCGTCGTTTCTGTTTTAGCGAGCTACTATCACCCCAGCCATGTCCAACAAATTGGTATCAAGGATGAACCTCTGATCTCCAAGTATGCGCAGGGCCGGGACTATCACAAAGTTTTAAAGAAAAAACTGAAGCACCTATTCCAATTTACGAAAGATCAGATCGGCGGAATAGAAGGACGAATTTTTACCGACTCAGCTCCTGTTTTGGACAAGGTATGGGCTAAAAGAGCCGGACTTGGATGGATCGGGAAAAACTCCAACTTGCTCAACAAGCAAATAGGGTCTTACTTTTTTATTGGTGAGATGATCATAGATGCAGAACTGAGCTATGATACGCCTGAGACAGATCACTGTGGGACATGCACGCGGTGTATTGATGCCTGCCCTACCGATGCTATTCATGAACCTTACCGCGTTGATGCCACTAAATGTATCTCTTATCTCACTATTGAGCTAAAAGAGCAAATCGAAAAAGATCTACAACCACAGATCGAAAACTGGGTATATGGGTGCGATATTTGTCAGGATGTGTGTCCCTGGAACAGTAAGTCAGTGATTGCACAGTTTGAGGATCTGCATCCTCGGGATCATGTCGTAAACCGGAATTTAGACTTCTGGGAAAACCTCACCCCAAAACAATATGATGATACCTTTGAAGGCAGCGCCATTCGCCGCGCCAAGTATGATAAGTTTAAATCCAATGTTTCGATTGTTTCTGCCAACCTTTCCAAAAAATAGAAAAACCGACTTCTCAGCCGGCTTTTACGTTTAAAAGTAATTTATAATCGATTATTGATTTCCTGGTCCCCAATCCGGCCCACCATTACCAACGGGTGTTGTATTGCTGTTATTTGGTCGTATAGCTATAATATGTCCGGGAAAAGGTTGTTTATCTGTTCCATCTATATTAATCGAGTAAAGACTGGATGTATCTTCAGCATCTCGATCTCCATTTAGATTTCCGACAAAGGCAATTTTAGTACCGTCTGGTGACCAGGTGGGATGGATGGATAAATCTTCGGTAACCTGCACCACGTTGCTTCCATCTGCATTCATCACAAATATTCTGGATTCTTTGATTCCACTGTTGTCATCAAAGTAGCCATGAAAGGCAATTTTAGTACCGTCTGGTGACCATGCTGGTGCACGATAGGTGTATTCATTATTGGTGAGTACTGTTAAATTAGTACCATCTGAATTAACAATACAGAGTTGGTTTGCCCCATTTCCAAATCCTTGATCACATCTAAAGATAATTCGTTCTCCATTCGGTGACCACGCCGGGCTTTCCACTTCATTTGTGTTTTCTTCTGATGTAATTTGCACTTGGTTACTTCCATCAGCATTCATTGTATACATATCATCTCCCACTAAATATGCAATTTGGGTTCCATCCGGTGACCATGATGGCTCACTCCCACTTGCCAAAACTTCTTCACCCGAAGATGACAATTTATGAATGCCAGAAGCTCCCCAGAAAAGTACTGATTGTCCATCAGGTGAAATATCAGGTGCAAGCAGATCTTCTCGGGCATCGGTAAGTATAACTTTTTCTGTACCGTCCGGATTGATTGCGGCCAATACTCTATTCCTAAAGTCGGAACTGTAAGAAACTCCAACAATTTTATTGTTGAGAGGAATATCCAATGTATTTGTATTCGGTGCCTCGCAGATAACTGAGAAATTTGCATTGGATGTATCACCGGCAGTTATAGAAACCGATTTGGGGTTTTCATTTTCAACATCACAATTATCAGCTACCTCAGAAAGAGTTAATTGAAATGTTCCTTCATTTAGATTTTCAATTGTAACCGTATCATTCACAGCCGTTGTAAACTCAGACCCTGAATCCAGGGATACTATGTAGCCATCCTCGTCAATTTCTTCTCCGGAAGTTTCGATGGTAACAATCAATGAACCTGTTGTTGGTTTTGGTTCTTCAACAGTAAATGTAGGTCCGCTTGCTTCCTCCCCTGCTATTATTACATTTACAGGCCCAGTACTCGCACCTTCCGGTACAGTTGTTTCAATCTCTTCTGGTGATAGTGAGCTAAGTACCGCTTGTGTTCCATTAAAATTCACGGAAACTTCTTCTAAATTCTGCCCAAAATTTGATCCTACGATAAGAACCTCTGTACCTACCATGCCACTCGTAGGTTCAATACTTTCAATGGTTGGTTCCAGATCGGATACAGGTTCAGTGTCCTCTTCTTCAACACCTGATGAATTTTCACACCCCATAAGACCTGCCACTAAGATCGTTAATACCCCAATTAAAAAGATTTGAATTGAATATTTACCTTGAATACTAAAACGTAATGAATACATAACTTTGCCGTTAAAGATTAATTATTGCATATTATCCTCATATAACCGTCGAAATAATTAGTATTAGAGGCTCACTTTTATAGGCGTAGGTCAAGAAGAAATGAGCTCAAATTTTTTCTACTATGAATGATGTAACACAGATTTTACAGCAATCAGATACCAATAAAACTGATACTTACGAGCAGTTGCTTCCAATTGTATATGACAAGCTCAGAGAAATTGCTCATATGCGTATCAACAGGGAAGATCCTGATCATACTTTTTCTAAAACTGATCTGGTACATGAGGCCTATATTCGTCTAATTGACATTGATCAGGTTAGCTACAACGACCGTTCACACTTTTATGCTATGGCTTCAAAGTGCATGCGTAGGATATTAATAGATCATGCCCGGAAGAAGAACGCAAAAAAACGTGGAGGAAAAGAACAACCGGTCACCTATGCAGATCATTTATTTGCTGCTGAAAGGCAAGCAAGCTGGCTGATAGACCTCGAAGATGCTTTGCAGGAACTTGAGCAGAAAAATGAAAGACTCGTTCACGTAATTGAGTGTCGGTATTTCGGGGAAATGACGATCGAAGAAACAGCCAATGCGCTGGATATTTCTGCTGCCACAGTGAAACGAGACTGGCAAAAAGCCAAAGGGTGGCTATATCAGCGATTAAAGGAAGACCTATAGCATTTGGACTAATTTAATCTTCGATTACGCCTTATAGGTAAGTATAGAAATGAAAAGATAGGATTCGTTATGGATGGCAAGCGTTGGGAACAAGTTGAACAGATCATTGATCAGGCTCTGGACCTCCCTGCCGATCAAAGGCGGACTTTCATTAGGAATAAGGCAGGAGAAGATACCGAACTCTTACAGGCTGCAGAAAAGTTCTTAGATTCTATAGATCAGGCTAATCGAACGAATTTTCTTGAACCAGGTAGTCTCGAAAAGCAAGAATTATTCGAAGAACTGCAAAAAGATAAAAGCACGGCTGCTGAAAAATATATTGGGGTTAGGGTTGGAAATTTCACCATAATTGAAATTCTGGGTCATGGGGGCATGGCTACCGTATTTAAGGCTGAACGGAGTGATAAATCCATCCAACAGTCTGTAGCTATTAAAATTTTACACAGCAGCCTTCATTCTCAGGAAAGCCTTATTCGGTTTCGGATGGAGCAGGAGATTTTGGCGAATCTCAATCATCCCAATATCGCTCATTTTGTGGATGCAGGAGTTACAGAAGACAGTAATCCATATTTCATCATGGAATATGTTGACGGAGTATCTGTGCTTGAATACTGTACTCAAAATCAACTTGGAAAGGGCCAAAAACTTCAACTTTTTCGTCAACTATGTGGAGCTATTCGTTTTGCCCATAGAAACCTGGTGGTGCACCGCGACTTAAAGCCCAACAATGTATTTGTAAATAATGATGGACAAGTCAAAGTTTTAGATTTCAGCATTGCCAAACTTCTGGATCCCGGGTTTTCAGATCAGACTTTTTTACAAACCAGAGCAGGAACCAAGCTACTAAGTCCAACTTACTGCGCTCCTGAGCAGTTTGAGATGGACCCCATCACCACCGCCACGGATGTGTATACATTGGGCCTGGTTCTCTATGAGATTCTGTCTGGTCGTAAAGCAATGGATGGCAAAAACAAAACCCTCAAAGAAATTCAGGCCTCTATTTGTAGCCCGGATTTTTCCCAAACACTTCATTTACAAGAAAATTCAGAGTTGTCTGCCATCATCATGAAAGCCACACGCAAGGAGCCTTCGTATAGATATGAATCGGCATCACAGCTTTTGGAAGACCTTGAACGCTATGAAAAAGCACTTCCTCTGATTGCCCAAAGGGATTCAGTCAGCTATCGTATAACAAAATTTACCAAGCGTAATTATAAAGCCGTTTCTATAGTACTGATCATCATTTTTGGCAGCTTATTATTTGGAAATTATCATCTACAGCAAATTAATGAACAACGTGAACTCGCAGAGTTAGAAGCTGATAAAGCTACCGCTGTTACTGATTATATGGTTGACCTGTTTGAGCAGGCGAACCCAAAGAAAAATGTGGGTGATACACTCAGTGTTTTTGACCTTCTTGAATTGGGTAAGAACCGTATTCAGAATTTTGAAAATCAGCCAGAAATTAGGTTGCGAATGCTGAATACGTTTGGGGATGCATATTTAGC
>JAVLBT010000050.1:0-18000 GCA_031580945.1 Gracilimonas sp.
CATTTGGTTATTCATTCATTCGTTCCAACACAGAGCGTGTTGAACGAGGGCATATTTCAAATTACACAATACATCATATATCCTGGTTACGATCGCATGGTTATTAGTTAATTGTGATTACGAATAACCATTTCATATTTAACCAACAACCAATCCATAAACAAAAAAACCCACCATTCGGTTGAACAGTGGGTTTTTAAAATTCTTTATCTCAATCGCTCAATTACGTAGCAGTCCCACTGTTATTTTCTATAACAGGCCACCACCAAGTATGTAATTCAGCAATTCGGTTTTTCATAACGAGCCGAATATAAAAGCCTCATTAAGTATATGCAATATAGAATCTGCACAATTTGTAAAAGGTGAATACGTATTGGAATTAAGAATCATGAATCCGTACCATTCATGCTCATCTTAAAGTACCGCTTACGTTTGAAAAATTTATTCATCTGCAGCCTTTTACTTATTCTTTCGGTGGGATTAATTTCCTGTGATTCTACCACCTCACCGGAGAATCCACTTTCAGATTCACCCGCCATTGAGTCTTTTGATTTGTCCCCAACAGAAGTAGAATTCACTTTGGAAGACGACGGATTTAAAGACACCACCGTTACAATTTCGCTTAATTCCTTGATCTCGAATCTAAATACAGATCAAAATCCTCAATATGCTATTTCATCTAAAAGCTCCGGCGAAACAGTTTTGGAAGGCGAATTATCCCCTTCAAAATCTCAGCAATATAATTTTAGGGCTGAAGCCAATCTCCCCACCACAACCACTTCTATAGAAGATTATATTGTGAATGTATTTTTCGAGGATAATCCCAAAGTGTATGCGCAAACGGGTTTTAGCATTCAAGGATTTTCAAATAATCCGCCAGAGATTAAAAGCGTAGAAAATCCTGATGAAGTAGAAATTCCGTCCAGCGGCTCAACCCCAATTCAATTTAAAGCAAAAGTGACGGATGAAGATGGGCAAAATACAATTGAAGCAGTTTATATGAGATTAATTAGCAATTCCACAGGAGAAGTTAGCGGTTCACCTTTCCAACTTCTAAACGACGGACAAACCTCAGGAGATTCAGGTGATGAAACTGCTCAGGATTCCGTTTTCACCCTGACCCTCGAAATAAGTAATGCAAATCAACCAGACACCTATGATTTAGAGTATTATGCCATTGACAGAGGAGATTTGGTAAGTGACACAGTTAAAAGTACACTAATAATCAGGGAGTAAAATAGATGCATAAACTGACCGCAGCCTTTTTCTTCCTGGTAATCCCGCTAATATCGTCTGCCCAAGTCGTGGGCCCTGTCGATGACCAATTCAACTCCATCCGCCAAAATGGAGTTAGCACCATAGCTGCTTTTGGAGATACAGTTTGGATCAGTCCTTCCCTGAATAGAAACATCGACAATCGCCCAGAATGGTACACGCCGGAAAATGCGGATAGTGTTTTAAATGGTGTTGGACGTGTTTTTTCACTGGCATTGGCTCAAGACACCATTATTAGCGGTTTAGGTTACTCAGCTGAGATCCAAAGTGGGAGTGTGCATGCTGCCTATGGATATTACAAAAGCACTGACGGTGGTGATAACTGGACTTATATACCCTTTTTTACTGATCCTCAAGCAGAGGAAGATACTACTTTTGTTTACGGAGGGAAAACTTATGAAAGAATAAGAATTACGGTACCTGAGCAATCACCACCCTATTCAGTTGATTTTAAAGGAGATGTTATTTTTTCTGCAAATTGGGCTTCAGGCTTGATAAGAAGTCCTGATTTTGGTGAAACGTGGGAGCGCATCGTACTTCCTCCTGCTCAATTTGAAGAGCTTACTCCTGAGCGAGATGATTATTATTGGATTACTTGTACAGACCGAGACAGTAATAATAACTGTGTTGAAACAATAAATAAGTATAACTCTGTTCAAGATGATAACTTGAAAGGTTTTGGAGTATTAATTGATTCCCAAAATCGTGTGTGGTTCGGCAGTGCAGGTGGTGTAAATATTTCTGAAAATGCTCTGACCGCCCCTACTGACAGCATATCTTGGAAACACATTAGCTTCAATAATACTTCTTCAGGATTACTTGGAAATTGGATTATTTCAATAGAAGAAGAGCCAGGAACCAACAGAATCTGGATGACAAATAGGATCGCAAATTCTCCACAGCAACAAGGACTCGTCTACACCGAAGATGGCGGAGAAACCTTCACTCAAATGCTGGAGGGCGAACGCATCAATGATATCGGTTTTAAGGATGGCTATGTATTTGCCGCTGGTAATAACGGACTTTTCACATCAAATGACAGTGGCAAAACATGGATCAAATTACCCCCCATTAAAAGTCCCAACACGTTTATAAAAGCATCGGCTCAATATTATACAGTAGCAGCTACAACTAATCGTATTTGGGTTGGAACTTCGGATGGAATCGCATCTCATGCTTGCTGCGAGCCCAATCAACAATTTAACAACTGGCAAATTACTCGCGTCAATTTTCCTCTAAGCGGTGGTAACATCCACGATGAAGAAGGCCGCGATACCGACACCTATGCCTATCCCAATCCTTTTTCTACTTCTGTTTATGATATAGTTCGCATCAAGTTTGAAGTAGAAGAACAAGGTAATGTCAACGTCCGCATTTTTGATTTTGGCATGAACCTGGTTCGGGAACTGGAGGGTATTTCAAGTTCCGCAGGCTCATATGAAGCCGTTTGGGATGGCTATGATGGAAAAGGTCGAAAAGTTGCCAACGGTCCTTATATATATGTAGTGGAAACAGAAAATGGCCAGTTGAGCGGCAAAATTTTGGTGATTGAATAATGAGGAAATCAATTTCACAAAAAATACTATTCTCAGCCTTAACTCTCCTACTTATACTTGGGTTCATTCCAATTGAACTGCTCGCTCAAAATGGCGGATTTGCCGGGGCTTCTACTCGCCTTGGCTATAACGCGCGCGGATTAGCAATGGGCAATGCTATGTCGGCTGTGACATCAGAAGGAGCTTACACCTACTACAACCCCGCCCATGCTGCTTTGGAATTCGGAGCAGGCCAGGTTGATTTGTCCTCAGGAATTCTTCCGTTCGACCGTGTTTTACAAACTGCCGGAGCCCAATTTGATCTACCTCCCACCGCCGGGCTTTCATTCACTTTATTACGAGCGGGTGTAAATGATATTGACGGACGAACCCAAAGCGGTTACCCAACTGAACTCTTTGATATTTCAGAGTATCAGCTCGCAAGTAACTTTGGCATTCGCTTAAGTGAAACGTTCAATGCCGGCATTGGTTTGAAATTCAGTTTGGCCAATTACCATCAGGAATTAAGCAATGCCGTAGCAGTTGGGGTTGATTTTGGTTTCCTGTACGAAGTAAGTTCACACATGAATGTTGCAGCATCTGTTAAAGATCTTTTTGCCAATTATTCCTGGAATTCACAGGATCTGTACAATCTGGATCAGGCCCGAAATGTTGTGAACAACTTTCCAACCCGTGTAATATTTGGGCTGGCTTGGCAATCAGAAAAACTTACGGTATCCGGTGATTTTGAAGTACAAGCATATTCATCGGAAACCATTAACAATGAAATGTTTATAGACAATGGGGTTCCCACCACCATTTCAAACACTGAAATGATACGTACAAGTTCTACACAACTTCGCTTTGGCTCCTCCTGGAGGGCTCATGAACGCTTCACCCTGAGAGGCGGATGGAATATCCCGGAAACAACGAATTTTGACAGCTGGGGAATGAGCAGCGGTTTTTCCATTCATTTGCCTTTTGATGTATTTTCCCCTTCCATTGACTATGCCTTTGTCATAGAACCGTACCGTTTATCTAATATGCATGTATTCTCACTTCGACTGAACTTATGAGATCCTTACTGACAATAATATTGATACTAACTCTGAACTTTAGCCTCCGGGCACAAGATACCGGACGAGGGTTTCAGCTCCTGGAAATTTCTCCCACTGCTTATTCCTTGTCTAAATCTGAAGCTACAACATCGATTGCAGATGGAGCCGCTTCCATCTATTCAAATCCTGCTTTATTGGCTTTAAATAAATTTTCATCCATTGATCTTGGATATTCGGCCTGGGTTGCTGGAGTTAATAATATCTTTGGTGGTGTAAATTTCAAAAGTGGTAAGCAAGCGGTTGCATTTTCATTTTATACGTCCGCTTCTGATGACTATGAGCAAAGAAATAATCCAGGTCCTGCAAATGGAACATTTTCTATCGGGTACATCTCAATTGCCGGGGCCTACGCTTACGACTTTGATTATTTCTCATTAGGAGGTTCTTTTCAGTTTTTGAATGAACAAAATTTTACCTATCGCGCTAATGGGTATGCTTTCAGTGCTGGAATTGCCAGTCAATTTCTGGATGAAAGGCTTCGTGCTGGTGCTTCCGTTTCAAACCTTGGTGAAATGGATGTTTTGGTCAATGAAGCCACAAAACTACCCGCAAATTTCAAGATCGGACTCTCCGCTGATCTTATTCGCTTCCTCCCACCTAAAAATGATGACCTTCCGGTTATGGTAAAACTTTTCACAGATTATGTATATCCATTAGAAGAAATCGATGAAAAAGATTTTGTGGATTACAAAGGAAGCGACCCCTATTTAAATCTGGGTTTAGCATTTAATATTGCTGAAGTTATTGAATTAAGTGGTGGTTTTAAACCTCAGAACGACGTTCGCCCTATTTCCTTTGGAGCATCCTTCATGGTCAGCGAACTTGCATTTAATTATGCCCTCATTCCTTTCAATACCGGATACGGAACTGTACATTCCATTGGTTTACAGTATAAATTTTAAACAATTCGTATAGGGGAATTTATGGAGGACACATCTCTTGATGAGATTTATGCATCAATTGACCCGGAAGCGAAAACAATCTATGTAGTTCCGCTTATCAGATTTGATACCAAACAATCAGACTACTTATATCTCCTATATGAGAAGCTGATTACCGGAGATACCTACGATATCAAGCCAATTAGTGTATTCAATCACTTTAAGTTTCTTTTTGGATTACTATCAAATAAAAGAAAAGCCATACTCCATTATCATTGGCTGGAATTTCAGGATTTTAAATCCTTGTCCGGAATGCCGTGGAAGATCCTTTGCATCTACTTATTTCATAAGCTGGGAGGTAATATTGTCTGGACACTTCACAACGAATTTCCCCACGATCAGAAATATCTAAAACTGCATCATTTCCTACATAAAAAAATGGCCAGTTGGGCTACAGTATTGCATGTTCACTGTAACCGGGCTGTACAGATAATGAGTGAACGACTGAAAGCTCCAATTAGCAAATTCCGCCTGGTACCCCACCCTGAATTTCCCGCATTTCCAGTTGATCGCAGTAAAGCGATTGAACAATTAAATACAACCTATAAATGTAACTTAAACGAGAGTGACAAATTATTATTGATGTTTGGTAACATCAGCCGCTATAAGCAGATAGAACGAGTAGCTGAAATAATAATTAAATCTAACCTTGCTTGCAGATTAATGATCGTAGGCCCTGTAAAAAAGGGAAATCAGGACCTGTATGATGAACTATTAGAGAAATCCCAGAGAAGTGAAAAGATCATACTGGTAGCGCGATTTATACCCGAAGAACATGTACCGTGGTTTTATTCTGCTTCGGATTATTGCATTTTCCATTATCGTGAAATTCTCTCATCCGGTGGATATCATATGGCCAGATCATATGGTAAAAAGATCATTGCCCCAGACCTTGGTTGTCTTACAGATAAAGGAAATTTAAAAAATGTGCACCTTTTTAAAGATGAAGCAGGCCTTAAAAAAGAATTGGATTATCATTTGAAAGTGCCTGAAGATGCCAGCTAAGCTAAAAGAAAAAGCATTTTGGATTGCAACTGGTGATATTGCCGGTCGAGGATTGTCATTTGTCACTTCCATTTATTTGGCGAGAACACTGGGCTCTGAGTTTTATGGGCTTATCACCGTAGCTATATCCATATTAGGGTACGCAACCTGGTTTACGGATCTTGGCCTGAACAATATTGGTACAAGGGAAACAGCAAAAGAGCCTAATAAGCGCATTTTCAGAGTTCTCGAGATCTTCAGGATGAAACTGTTGCTGGGTATAATGGTTTTAGTTGGATCTACTATTGTGGTGTCAATGATTGAAATGGGTGATATTGAAAAACAAGTTATCATAGGCTATTTGTATTCAATCATTCCATATATGGCCCTCATGGAGTGGTTTTATTCCGGAAAACAGGAATTTGGAAAAATTGCACTTTCCAAAGTTCTGAACGGATTATTTTACTTTTTACTGGTCGTTTTCTTGGTTAATAATATGGAAGATGTTACACTTGTACCGGTTTTATACACGGTTGGTGTGGCAGTAGCCGCTCTTACTTTAGCTACATTTGCCATTCAGGATAAACCCTTTTCTTTGCCCTCAAGGGGAATACAGATCTACCCTGACCTGATTAAATCCAGTTCAATCCTTGGCCTTGGACAATTTTTTGCTCAGATCGTCCATCTGCTTCCTCCAATTTTGATTGGTGCCATCCTTTCCTTAAAAGATGCTGGATTATACGGTGCCGCTTTCCGTATCGTCGTAATCGCAATGATGGTTGATAGGGTATTTGTAAATCTGTTGCTGCCAAACTTGTCTTCAATCTGGAGTATCGATCAAAATACTGCTAAACAAAAAATTGGAATGGTATTTCGTTTTACTGCCGCTGGTGGTGCATTAATTGCCCTAATTGCGGCTGTGGGAGCTGAACAAATAATCGGTATTCTTTATGGGGCAGAATATGCGGGAAGCGTTCAGATCCTTCAACTCCTATCAGTCATGATCGCCGTCACTTTTATCAATAGTTTATTCTCTTTTGGCTTGATTGCCACTAATAAAGACCGTGAATATTTTTTAGCTACTTGCTTTGGCGGTACGTTATCTGCAGTCGTGATTTTTAGTTTTTCAGCATTCGGAAATGTATTGTTAGCCGCATTTGCTGTTTCAATCTCTGAAATTATCATTACTTCCTTTACCTATTTTTGGTTCCGAAAAGTCGTGCCATTAAATTATCTCCGTCCTGTTGTTATCAGCTATGCTACTGCTTTACTACTTTTCTTTATTTTTAATTGGTTCCCATTACCCATATACATTAATATCATACTGGCAGCTGTGGTGTTTTCGTTAGTTGTATGGTGGACTAACGTAATCAACTTTGAACATATAGAATGGGCTAAAAGAAAGCTAAAAGAATGAAACAACGTCTTTGCATTGGCTTACAAACTATGGACGAGCAATGGATGGTTGCTTTAGATCAGATCGGCGTAAGCTATGAAAAAGTGAACTATAGCCTGGAATTAGCTTCTAATTACAGTGTAATAATCTTAAATACCTATCCTGACTCACATGCAATTACTGAACTGCATCAATTTATGAAAGATGGAGGGTCTTTAATTGAAATGAAGGGTGTACATCCTTTCTTACATGAACACCATTTTTATAGAAAAAATGCTCAAATCCTGTACAACAACACATCGAATAAGGATTTTGAACACATCCCGGCTTTAAGCATCTACCGGGAAGCTGAATTCCATCAGGAAGCAAAACTCTTTGGAGGAATGATCCACTTCCAGGTTTGGAAGCGAGGTGTAATTGGCTTTTACGGTGTAGATTTACCGCTGCTACTTCAACAAACTGGATATAAAAGAAGAAGATTCTTTAGTGAATCTGGTTTATTCCCGGATGAAATAGTCAGTAAAGTCACAAAGCAAGCTCTGATTGATGCTTTTACTATCACCCTACGGCAACTGCATTATCGTCGATCTTTACCCTTTGTCAATAAATGGTCTTCTCCTGTAACCAAACCCGTTTTTGGTTTCCGTATAGATACTGATTACGGCAATCAGGAATCAATTATAAATTTGTATAAAATTCTAAAAAAGCATGCTATAAAAGGAACCTGGTTCCTACACGTTGAAGCTCATAAAGAATGGTTACAAATATTCAAGGGATTTAAGGAACAGGAATTAGCTCTGCATGGATACGAACACGGAACGTCAAAAGCAGTATCAAAAACGCGGCAGAATATTCGAAATGGCCTTGAAGTCTTAACTGATAACGACATAAAAGTAAATGGGTTTTGTGCCCCTTACGGCATTTGGAATAAAGCACTTGAACAGACCCTCAAGGATTTTGAATTTCGCTATACGTCAGAATTCACTTACCTGTTTGATGGCTTCCCCTTAAAGCCAGAAAATGATCTTCCAATGCAAATTCCGGTTCATCCCATATGTACGGGAAGCCTGAGTAGAAAAAACTATGATGAAGCTGCGATGGCGGTGTATTTTGCACAAATTTTACAACAAAAATTAGGGCGATTTAAACCTGTTTTCTTTTATCATCATCCCTTACAAAAAGGGTTAATTGTTTGGGACCACCTTTTTGAAATTGCCAGGCAACAGGAACTACATATCATCACATTTTCGGAATTTTTAGCTTTCTGGGAGAAAAGAAACAAAAACGACTTTAACGCCATTTACGACCAAAATACGCTTGTGATTCATTCAAACTCTAAAGAAATGTATTTTCAGTATGCTACAGACCATACTGGCTTTTCATTGATTAGAGCAGGCCAAAAGGTTGAACTTCATAAATCAAACGAATTTCAATACTCCAACTATTATCTTCCAAGTACAAAGCAAACCAGAAAATTATTCCAAAAAGACCTGAGACTATTGAAAACCTCCATACTGGATTGGAAAAACAGGAATAAGTTATGAAAGTTGGATATGTAGCTCCTATGAGTATCGCAGCAGTTAACGGTGGTGTACGAACCCAAGCACATTTCACCATTGCGCATATCAAAAAAATGGGAGTTGAACCCATTTTACTCTCACCCTGGGATGACCTGACCGGTAGGTCCCTCGATTTAGTGCATGTATTTGGTGCATCGGTCGAAAATTCAGAGATCATCCCAAAAATTCAGGATTTAAATATTCCTGTATTGCTATCCCCCGTTTTCTATACCAATCATTCTGCTTCACGAATTCGAAAAGTTATACAAGCTGAAAAATTCCTCTCAAAATTTGGTAGTGGGATCCGTACTGATTTTGGGATAAAGTCAGCCTTGTGCCATAAGGCGAACCTACTGCTTCCAAACACTTCTGATGAGGCTAACTTGATATTAGAAGGATTTGAAGTTCCTAAGCCCAAGATCGAGATTATTCCTAATGGAGTTGAAGAAAGATTTGGGGATGCTACCAGAGATGCTTTCGTTGAAAAATATGGAATCGAAGATTTTATTTTATTTGCAGGACAGGCATCTGCTCCCCGGAAAAATGTGATACAAATTTTAAAAATTGCTTCAAAATTGGAAGCCCCGGTTGTTATCATCGGTGATTTTGGTAAAGACAAATATAGTAAAGATTGCCTTTCACTGGCTAATAAAGCTCAAAATGTAACCTTAATTCCAACACTGCCGCATAGCTCAGAACTATTATCATCTGCTTACGCAGCAAGCAGCGTATTTGTACTCCCCTCCTTTTATGAAACTCCTGGTATTGCAGCCCTTGAGGCAGCTTTAGCAGGTTCAAATATCGTGATCACAGAACACGGTGGACCAAAAGATTACTTTGAAGATTATGCGGAGTATATCGACCCAAACTCAGAACGGTCACTGCTAAATGCTATTAAAGAAGCACTTCAAAAGCCAACATCAGACCTGAAAGAAATGATCTTACATAAATTCACGTGGGACAATGTGGCTCAAAAAACCAAATCTCAATACCAACGACTACTTAATTAGATGAAACATATTCTGATCGCATTTGGTACCCGGCCTGAAGTCATCAAACTTGCCCCTGTAGTCCATGAATTGAAGAAGCATTGTAAGGTATCAGTTTTACATACAGGACAGCATCAGGAGCTTGTAGAGCCTATGCTAAAGCTGTTTAATATTGAGCCTGACCTGGATCTGAATATTATGAAACCGGGACAGGATTTGTTTGATCTAAGTCAATCGCTACTACCAAAGTTAGGCGACCTATTAAGTGATTTTGATCCTGATTTTGTCATGGTTCAGGGAGATACCTCTACTTCTTTCCTGACTGCTCTGGCTGCCTTTTATTTACAAATTCCTGTTCTACATATTGAGGCAGGATTACGTAGCCATAATCCCTACTACCCTTTTCCTGAAGAAATGAATCGTAAGCAGATCACGCACCTAACTCAACATCATTTTGCACCCACATCGCGGAATAAAGAAAATTTACTGAAAGAAGGTATCCTTGAAACTGATGTTACAGTTACCGGAAATACGGTTATTGACGCACTACAACTGATCAGGAATTCTGAGTCATATAAAAATTCAAAACCAGAAATACTTGACCAAATCAGTTCAGACGAATCATTGATCGTGCTTACAACTCATAGAAGAGAAAATCACGGAAAACCGATGGTGCAAATTTTTAAGGCGGTTGATCAGTTGATCGCCAATCATAAAAATTTAAAGATCATTTTCCCAGCTCATCCAAATCCTGCAGTTCAAAAAGTAATAAAAGAAAACAGCATCAATAGTGAACGGTTCTTGCAAACCAACCCATACGATTATCTTTCGTTCCTGCATATTCTGGAGCGTTCTAATTTGATCCTTACGGACTCAGGCGGCATTCAGGAGGAAGCCGCATCTTTAGGGAAGCCCGTGCTGGTTCTTCGCGGTGAAACCGAAAGACAGGAATTAATTGATTCCGGTGCAGGCGAATTAGTTGGAACTGACACTCAAAAAATTATAGAAAGAGCAGGTTGGTACTTAACAAAACATAAAAAAAATACTTCAACTACATCACTATTTGGAGATGGAGATGCAGCAATAAAGATCAGAAAAGTAATAGATCAGCTGTAATCCTGGAATTCGTCAACCCCTTCGGGTCCATAATCGTCAGTGTAGAATTGAATAGCTCCTATCGTTATTCCTTTGAGCATAAAAATGGTAAAAACCAGCATCAGTCCATACTCTCGGAATAGCAGTATCAGAACCAGGTAAATCAAAAATAGAATAAATCTGCCTTTTTTTTCACGAATCGTTTCACGGTCAAAGCGGGGTATTTTATCAAAAGGAAGTGTAGAAACCATTAAAAAAGATATCACAACAATAATTGGTATTAAGGCTGAGTTGACGCCATTCTCAAGAAAGGAAAAAAATTGAAGAGAGTCTCTGAAAGTCAGAAAAAATGCCCCCAATATGATCGCTTGTGCAGGTATGGGTAATCCAATAAAATGGTCTGTAGAAGGCTTCAATCTCGCATTCACGTTAAATCGGGCTAACCTTACAGCTCCGCATAACGGAGGCAATGCACTTACTATGATTCCCACAAAACCTAATTCATGCAGGGTCCATGTGTAGATCAAGAATCCCGGAGCAACACCAAAAGATACCATATCACTGATCGAGTCGAGCTCAATGCCAAAGTCGCTGGTAGCGTTAGCCAGGCGAGCCATCAGCCCGTCAAATACATCGAATAAGCCAGCCAGTGCTATAAGCCATGCAGCCCTCACAAATTCTCCCTGAGACACTGAAATGATAGCTAAAAACCCACTGAATAAATTCATAAGGGTAAAAAAGCTGGGTACTGCAATCTTTTTATTTACCGGTGGTTTATTATTCTTGCGTTTATTTCTGCGCTCTTTAAAGGAATGATATTTTTTTTGAATGGGATATTTCATGTCTTGATTACTCCAAGAATAGATTCTCCAGCCCGTGTATGATCGCCCGGTTTAACTTTGATCTCCACATTTTCAGGAACCACAACATCCATGCGTGATCCAAATTTCATGATACCAAAACGATCCCCTGCTGTAAGTTGATCACCCTCTGCTATATTATAAACTATTCGGCGGGCTAAAAACCCTGTGATCTGTCTGAAAAATATTTTTGTCTTTGAAGGGTGAAGTACACCAAAATCAGCTCTCTCATTTAGTTCTGATGCATTTTCAGTCCAGGCCATCAGATATTCACCCGGATGATATTTAACATATTCCAACGATCCGGAAACAGGATTCCGGTTCACATGGACATTCAGGGGAGAAAGAAAAATACTGATCTGTTTGGCTTTGCCCTTTATATACACCTCTTCATCAATATCTTTCACAAATACCACTTTCCCATCAGCTGGAGATATAATGAGATTATCACCTTCAGGAGCCATCCGTTCTGGATCTCTAAAAAAGAATATAATGAGAATGGTAAGTGCCCCTAAAAGTATGTAGATCAGTAGTGAAATCCATTGAGGGAGAAAATATCCAGCAAAAATTGAGATTAGAATGGAGGCTAATCCTACGACAATTATAGTTCCAAAACCTTCTTTAGATATCATTTTTATAGTCCGAAATATCTGAATGCATCATTAAACATAACAAAAATAAATAGGCCGACCATTAAGAAAAATCCGATTTGCTGAGCGATCATACGAACTTTCTCGGATGGTTCTCTCCTCGTGATACCTTCATATAAAAGAAATACCAAATGACCTCCATCTAAAGCGGGAATCGGCAAGATGTTAATGATGGCCAAAGTTATGCTCAGTAATGCAGTGATATTCCAAAAACCGATCCAGCCAGCGGTATCGGTAGCTTCTCGAGTAATACTTGCTATGGCAATGGGGCCTCCTAAATTTTGAGATACAGAAATATCACCCGTTATCATCCTCGTAAATCCCTGCAAGATACCTACCGTTTGTTCAATGGTTTGATTGTAGCCTTCACCAATAGATTCAAAGAAACCGTAATCAATGCGCTCAAAGCCTAACGTTTCCAGCCTTGGTGATGCAATACCTATGGTTTTAGATTCTGGATCAGGGGTAATTGAGGCATAGAACAAAGAATCGCCTCTTTGAACACCAAAATTAATTGCAGTATCAGCACTTTGAATGATTTCGACGAGCTGAGCCCAATATAATACAGAATCTCCGTTAGCAGAAACGATCTTATCGCCCGCTTTTAAACCTGCTTCAGCCGCGGGCCTGCCGGCGGGAACAGAGGAAATACTACTTGGAAACATATAGCTTACATCAAGAAAACCTCTTGTTTGAAGGCTATCCAGGTAGTTTGGTGTAACAGGGATATTGACTTCATCCCCATTGCGAATAACTGTGTAATTCAGATCATCAACCGTTAGCTCTGAGGCGGATACCAATTCATTGAAATAAGTCACCTCTTGCCCATTTACCCCAATTATTTTATCTCCGGTTTCGAACCCAATTTCGTTCAAAATGGATGATTCGGGCACATACATTCCAGCGGTTTCCTGAATGGGGAGAACGGATTTACCATTGGAGTAGGTCATTCCGAAATAGATCAAAAATGCAAGGATCATGTTAAAGATCACCCCTGCTGTAATGGTGATAATTCGCTGCCAGACAGGTTTACTTCGATATTCCCAATCTTCCGGCTCTTTTTCGAGATGATCCGTATCCATACTTTCATCGATCATTCCGGAGATCTTCACGTATCCGCCAAGTGGTGTTGCTCCTATGCAATAATCGGTATCTCCTTTTTGGAATCCCCAAACTCGAGGTGGAAAACCGATAGAAAACCGTTCTACTCTCATACCAAAAAATTTAGCGGCCAAAAAATGACCAAGCTCGTGTACAAAAACGAGGATCATGAGTGCTCCACCAAAAATGAGCAATGTATTTAATAAGCTTAAAAACCAGTCCATGTATTATTTAATTGATTGTGCGAACGTGCGCGTCTCTTTGTCTATTTCTTTTAAAGTCTCAGGGTTCAAACTATCATTCCATTGAATGTTAGCCAAACTTTTTTCCACTATTTCAGGGATACGAATATAACCAATTTCTCCGTTCAAAAATCGTTCTACAGCTACTTCATTTGCTGCGTTTAGCACAGCAGATGCATAGCCGCCAGATGCAATACTGTTCATCGCTAATTTTACACAAGGAAATTTTTCAAAGTCCACAGGTTCAAAAGTTAAATTTTGAGCTTCATCCCAATTCATACGTGGAGTGCTCAATGGAAAACGGCCGGGATAGCTGAGAGCATAAATAATGGGCACTTTCATATCCGGAAGTCCTAACTGCGCTTTGCTTGAACCATCGGTAAAAGTGATCATGGAATGAATGATACTCTGCGGATGTATCACGGGTCTTATTTTCTTTACAGGAATATCAAACAACCAGTGAGCCTCTATGATTTCCAGGCCTTTATTCATCATGGTTGATGAATCTACCGTGATCTTTGTCCCCATACTCCAGTTAGGATGATCCAGCGCCTGCTCAACCGTCACCGTTTTCATTTGTTCCTTCGTAAATTCCCGAAAAGGCCCACCACTTGCGGTAATAATAATTTCTTCGATATCCTCATACTGCTCTCCTACTAAACACTGCAACATGGCACTATGCTCAGAATCAACCGGAATGAGTTTGGATTCTGATTGACGCAAGGCATCAGTGATGATCTCACCACCTACGACCAATGATTCTTTATTAGCTAACGCAACCTTCTTTCCGGCCTGAATGGCTGCAAGTGTAGAATCAAACCCAGCAAATCCCACCAACGCATTTAATAAGGTGTCAACCTCATCACTGGAAGCTAATTCGGGCAAATATTTTGCACCGCTCAAAATCTCAGTATCTGCTGCTATTTCACGCAGCTGTTCAAAGTGATCTTCATTAGCTATGAGTGCTTTTTTAGGGTTGAATTCATGAACTTGTTCAGCGAGTAGTTCCCAGTTTGAATTTGCGGAGAGCACCACAATTTCAAATTTATCTGGATGCTGTCTTACAATCTCAAGTGCTTGCGTCCCAATAGATCCCGTTGATCCAAGAATAGCCAGTCTTTGTTTTTTCAAAATCTATTTAGCTTTAAGTGAGTTTAGAAGTTAAACAATGATCATCAAAAACCCATTTCTTTTGCCACTTCATACATTTGGGCATGAGCAATCACAGTTTCCTCTACTGAGGGTGCATATCCACCTGAAAGTAATAAGGTAAGCGGAATATCTTTTTGCGTGATGGATTCTATCACGATTCGATCTCGTTCTCGAAGACCACCGAGCGTGAGAGATAATCTACCAAAATGATCGGTTTCCAATGGATCAATTCCACCTAAATAAAAAACAAGATCTGGGTCAAATTGGGCGAATATCTGATCTATTGCATCAATAAGAATTTGGTGATATTCAATATCACCAGTGTTGTCAGGAATGCCAATGTCCAGATCGGAAGGTGGCTTTTTAAAAGGGTAATTCTTTTCTCCGTGAATGGAAAAAGTAAACACATCCGGTTCATCTCTGAAAATAAAAGCCGTTCCGTTGCCTTGGTGTACATCACAATCAAACACCAAGACTTTGTTCACCCACATCGACTGTTTTAAAACTCTAATGGCAACAGCGACATCATTATAGACACAAAAACCTTCACCATGATCGGGCATTGAGTGGTGTGTTCCGCCGGCTAAATTACCCGAAATCCCATCCTGAAGTGCCATCAACCCAGCGTTGATCGTTCCCTGAACTGCTAATCGTGAACGAATTGCCAAAGACTTACTCCACGGCAGGCCCATTCGTCTGATTTCCTTTCGGTCAAGTTTTCCCGTCCAAACCGCATTTGCATATCGACTCGTATGCGCTGTGATCAAATTATAAATATCAACCATCGACGGCTCTACCACTTCAGATTCTCGGATTGTTCCTTTCTGAGTCAAAAAGGCATGCAAGCCACTGAATTTTTTCATTGGAAAAACATGATCATCAGGAATATTAGCAACGTAACCGGGACTATAACTTACTCTCAAGAATCAGTAGCTTGTTTTAATTTAATGATGGCCATCATCCGACCACTATCTTCCCTTTGCCTGCGGTGGGAATAAAACTTCGGATTATCGATGGTACACTCTGTATTTAATTCTATTTTAGATTCCATCATTCCCATTTCTAATAGTTGCCATCGCAAAAATTCTTTTAAATCCACATGCGGCTTATTATAATTTACTCGATCTACAAAAGAATCCGGAAATTGTTGAGCAACTTCTTCTCCAACTTCAAAATTTTTCAGTGAAATACACGGACTCACATAGGTTTTGACCAAGTCAATTTCTGCACCCAGTGATATCATTTTATTGATGGTTTTAGGTACGATATTTCCAGCTGCGCCTCTCCACCCTGCGTGAGCTGCACCAATCACTTTATTTACCGGATCTGCAAACAATAACGCGGCACAATCCGCTACTTGAATTGCCAAAGCAAGATCTTTTTCAGTGGTCACAAAACCGTCAGTATTAGGATAAGTGCCTCCACGTTTTACTTCTTCTACATGCGTTTTGTGTACCTGAACGGCATATGCAATCTGATGAGCGTCTAACCCAATTTCATCTAACAACTGCTCCCGATTTTCCAGAATTATCTCTTCCGCATCCTCTGTGTTTAAACCCAGATTTAGGCCGGGAATAGTACTTTCGGGGTGAACTAATTCCTGATTTCTAAGGCTAAACCAGCTTGAAACCGTGTCGCCATTTAGTAACTTGGGCCTTATGAATTTAATGTGGGAAGACATCATCTAATTTCATTTTTATGAGTCCTAATGGAAATTCCTGCCCGGTCCAAAGTTTAAATGATTTTGCACCCTGGTGAATGAGCATATCCAATCCACCGATGGGAATGCCATCTACTGATTTTGCTTGTTTCAAGAATTTGGTTTCCTGTGGGTTATACACTGCATCGTAACAAATTTTGTCCGACAAAATGTCCACTAAATCATCATCAACCGGTGAGGCCTCGGTGTTGGGTGTCATTCCCAGCGGCGTCGCGTTGATAATGATTGCAGATTCCTCGGCATAAGCGCTCCAATTCTCATAATTACACATCACTATATCTGAAGCAGGATCGTATTGGCCAGGTCGACGTGAGACCATTACGATCTCTTCTATACCCATTTCACGAAGAGCGTAACAAATGGCTTTTGTTGCTCCTCCGGTGCCAAAAATGACAGCTCTTTCACCAGCCAAATTATCTTCATATTCTTCTATAGGAACCCTGAATCCATACTCATCAGTATTTTCACCTATGATCTTACCATCTCTTTTCACAATGGTGTTAATGGCTTCAATTTGAGCCGCTTCCATTCCAAGCGTATCAACAGCTTCAAAAAGAGTTTCCTTATAAGGGATAGTAATATTGGCTCCCAAAAACTCAATCCTGTTAAAATGAGCGATTAAAGCAGAAATATCACTTTGTCTGACTGCAACTGCATGATATTCAGCGTTTAACCCATGATGCTCCAAAGCGGTATTGTGCATCAATGGTGAAACACTATGACTGATAGGACTTCCAATGAGTAAATAATGAGGCTTTTGGCTTGAAGCGGAATCAAGAAATGTGCTAAAGTCCATGGCAAAATATTTTTGACAAAAAAAATGCGCATCCGGTTAGATGCGCATCAAATACGTATAATTCGTTGAAATACCTTATGCGGTAACTTCTTCTTCGGTTTCTTCCTCAGAAGTTTTAGGCTCTAAAGACATTTCTTTGAAAGTTCCACCTTCAGCTAATTCCTTGAAAGTAGCAAGGTCTTTAGCAAGCTGAGCAGGGGAATCTTCAATGAAAGTCGCCAATTCTTCTTCGGGATCGCCAAAAAACGTCCGGTAATCTAAAGAAAACTCAACACGTGTGCGCTCGCCATTATCCAAAGGAGTAAAGCGAATGGTACCTGTTTGGTTTAAATTACCATTAATGGTAATCCAGGCAAAACGAGTATTTCTTAGATTATCAATAATGTTGGTAGTCCATTTGTACTCTTCGCCACCGATGTCAGTATGATATTCGAACGTTTGTGAATTTATGCGTTCTACTCTGTCGATGCGCTCCAAGAACTTAGGGAATTCAACCGGATTACTTAGAAGTTCGTAAACTTTGGCAAGAGGTAAATCAATTTCGATTCTTTCGTGCGCCATAATTAATTACTTGGTAGTTATGATCG